>CAMYUW010000003.1 GCA_947302275.1 uncultured Prevotellaceae bacterium
ATACCAACGCGAGCACCATGACCGCCAGCAGGGCGATACGGTTGAACCGGTGGAAAGTCTCGCGGCTGAGCAGCAACTTCCACAGCAGGTAGAAGGCGATGAGGCAGAGGCCAACTTTAATTTGATAAATGAGTAACATGGCGATTGAGGGTGTTTACTTGTTCTCTTCCACTTCACGAATGAGTTCCTTCAGGTCCTCAACGCTGACCTTTTCACTCTTGACAAGTGCCGAGACGGCACTCAGGTAGGATTTGCCGAAGAACTTGTTCACCACGTTGGCCAATGAGCCACCGCGGTACTCCTCGCGGCTGATGCTGGCAAAATACTGGAAACAGCGGGCAGTAATGGCCTTGTGACTCAGGAAACCCTTCTCCTCCAGTATCTTCATCAATGTAGCCAAGGTATTCACATGGGGACGGGGCTCGTCATAGCAGGCTTGCAACTCGCGCACCAGCATGGGGCCATGATCCCACATCCGCTCCATGATTTCCTCTTCTTTTTGGGTCAACTGTTTCATAATTCAAGCCTTTTTTGAGTTTTACGACGCAAATAAACTAATTATTTTAGTTATGTGCCAAATTATTTTAGTTAATAAAACTAAAAATATTAGTTTTCCTATGATATTTTCAAAAAGCACAAACAATTACTGAATAACTAAAACAAGATTCCAGCTGATATTTTTAATCATTTGTGTCCGGAGAAAGATTTTCAACATCGGCATCATTCACTATATATGAATCGAATAAACGTTTCTGCTGTATCATGGGCTTGGCTTTTGCCTCGAAGAGGCAGGTCGGGTCGAAGACTCGACTTTTATGGGAAACACCATGCACCCGATGGAGCAGCGAGAGTGAAGCTAAACTTGTTTAAGCTTTACCGAGTCGTGAAAGAGGAAGGCGTAGCCAACCTCATCTTCGATGAGCGCAGCTTGGTGGCAGCCATATCAAGTGGAAAGTGCGTCGAAGACGAACTTCTACATCCCCCAAATCTTGTCAATCACAAAGTTCCTCTTCGAGGCACTTGCAATGTTCAGCTCATGGACCAAGCTGCGAACCTCTCCGAGGTTCTTGCATGGTCTTTCATATTGAAATCGGTTCTTCGAACCGCTAACATCTACGATGTTTCCCCAGACAACAATGATTGTTAATATTTAAAAAAAACTGAGACAACTCAAACAACCCCAAAAAGTTGTTGCAGTTGTCCCAGATATTGTTAAACACTCGCTGGTATTTGTGTTTTTCTATTCTTGATCAGTGAGGGCTACTTGTTGCCCTTGGAGCGGTTGTGGTGGCGGCACAACATCTGGCAGTTGCCCTCGTCGGTGGCACCGCCCTTGCTCCATGCGGTAACGTGGTCGGCATCCATCTCACCCAGTTTATAGATGCGGGTCTCGCCCTTCAAGGCGCAGTCGGGGCAGTTGCTCACGCCCTTCTCCTTGGCTGACGCGGTCTGCTTGGTATAGACGCGGTTGATCGTCGCCTTGTCAAACACGCGGATGTTCAGCAGGCTCTTGTCCTTCTCGCCTCCCAGGATGTATTCAAAAATGCCCTTGTGGTTGGTGACATAGGGGTCGGCAAGGAGTTCATGAACACGCTTTGACACTTCTGCCACATTGTAGGGCTTCTTGTGGTGCTCCTCGTAGAGCCGTCCCCACTCCAGTCCGCGCATCTCGGGCAGCACGTCGCTAAACACGGCCGAAGCCCAATCGATAACTGCGTTGAAATAGGTCTTGACTGGCGTGATATCGGAGTCCTGGCGGTGCTTGCTCATGTAGGCCTCTACATTACCTTGGCTCACCCATTGCAGGGCACGCTCCAGAAAGTCCTGTCGCTTGGCATTGCCACTGACATAGGCGCTCCACTTTTGGATATGGGCATTCTGGCTGTTGCTGAATTCCTCCTTCAATGCGCTCACAAACGGCCCCGAGAAAATGGCATTCAATTTCTCTTGGTTGTTCAGGTTCACGCCGGCAATGTTGACCGTCTGGAACCAGTCCTTTATTTCGCTTTCCTTGCCCTCGCAGATGAAAATGAGTAATTTGGTGTTCAACACCTTCTCACGGTCTTCCTTGTCCAAGCCGTCGATGTACTGCTGCATCCCGTTCTTGTCCTTGATGGCGAGTTTGTGGGTTACAAAACGCCCCAGGCTGGTGATGCGCTGCTGCCCGTCAAGCACCTCGTAGCGGTCGCCCACCTTGTTGAAATAGATGAGCCCCAAGGGATAGCCTTTCAGCACCGAGTCGATAACGGCCACGTCTTTCTTGCCGTCGGCATAGATGTAATTGCGCTGGTACTCGGGCTGGATGGTGAGTTTGCCGTTAAGTCCGAACAAGCCCTTGCCCTCCAACTCGTTATAGATAAAGCCCTCGCAAATCTCGCGAACCGTGATGTCAGTCCTTAATATCGTCTTCATATCGTATTACTGTTTTTTGCGGATTAAAATCCTAGCGTAAGGTTTCTGTGGAAAGCCTTCCTCGTCAATGTAATATAATTGACCATCCCTTAAACTGGGATTCAGTTTCTTTAATTCTCGTGGAAATGGTTTTAAACCCAGTTCTTTTCCTGAATCGCCTTGAGTTTGCCCAATAATCACGAATTGTTCGGGGCAATATTTATCAAGGAAAGAGACAGGAACACCCATAATTCCCTCATAATCATTTGGAATGGCATCGGTATATGGCACCTCAATGGCATCATAATTCTCATAATGGATATAACTGCTTATTCCCCTAATTTCTTTGTGTCTGCTGAATTTCAAGTTATCAGCCATTGTCATCAAGGGCAAGAATTGGTGGCGGCGACCATGGTCAATGTTAGTAAACCAACATGAATTACCTAATCGAGTGTAATTGCCCACATAACCTAATCGCTCCGCTTTTAATTTGTCGCTTTCTTTAACAATTGTTCCTTCGGGTACTCCAAATACCATATCAGTAACAAAACCAGTTGCGCCAAGCCAAACTTCGTTATCCTTTATAAGAGGAAACGTCTCTTTATATGTAATGGCATTCATATTACCGATAATCAGGAACTTCTTGTTGGCTTCCATTATCCATGCGAGGAACTCGCGGAAAAGGGAAAACGGTGGATTAGTGATGATGAAATCGGCTTGATCACGCAGTTTGCAGATTTCCTTGCTGCGGAAGTCGCCATCGCCCTCCAGGTACTGCCATTCCAAGTCCTCCACGTTGATTTTTCCATCCCCCGTCACATCATGGTCAAGGACGAAGATTTTGCCGTGTGTCTTGGTCTTGTCGGCATCAAAGTGGGGTGCCTCGGTCTCGAACAAGGTGGGCTGGTAGCCATACTTGTAGCGCTTGCTCTCGGGGGCATAACTGGTGGAAATCAGTTTTTTAAGGCCGAAGGTCTCGAAGTTTTGGGCGAAATATTTGGTAAAGTTGCTCCACTCGGGATCGTCACACGGCAGCAGAACCGTCTTGCCACGGAACACGTCGGGGTTGTACTCAAGATAGGCCGAGATTTCTTTCTCAATATCATGGTACTGAGTGTAGAACTCATCATTCTTGGCCTCCTTAGCCTTAGATAGACTTTCGTTTGCCATAAAGCATTAATAATGTTGTCGTTATTATTAATGCGCTGGGCCAATAAACAAAGCGTTCCTGCAAGCACCTTGGGATACAGAAGGTGGACGAATTCCCGTCCAACGTTCAAGGTACTTGCAGGAAACCTATGCCTTTAGATCAGGAAAACGCCCACACAAGGTGAGCGCTACCATTATTCTAAAGACATGTTCTTCTACCTGCAAGTTTCTGAACGTTTGAATAATAGCCAACGCTAATTTTAATCCACGATGTCAAGCAGCGACACTCGTCACTGCTCAAGGGCAAAGGTAATAATAAAAAACAAGATGTAGAAGAAAAGAGGAAGAAAACTGATAAATGACAAATTGGCACGGGAATTGCAGATAGATGGGGGAATGAACAAAATGATTAGTTAATAAAAGAAGAAAGGAGTAAAACGTTATGTCACTGTTCAGGGTTATACTATCGATTATCTTCCCGCCGCTGGCTGTGCTGGACAAGGGTTGTGGCTCGGTGCTCATCGTGACGATTCTCACCTGCTGCGCATGGGTACCAGGTGTGATTGGCGCCCTGGTGATCCTGAACAAGGATACGCACACGGCGTACAACCAGCCGACGTATCCCACCTATCCCACCAACAACTACCGCACGCGCTGCGAGAACTGATAAGGGAATTCTACCCATAGGAGCACACCATACATTCAGGGACTTGAACGGCCTTCGGGCCGTTAGGTCCCTGAATTGTTTCTTGCCCTTGATACATTATACACAAGATAAGATTTGCGCATTTGTTAAAAAATCTGAATGCGGCTAGAAAAATTTGCCAGTTCGGCAAGTTGCCGTAACTTTGCATAAAAATTGAATATAATTACCTTTTTAAGGGGTTCAATTTTTGACAAAAACGATAAAAAAGTTTAACCTAAATAATTGACTATCAATGGAATTACCATTTGCTGAATCTTGGAAAATCAAGATGATCGAGCCTCTGCGCAAGAGCACCCGTGCTGAGCGTGAGCAGTGGCTCAAGGAAGCCCACAACAACGTTTTCATGCTCAAGGCCGAGCAGGTTTACATCGACTGTCTGACCGACTCCGGTACGGGCGCGATGAGCGATCGCCAGTGGGCTGAGATGATGCTGGGTGACGAGAGTTACGCCGGCGCCACCTCATTCTACAAATTTGAGAGCGTGGTACAACGCATCTTCGGCTTCAAGTATGTCATCCCCACCCATCAGGGCCGTGCAGCCGAGAACGTGCTGTTCTCCTACCTGGTGAAGGAAGGTAATGTCATCCCCGGCAACGCCCACTTCGACACCACCAAGGGTCACATCGAAGCCCGCAAGGCCAAGGCCATCGACGTCACCATCGACGAGGCCAAGGACACCCAGCTCGAAATCCCCTTCAAGGGTAACGTATCGCTGGAGAAGTTGGAGAAGGTGCTGAGCGAGAACAAGGGTAATGTTCCCTTCATGGTACTGACCGTGACCAACAACACCGTTGGCGGCCAGCCCGTGTCGATGAAGAACATCAAGGACACCTGCGAGCTGTGCCACAAGTATGGCGTGCCCGTCGTGATGGACAGCGCCCGCTTTGCCGAGAACTCCTATTTCATCAAGACCCGTGAGGAGGGCTACGCCGACAAGACCATCAAGGAGATTGCCCGCGAGATGTACTCCTACGTTGACGCCATGACCATGTCGGCCAAGAAGGACGGTGTTGTGAACATGGGCGGTTTCATCGCTACCAACAACCAGGATTGGTATGAGGGCGCCAAGCTGTTCTGCATCCCCTTCGAGGGCTTCATCACCTACGGTGGTATGAACGGCCGCGACCTGAACGCGTTGGCAGTCGGTCTGGACGAGAACACCGAGTTTGAAATGCTCGAGACCCGCATCCACCAGGTTCAGTACCTCGCCAAGAAGCTTGACGAGTATGGTATTCCTTATCAGCGTCCCGTTGGCGGTCACGCTCTGTTTATCGACGCCGACAAGGTGCTGTGCAACGTTCCCAAGGAAGAGTTCCCCGCTCAGACCCTGACCTGCGAGCTCTACCTCGAGGCTGGCATCCGCGGTTGCGAGATCGGCTACATCCTGGCCGACCGTGACCCCGTGACCCGCGAGAACCGCTTCGGTGGCCTCGACCTGCTGCGTCTGTGCATTGCCCGTCGCGTTTACACCGACAACCACATGAACGTGATTGCCGCTGCCCTGAAGAACGTATATGACCGCCGCAACGAGATCACCCGCGGTGTTGCCATCGAGTGGGAAGCCCCGCTGATGCGCCACTTCACCGTGAAGCTGAAACGACTGGGTTAAAAACCCTATACCATTAACTACCTTTTGACCAACGGCGGGTGATGACCCGCCGTTGCTTTTTTTATTGGTGAAAAGACAATGCCCACATTCATCCAAATATAAAAATAGACAAATTCCAGCGTTACTACAAGCGATGCACATGCCGACCTGCCAAATGTTATAAAATTTATCAGAATCGGGCTATTTAGTGAAAAACTTGAATTTTGCCACAATACGAATTGGAAAATCTTAATTAAATGTGTATATTTGCCGATGAATCCATTAACCCTGTCGCATGATGTCCTCCCAATATCGTTCGGCAGCATTAATCACCATTAAACTATTTCATTAATGAAAAAAACAAGAATTTTACTCGCAGTGCTTGCGCTGGTGTCCTTTATGGCATCGGCCGGCGAGCAGTCCACGACCTACACGCCGGCACCCAAGCCGGTGAAACAGGTTGTGCAGACACCCCAGAGGGCTAAGATGCTCTCTTCGCGCGAGGCCTTGTCAAGAAAGAAGGCCCCGAGTGCTGACCAGTTCCAGGGACTGACGATGTATGTCAACCTGACCAACTCCAACGAGTGGGCAGGCTATGGCATCGGCTCGGTACCCTATGGTATCTACAGTTACACCATCGGTGATGGCAACGGCTTCCAGGCCCATGCCACCGACTTGCGCTACAACTTTATGGCCAGCGCCATGGGCCGTGACCAGCTCGTGGGCGCCAGGCCAATGGAAATCTTCGGCTCGCTGAACGGCGTTGAGTACAACGGCCTGAGCCGTACCGACTTCCACGAGATGTGGTCACAGGTATATGAGCAGGTGGATTTCAGCTTTATCCCCTCGGTAATGGCCTATGACGTGACCAGTGACGTCATCTACTCGATCCAGTACAACAGCGACCTGACTGGATTGAATATGGCCAAGTGGAATCCCGAGACCCGCCTGTTTGAGACTTACTGCCCTTGGCCCAACAATTTCCAACCATTGACCCTGGGCTTCACGCCCAATGGTGACATGTACTGCGTGGGTGCCGATGGCGAGTTCTACACGCTCGACAAGGCCGACGGCATGGCACGCCAGCTGTTTACGCTCGATGCTGCCCCCACATTGTATGTGCAGGGTATGGGCTATGAGCCCCACAGCGGCTGCTTTGTGTGGATGGCCGTTACCCAGCAGGGAACAGGCATCTATGCCATCAACCCCTATGACGGCAGCATGTCGCTTATTGAGGAGCTTTACAACAACGAGCAAGCCCCGACGGTATTCTTTGAGGGTAACCAGGCTCCCGACCAGGCTCCCGCAGCCATCAGCGACCTGGCGTTTACATTTGACGGTGCATCGACTGGCGGCAACATCACTTTCACCGTTCCCACGACAACCTACAACGGCAGCCCGCTAACCGGCAACGTGAACATGAGTGTATGGCTCGATGGCGAACCCATCGCCACCTACGTCAGCGTTGCAGCCGGCAGTCAGCAATCCTTCAGCCAGGAGGTGAGCAACGACAACCACTATGTATATGTCCTGCTCGAGAACGAGGCCGGTTATTCGCCCGTCAACTGTCTGTACATCTATGCCGGCTATGACACGCCGCTGCCCGTGACCAATGTCAACTTCACGGTCGAGAATGGCGTGAGCCACTTGACATGGGACGCTCCTGCCGGCGGTGTCAACGGCGGCTATCTCGAGAACGTGACCTATAACGTCGTTCGTATGCCGGGCAACGTCCTCGTTGCCGAGGGCCTGAGCGAATGTGAGTTCAGCGAGACCCTGCCCACCAAGATGGAACGCTATTACTACATCGTGACCCCGTTTAACGCTGACGGCAAGCGTGGCGATGATGCTGTTTCCAACGCCATCCTGACGGGTAGCGCATTCCAGGCTCCTTATTTTGATGACTTCAGCGACCCATCTACCCGCGACCTGTGGACCATTGTCAATGCCAACAATGACGCAAGCCAGTGGGGCTCGGAATATACCTGGCAATTCAACGACTATAATGGTTGCTGGGGTATCTACACCGGCCCTTACAACATGGGTGATGACCAGGAGAGCTGCGACGACTACCTGATTTCTCCGGGTATCGAGATTGAACAGGGTATCTCCTATGCCTTGATTGTGAACATGCGCAACACGTTTGCCAACTACAAGGAGCGCGTGAGCCTGATGGTCGGTACCGACCCCAACGATGTTTCGACCTTCCAGGTACTGGCTTCGGACGAGGCCTATGACGTGGACGGCACACTTGCCGACTGGGAAGCCGACTTCCAGATGGAAGAGAGCGGTACCTACTACTTTGCCGTTCGTGTTTACACCCATAGGGAAGACAATGCTTCGGGTATCTTTGTTTACTCGATGGCCCTGAACAAACTTGGTAAAAACGAGGCTCCTGCCGAAGTGACCAACCTGACCATCACTCCCGACGAGGATGGCGAAATGGTTGCCGATGTGACCTTCACCGTTCCCACTACCACGCTCAATGGCGAAGAGTTGACCAACCCGCTGACTGCCAATGTTTACCGTGATGGCAGTGAGACCGCTGTGGCACAGTTCCCTGTAATGGTTGGAGAGAATGCCCTGTGGACCGACAACACCGTTGAGGGCGTGGGTGTCCACACCTACACCGTAGGCATCAGCAACGAGTCTGGCGAGGGTAAGCGCGTGAGTGCCGAGGCCTTTATCGGAGTTTACACCGCTCCCTACACCAACACCTTCGATACCGAGGACGACGCCCGCTTCTTCGTCACCGTCAACGACTCGTCGATCTACAGCACCAACGAGTACCGTTGGCTGTGGTACAGCTACAACCAGAACCTGGCACTGGGCGGCTATGGCTACTTCGTGCAGCATCCCGTAGAGAAGATCTGGCTCTACATGCCCGCTATTAAGCTGGAGAAGGATATGGTTTACACCTACGCCTTCAATTGGACTTACAGCTCCTATAACCAGACCTGCCCGGGTTATGCCGGCATCGGTATGGCTCCCGACTCTACTGCCCAAACCATCTATCCCGAACAACTGCCGTTCACCAACTATGGTGAAAAAGTGCTCGTCGAGAATGAGGTGATTGCTACCGAGACAGGCAAATACTATCCTTCAGTTCTCATGGTTGCCGATGTGGCCAGCAGCTACATCTCACCGAGCATCGACGACATTTCGATTACGCTCGTGGGCTCAGCATTTGCCCCCTACAGCGTCGAGAACCTTGTAGCCGAGCACGACAAGACGGGCATGTTGAAAGTGAACTTCGACTTCAACGCACCCTCGGTTGATTACGCTCAGCGTCCGCTGGAAGGTCCGATTACCGTCTATATCTTCCGTACCGGATCGGCCATCCCCTTGATGACATTTGAGAACGTGGAACCTGGTCAGCACATCGAGTGGGCTGACGAGCAACCCATGCACGGCAGCAACTCCTATGTCATCGTTGCCGAGAACGAGTACGGCCGCGGTAAGGCTACGACCGTTGATATCTTTGCTGGCGTTGACATTCCCGCAGCCGTTGAGAACTTCTGGATCCGCGGCAACGAAGACAACCAGAAGGCCGTCCTCACCTGGGACGCTCCGTCGGAGGTAGGTGTCAATGGCGGCGTTGTTGACGAATCACTGGAGTACATCATCGTCGAGTATAATCCCAATGGCACGACTCCCGAGGAGCAGGTAATCGTCATCGGCTCAACCACCGAGACCACCTTTACCGTTGACCGCGAACCGACCGACGAAATGATAATGTACTACTATGGTGTTATCACCTCGACCTCGGCTGGCGTGGGACAAGCTGTCCTGGATGACATTATCCTGGGTCAACTGAAGCCCGTTCCCTTCTATGAGCCATTTGAGAACGGCATCCTCTCAACCACTGGTTGGATGACCGAGGGTGATGTGGCCAACTACGGCACCGTCTGGAACATTCTTAACGACAACGACGAGATGACCTCTCAAGATGGCGACAACGGCTATGCCCTGTGCTACAACGGTAACTACTACAGTAGCTATCACTGGGCAGACCTTGTTTCACCCAAGGTGAAATTTGAGGCCGACAAGGAGTACACGCTCTCGTTCTGGGTTTACATGGGATATAGCTCCAGTGCGGATGTCATGCCCACCCTGGTAGTATCGCAGAGCATGGACGATAACCCCTACGAGGAACTCTTGACCATCGACGTTACCGCAGGCAATGGCGAGTGGACGCTGTTCGAGATTCCGATGACTGGCGCCCAGTTAGCCAACTACGGCAAGGTAAGCTTCCGCGGCTACATGAGCATGATGAGCGAGCGCATCTGGCTCGACAACATCAGCATCACTGCCAAGGAAATCTCCAGCAGTGTGGATGAGTTGGCAGCCAAGCAGCAAATTACGGCCGTCAAGGGCGGCATCAGCATCGAGGGCTTCGAGGGTCAGCAAGTGCGCGTATTCACCGTCGATGGCCGCCAGGTTGATGCCTTCGTGGCCGATGGTCACCGCAGCCTGTCGATGTCACCCGGCATCTACATCGTCACTGTGGGCAAGCAAGCCTACAAGGTGAGCGTCAAGTAACTACTCAAAGTTTAGACTTTATCTCAAGGGTTGGGCGCCTGAACGGCACTCAACCCTTGTTGATAAATATTAGCAGACAATTATCGTTTACAGAAGTAGGTTTTCAGCTTGCTGAAGTCAATGTTCTGATACAGGAAACACAGACTGGAGAACCAGCAAACCAGCAAGGCACGCATGGTGATGAAAAAATGAGTGTAGGAATGATGCGCAACCACGAAATACCATAGCGGTGTCAACATAGCGACAAACAGCAATACGGAATAGTTCTTCAGAACATTGCGACCTTTTGAGAAAATGATAGCAGGTATCGCCAGCACAGCTACGATGCCCCATCGCATCAGACCATTGGCCGACATGAGGGACCATCTGGACAGGAACAAGTCAAGCATCTTCTTCCAGAACGCCTGCACCGGTTCAGTATCTTGACCGATGGTATGAATCTGTACAAACAGCGTCACTTCTTCCAGGGGATTATAGCCTGCCAACAGATAGGCCATAACCCATTTGGATGCCCACATTAGGCTGTAGCCCGCGAGCCAAGCCAAGCACAGTGCAAATACCGCCCGCATCCGGCAAAGCCTTTCATCCTTGAGCACCATGATAGTCAAGGGTACGCCCAGAGTCATGACGGGTGTGGTAAAGAAATCCAGGAACGAAGTTACAGCCCCGATTGCAAAGAAGCAAAGCACTAAACGATGCCATGTGGCACTCAACCAGCCGAAGCCCAACAATGCGATTACGCTCACAAGCGTGATATAATAGCACGTCGAGAATTGCAGCGACCAGGGCAACACCCCCGAGTGTACCATGAACATCGACACGGCAAAACAAATGGGAATACCCAGGGACAGCCGGCGTGCCATCAGGGTCAGCGCCGTGATGAGCAATATGGCCAGCATGATGCCGTTCAGCACGCGAATCTTGCCATAATCCATCAGCGCGAGCAGGGGACGTAAGAACACCTGATATCCGTGCCAGTATTTGCCATATTCGGTCGGTTCGAGAGTCATCTTGCCGTCGGCAAGATGACTCATCGTGACAACCATGTTGGCATCATCGCGATAACGGTAATTGCGCATGGCGGCATCAACAGGATGGGATGCGTCAGCACAATAGGCGACATTGAGCATGTAGCAGTCGGTAAAATTATCTACCAGCACGCTGCCGTCCAGCGACGTCTTGTCAGGATAAACGCCTTCTGCGGTAAAAATCTTCACCGAACTCTTGAACTGGGGCTCAATGGCATCGCGTGGAATGAGATGTACAGCAATCACCAGCACCGTGAACAAGGCAAGCAGCACAAGGTGAAGAAGGACTATGGAAGGTATCAGTTTTTTCATAACGCCTGGTCAGCTAGGGATAGGTCACAATGCGCCTTGCTCGATGCGGACACAGATGCGCTCGATCATGGCATCATTCTTATCCTTTCCCGGATGGTAACCCGCTTTTAGACTGGCTCCAAAGAATTTGCTGAACGTTTGCCAGAACCCGGCGCGGAACTTGCCCAGAAAGGCTTTCAGGATGCTGTAGCTGCTCTGATTGGTCTCGCGATTGATTAGTTTAATCAGCATCTTGCCTTGACCCTTGGTCATTTTCTTCATCTGCGGTTTGTACTGGTTAAACAGCTCTTTCTCAAAGCGCTTGAGATAGGCCTGTTTCTGCTTTTCGGTCTGGTAGGTATCTATATACTCATAGGTCTCCAGCAGCGTGTTGCTGATGAGTTTGGCATAGGGGAGCGTCTTCTTGATGTCACGCACGGTCTTCCAGTAGTATTTCTCTTCTGCCTTGTTGCGGAAACGCTCTCGCGGATAGATGATGATGGGATTAAAGACAATCATCGCCAGCGTGTCGCCAGTCGATGGCTCGATGAAGTGGTAGTAACCAGCAAATGTCTTCTGCAGCACCGAGGGCAACTCGATGTTGTCGAGCGGGTCATCCACAGCAGGGGCAGCGTGCGCCTGTACACCCGTTAATGCCGTCATGGCCACGGCGATAGCCAATATGAGGAATAGTCGTTTCATCTGCGCGCGGCAAAAGTAGAACAAAGAAATGAATCCCAGCAAGTTTTTTAATATTTTTTAGATTATTAGGCGTGCCAACACGTTTTTTAACGACAAAGAACGCCCGAAGCTTACCGTAACGACCTAAAGAAATGGATAATCAAGGGTACGGCAAGGAGGAAGGCGAGCACGTCGCAGACGGCCTGGCAGATTTCCACACCTTTGAGGCCCAACCAATGAGGGAGAATGAGGATCAAGGGTATGAAGAAGATGCCGTTACGGGCAGCGGCGAGGATGTTGGCCGACAGGCTTTGGCCACTGGTCTGCAAGGTCATGTTGCAAACGGTGACCACCGCCGCCATGGGCAGGGCGACGAGTTGCCAGCGCAGGGCGACGGCGCCCACGGCAACAACCTCGGGGTCATCGCGCAGGATATCCACCAGTTCCTCGGCAAACACGTAGGCAGGACCACACATCACAAACAGCACGGCCAAGTCGAGCAGAATGGTGAAATAAAAACCTTTGAGCAATCGCTTGTACAGGCCAGCGCCATAATTGAATCCACAGAAGGGCTGATAGCCCTGGCCGATGCCGATGATAATGGCAAAGATGATGAAGGCAAGCCTCGACACGATGGACATGCCGGCAATGGCCGCGTCGCCATACACGCCCGCCGCCACGTTGAGCATCAGGGTGGCGATGCTGGCGAGGGCCTGACGCGTGAGCGACGGCGTGCCGCCCTTGAGGATTTCTTGCTGGAAATGCCACTTGCGGGAGGATTGTGACAACTGGATGGGGATGTTCTCGCCCCGACGTGACATCACCCACAAGACGATGAAACCGAACAACTGGCTCAGCACCGTGCCGATGGCGGTGCCCAAGATGCCCAGTCCAAAGGTGAACATGAACAACGGCACGAGCACCACATTGAGCACAGCGCCCGATATCATGCCATACATCGCCTGGGTGGCGTTGCCCTGAAAACGCATCTGGTTGTTGATGACCATTGACGCGGTCATCAAAGGCGCGCCCAGCAGAATGACGCCCATGAACTGCATGGTGTAGGGCAGAATGGTGGGCGTGGAACCGAGGGCGATGGATAAGGGTTTAAGGAAAATCAGGCCCAGCACGGTAATGACCAAGCCGCAGATGATGCTGCCGACAAACGAGGTGGCGGCCATCTGACGAGCTTCGTCAAGGCGGCGTGCCCCCAAGTGCCGCGACATATAAGTGCCCGACCCTTGTCCAAACATGAAACCGATGGATTGGATAATCGCCATGACGGGGAACACCACGCCGACGGCGGCCGTTGCCTGGGTGTTGATCAAGCCTACAAAATAGGTGTCCACCAGGTTATAGATGCTCGTGACAAGCATACTGATGACCGTAGGCACAGCCATCGCAGGAATTACGCGACGAACGGGTGCCGTGGTCAGGAACGTATAGTTGTCTTGCTTACGCATCGAGGCGGTCTTACTTTTTTGAGGGTGCAAAGGTACAAAAAAACTTGCCTAAATGCTGATTTGAAGACAAGAAATTCAATCCAGGCATCCGAACACTTCATCAAAAACTACGAATTACGCGAATTTAACTAATTGGCATCCGCATTCAATTATTACGAATTTGACTGACGCACGCTAGGAGACGCAAAATTTTGCGTCTCTACAGGGCTTCAGGCTAAAAATTGTTCAAGTTGTTTAAGTTGTTTTTTAATTGAAAACAAGAAGTACAAGATGTGCAATTTATTGATTATTAAATAATTATATTGTATTTGTTGTATTTATTGTCTTCCTTTTTTACAGTGTGCGGAAGCCAACTAAGGGACTAGAGACTCACAGTATTGTTTTCTGGTTATCGTGGTCAAGTTGCAGGAGCCAGTTGATGCCCTTGACGACGCGCAGGGGCGGATTCTTGAAGTGGTTGCCGGGGTTGAGTTCAAATTTGGAGGGGATGCCACGCTCGGCCAGTAGGTCAGCCATGGCACGGGTGCGCTCGCCGACGGTTTGCAGCACGGCATTGCGCGCCGTGCTCTCCTGCTCGCCCACCGAGAGGTAGGCACCCTGCAAGGGCGCTACCAGTTGGTGCTCATGGGCATACTCCAGCCAACCAGGATACCACATCGAGCCCGAGGCCGACAGGATGCGCGTGAACAAGTCGGTCTGAAAAGCCGTCCATACGGCGAACAGGCCCGCCAGTGAATAGCCTGCCAGGCAACGCCACGCGGGTGGCGCGTCAAGCAGTCGCTCGACCTGGGGCACGACCTCACCTGTGAGTAATGGTAGCAGTTCAGGAGCGCCACCCGTGAAGCGGTCATCCCGTGAAACGACAGTCTCCACCGCCCACGGCGACAATTCCTGATTCCAATGCAGGCCACTGATGGTCACCAAATTAAACCCGCTGCAATCCACCTGCTTGCAGGCATCCAGCAGCAACTGCCCATTCTCATGATAATCAATCGAATAGACCAGCGGTGCACTGCCCTGCACCAACTGATACAGGCACACCCTGCGGTGACCAAATTGTAATTCCTTGATTTCCATTATCGCAAAATTACAAAATAATCGCTACCTTTGCCGTAAAGAACACAGTTTTTTCGTGCTATGACAATACACATTAAACAACTTCCCTGGTGGAAATGGACCCTGCTGCTGATTGGCACCATTGTGCTTGCCTTAATCGGTTATGCCGATATGCCTAATCATCACCCACGCTAAGGCGCCAAACATAATGCATAAATGATCAAACAAAATTGAAAACCCATTATAATAATGACCAAACAAGCTGACTTTACCGAAGTGCTGGACGTAGCCGCGAAGGCGGGACACATCCTACTGGAGAACGGAGCAGAAATCTCACGCGTGGAGGATATCATGAGCCGTATCGCATCACATTATGGTGTGGATTCGGGCAACTTCTATGTGCTCTCAAACGGCATATTCACCACAGGTCATGCCAATAAGGTTTCAAAGTCGGGAGGGCAGGCTTCCACCTACGCCAACGTGGAATTCATCCCCATCAAGGGCATCCAACTGTCTAAAGTGGTAGCCGTGAACCGCCTGAGCTATGATATCGCCAATGGGAAAACAGGATTGGCCGAAGCGCGTGAACGTCTGGATAGTATCTGCTCGGCGGCGCCTAAACCGGCATGGGAACAGATTTTGGGCTCTGGAATAGGTGCAGCAGGCTTCTGTGCCGTGTTTGGCGGAGGATGGGTTGAGTGTGGGGTCGCCCTTGTCGTGGGACTGCTACTGTATGGCTTTGTGATGGGCGTGAGCAGTCGTTATTTTTCAAAGATTGTCAGCGGTGTCTGCAATGCCTTTTTGGCCACCATACTCTGCATTCTCGCATGGCGAATAGGCTCTGGCCTTAGCCTTGCCAACATCATCATTGGAGCCATCATGCCGCTGATACCTGGTGTGCCCTTTATCAATGGCGTTCGTGACCTGGCCAACTCAGACTATCTCGCCGGTTTTACACGGCTCACCGATGCGATGCTCGGTTTCTTCTGCATCGCCGTCGGAGTGTCGCTCGCTTTTATTCTTGACGGGTCTATACACAGCGGTGTGGCCAATCTCAGCATGGTGGTCAGCCCAGAGACTGCCAGCCTATTTTGGCAAGTGATTGCTGCCTTTACCGGTACAGCAGCTTTTGCACTGCTGTTCGGCATCGACCGTGAGCACTATGTGCCTGCTGGCGTGATTGGTGCCATCGGGTGGGCGCTTTACCTGATTCTTGTGCGCCAGTTTGGTGCATCGCCCACGGGTGCCACTTTTGCGGCATCTACACTGGTCTGCATCGTGTCTCGCTTCGCTGCTATCCCCTTCCGCATTCCGGCCCAGGGATTTCTCCTTTGCGGCATCTTCCCGTTGGTGCCGGGAGCCGGCATTTTCTGGTTTACTTATTACCTTACCGACGAGCAGTTCAACCTCTCGTTACAGAGCGGGTGGGTGGCCAGCAAAATCGCCATGGCCATTGTCTTGGGCATCATTTTGGCGATGGAACTGCCGCAGCGCCTTTTCTCCCACAACCACATGACCCATTAAGGCATAGTCGTTGTATTCAGAGGGAGATTTGCCAACAAAGAAAAAAACTTCAAAATCTCATTATTTCAGAGAATTATGATTTAAATTTGCAGTCAATAACAAATTAATATTACTCAAAATGAAAAAGTTTTTTTATTTATGCCTATTGTTGGCCTGTGTTGGTTGCGTATCCAACACTGATAAGGGTTCCGAAGATGCATCGAAAGAAATCACCAAGACATTTGAAGATTTCGGGTTCTCGATTGCTGCACCATGCGATTTCAAGGCTTTACCACCTGTTGAGGATGGTGATACTACTAACTATGTGTTTGAAGGAATAGAGGGCGATTACCCTAATAACGCGACTCAATTCCTTATTGTGGTTAAAAAGACTCCGAGAGTTTTTGAAGAGTTATCAGAAGCGGAGCAAAACGAGCAGATGGATAAGATCAAGACTTCAGACTTCCCGGAAGTTCCAGGTTATCCCGCAAGCTATACCAATGTTGAGAAAGTTTCATTCTCAGACCATAAATATCCTGGTTACGTAGGTGATAACGGTTATGTAGGTATGTATAGTCGCACAGTAGAGTTCAATAAAGGTAGATACATCATCTCTCTGACAGTTATGGCCGACTCTTCTAAACAAGAGGCTGTACGTCAAAAATACGATAGATTCACCAGCAGTTTCAAAGTGATCGAATAAACTCAGGACATTGTCTGTTACGCATCAAGGCGGTTACCGTGCTGATTCCCAGAGTACGATAACCGCCTTAAACTAACAATTATTACTGTCCGGAAAATTTTTCGGTTTTGTCATCATTATGACTGATCTTATCGCCCTGCGGGCCATAGCCCGATTTTTATTAATTGATGTCCGGGGAAAGTTTTTCAACATCGGCATAATTCACTATATATGAATCAAATAAACATTTCTGCCTTATCATGGGCTTGGCTTTTGCCTCGAAGAGGCAGGTCGGGTCGTAGACTCGACTTTTATGGGAAACACCATGCAAGCTCATCGAAGATGAGCGCAGCTTGGTGGCAGCCATATCAAGTGGAAAGTGCGTCGAAGACGAACTTCTACATCCGCCAGAATCTTGTCAATCACAAAGTTCCTCTTCGAGGCACTTGCAATGTTCTGCTCATGGACCAAGCTGCAAACCTCTTCGAGGTTTTTGCATGGTCTTTCATATTGAAATCGGTTCTTCGAACCGCTAACATCTACGATGTTTCCCCGGACAACAATAATATTTATTATGGCAATAGGCTGGATTGTTACAGTTTATGAATGCGGTTACCATGGATCTTTTGATGGCATTTTTTAATTGTTCAGCAAAAAAAGTGGGGTTTCGTGTTAAAAAACGGGTGGGTTGTGTGTTATTATAGTGTAACATCAAAACAGAGAACGAAAACAACTGATGACGATAGACGCATTTGAGAACAAGGCTACTAGGCTTAGGCAATTGGCACTGCAAGCGGCCGCTGCAGCGGGTGCCGACGCCGACACAGCCGAGGACATCGCCCAAGAGACGATGGCCCGCCTATGGCAAATGCGTGACGATCCCCGCCTCTACAATCCCGAGGGCTATGCCACGGTGATTGCACGCCACCTGGCGCTGAATCAGCAACGCCACAAGCCGCCGCTCCCGCTCGATGAGCGGCAGGCCTCCACCCAGACCAGTCCCTCACCGCTTGAAATCATCGTGCAACGCGAGGACGAGCAATGGCTGCAAGAGCGCATCCGCAAGCTGCCGCCCACCCAACACGCGGTGCTGCACATGCGACAAGTGGAACACCGCACCAGTGTCCAGATTGCCAAAATATTGGGCATCAAGGAAGCAAGCGTGAACACACTGTTGGCAAGGGCACGACGACAACTGCTTGAAGAAATACGTCAATATAGAAACCAAGGACAATGAAACGGTATTCACAACAAAAAATCAAGGCACTGCTCGACAAATTCATGAACGGGCAGACCACCGTGGAGGAAGAGGCCATGCTGGCCGAATACTTCCGCAGCGACGACGTACCCGCCGAGTGGGAGGACTACCGCCTCATGTTCGACTACTTTGACCGCGGCATGGAAGGTGACCTCGTGCCCGTGGAGCAACCTCGCCCATCGTTGACACGGCTCATGGGCCGCCGCTGGTGGGGCATCGCTGCCGCTGCCTGCATCACCGCTGCCGTCGTGGCAACCGTCATGCTGCACCAGCCGACAACCACAACCGTGCCCGAAACGCCCCCTGTCATCGCCCAAAAAACAGACACCATCGCCTCGCCAGTAACAGTTGAAGCAGAGCAACAGCCTCAACAATTGGCGTCAGCCACTCCAGTCCGTCCAGACCGTCCAGTTAAACCAGTTCGTCCAGTTTCAGAATCTACACGCAGCCTGAAGGCCGAGAACAAAAAACTGGCCCAGGAAAACGCACGCCTGCAACGCGAACTGGCCGACCTGAAGCGACGCGCCTTCATCATCGACCTGGAAGCCAACGGATTCAGGGCTATCCAAGACGAGGACGGCAGCATCGTGCTCATCGACCTTGAGCAAGAGTTAGAAAACGAATTGAACAATCAATTGAACAACCAACCCACAACCAATATTCCTGCATTATGAAAACAACCAGTTATATCATCATCGCGACGCTTATCGCCCTGCTCGTGCCTGCAACGGCCAGCGCCAACGTCTATGAGGACCGCCTGAAAGAGGCATTCGACGACATCATCAATGCCGTACCTATTGATGACCTCAGTCAGATGCACACCTCCTATACCGACCCCGAGACCGGAGTCAAGGAAGGCCAACTTGACGTCATCAAGTTCACCCTCGGCAGCGAGAACGTGGGCCTGATCAACAACGCAAAACGAGTCTATGAGCAAGTCAATGGCAATAGCTCTGCAGATATCTATACCCTGTGGTGGAATGACAACGACGACGGTACCTTCCAGGGCTACCGACTCTATTACAGCCCAGAGCAAACCATCGTCGTGGGTCTTGCCTGTGACCACTGCTACACCGTTGGCTTTCTCACCCCCGACGACAAGCAGCACCGCACGACCTACACTATCGAGTGGAGTGAAGACGTTGACGGCGGCATCAGTGGTCGAATTGTCACCACCTATGCCCCCATCAAGCCCAAAGCAACCGATGGCATGAGAATCAGTTCGGTGGTTATGAGTCCCGACGATTACGACAAGTATATGGCGCAATTCCAAGCCGGCATGGAGAAATACCAGGAGGGCATGGAAAAGTATCAGGCCGCCATGGAAAAGGCCCAGGGATCGCTGGAAAAGGCCCAGGGTGCGCTTTCTGGACTATCGGACGGTCAAGGCCATACATACTCTTTTTCCACTTCGAGCAAGACCAATGCCAAGAGTTGGATGCAGAAACTACTCTTTTACGTCGAGAAGCTGCAAGACAACAGCAGTGCACACTACCTCTATCTGTCCAAACTTTACGAGCTGTGCAAGGACACCGAAGGCCTCGACCAGACTGACCTGAAAATCGGTATGCAACAACTGGCCGCGATCTATAAGAAACTCAAGGGCACGAACGAACTCAAAGAGAACGAACTCCAATTCCTCGAGAGCATGGTCGATCTGCTCCAGAGCAAAATCAAGAACTAACCGCCATTAATCATATCAACATTTAACCCATTGTTTCATGTGAAACATCGCATGAGACAGCCATCACTACACCCTATTATGAAACACTTTATAGCGACTATTTTACTGATTTTCAGCACTCTGTTCGCTCATGCCGACATCATCAGCGGACGCGTTATTGATACTGATACCCGTGAAACCTTGCCCGGTGCAACGGTGAAGTACATGCAGCAAATCGGCGAAACGAGCTATTCGGGCAGCACCGTGATTGCCGACTCGCTTGGGCGGTTTTCGTTCAACTGCAATGGACGCGTTGAGTTGACGGTATCGATGCTGGGCTATTATTACAAGAAGAAAAACGTCATGGCGCTGTCCGACAGCCGCCGCGACACGCTCGACATCGGCGCCATCGAACTGAAGATGTCCTCCCAGATGCTGCAGATGGTCGAGGTCACGGGCCATGCAAAAAGGTTCACGATGCGCGGCGACACCATCGTGTTCAACCCGTCGGCCTTCAGGCTGCAACAGGGCGCCCGCCTGGACGAACTCATCAAGCAACTGCCTGGCGTGGAGGTCGATGACAAGGGCAAGCTGTGGTGGAACGGCAAGCCCATCCGCCTGACGATGGACGGCGAGAGCCTCTTTGGCGGCAATGACCTGGTGAGCCAACTGCCCGCCGAGGCCGTGCAGAACATCAAGGCCTACAACAAGGCATCGGAACTCAAGGAGCATACCGGCAACGACGACGGCAGCGAGGACATGGTGCTGGACCTGACCGTCAAGCCGGGCTTCCTCGACCGCTGGTATGGCGACGCCATGGCGGGCTACAGGACCCGCGACCACTATGAGGCCGAGGTGACGATGAACCGCCTGTCCAAGTCGGATCCCGTCATGGTGTTCGGCGACGCCAATAATGTGGCCAAGCGGCACAGGCGATACCAGGGCCAATACTCGCTCAATTCAGGCAACGGTCTGGGCCAGGAGCAAGGCATCTCGGGCGGATACCAGCACAACTGGGGCCGCGAGCAGGGCGACAAGACCCTGAAGAGCTACTACAGCTTCAGCGGCGGACTGGCGCATGACGACCGGTGGAAAAGTTCGGGCAGCGAGACCGAGAATTACTTCCCCGGCGAGGCACGGAGCCGCAACAAGGTGGAGGGCTTTGACCGCAGCCACCAGCTGAACCCGACCCTCCTGGGCATGATGCGCTGGAGGCCCGACTCGACCAACACGTTCTTCCTGTGGGCGCAGGCCGAATACGACAACAACCGTTCCATCAGCCGGCAGGAAACCGAGCAGATGGTCGATTCAGGCTACGGCTACGCGCCCACGATCAACCAGCACGTGGGCACCCTCACCCGCGGGCACGAGACCCGCATCCGCACCTCGGGCAGCTGGACACACTTCATCAAGGACGGCACTTTCAAGATCGGCGGGGGACTGAACTATACCGACGGCAAGAACAAGCGCTGGGCCGACCGCACCATTACCGACCATCACAATGGCCTCTCATCCACCCTGAGCCAGCAGGCCATCGAGCCCTACTCACGGCTCAATCTGATGTCACACATGACCCTGGAGCGCTGGCTGACCAAGAGCTGGCTGCTCAATGCGGAGTATCAATTGGGCCACGAAAACAACAAGATGGACTGCGACTTTACCACCGACGGCATGGCCGATGCCGCCAACTCGTTCAACAACCGCTACCGCAGCACAAGCCACACCCTCACTGCTGGCTCGACGTTCAACATCGGCCAGGTGCAACTGCAACCCCGGGCATCCATGACATGGAACCATGAGCACCAGGACTACCGCCGAGCCCTGCTCGACACGGCAGCTGTGAGGAACCGCTTCAAGGTCGAGCCATCACTCAAGGCCTCCTGGAAAATGAACCGCAGCATGAGCGTGGAGTTGAATTACAGTTACAGGACCACGCGACCCGAACTGCTCCAGACCATCGGCTACCGTGACTTGAGCGATCCGCTGTTCATCACCGAGGGCAACCCCTTGTTGAAGGACAGCCACTCCCACCAGATTCAGTTGGCCTACAAGGCCATCGTCCCGAGCAAGCAGTTGTCGATAGGCTTCAACGCCAAATATACCACAGCCGACCACAGCAACGTCACAGCCCTCAGTTATGACCCGGCGACAAACGTCTATACTAGCCGTCCTGAGACGGTCATTGGCAGCCGCACGTGGGAAGTGAACCTCAACTATGACCACGGCTTGGGCAACTACTTCCGCCTGCAGAACGACCTGAAAGTCATGGGCGGGCGCTATTACGGTTACTTGACCATGCTGCCCACTCACGAGGAGCGTATCTTGAACCGTCAGACAAGCGTCCATCCGAAGGACAAGCTGACCGTGTTGTTTGACCACAACTGGATCAAGGCCTCGGCCTTTGCCGAGGTGAATGCCGACCGGCTGCGCTTCTCGCAGTCGCCCATCCAGAACACCACGCTGTGGAACAACAATTTCGGTATGGAGTTTGAGGCCAACTACCGCAACTTTGTGTTTGAAACATCCCTCACCGAGGCTATGCGGCGCGGCTATGCCTCCAGCGGCATGAACCGTAACCGCCTGCTCTGGGACGCCTCCATCACTTGGAAAATCCTCAAGAACAAAGGCAAAATCAGACTCTTTGCCGATGACATCCTCAACCAGGATGACTGGCGCTGGAGCAGCCAGACCGCCTATCAGCAGACCAACGAGTGGCAAGACACGCTGCACCACTACATCGGCATCTCGTTCACCTACCATCTCGACGCCAAAAAGAAAGAATAATTAAGCAAGTCTCTTCACAATACAGTAAACCTGCTTCTTTGCGGTTATAGTCGCGGTCTTTTAGCTTCTTCTCGCGATTATAACCGCAGTTTTCCTCAATGAGGTAATTAGAAAAATTTGATTATTCTTTTGTCTAAAGGGCTATTTCCTTTTAGGGTATAAATGCTGTGGTTAATTGTCAAATAGTTCATCTAGCATGATTTGCTGTTGAACTATTCCGGCATGGATACCAGACTTGATGCCAAAAGTGGTAACAAAGGTTGTCAACAATGTCTTGCGGGTTTTGGTCTCTTCCCTGAAAATTGCCATACGCTCACGCAGTTTCATCTCATAGTCCTTGGTTATCGTATATGGTTCGGTAGAAAACTTCATCTCGCACAAATGGATGCATCGGTCACTTCGATCAATGATAAGGTCTATTTGGGCTTTCTTGTTTTCACTATTGGTTTGTTGGCTTCGCCATGATGATACTTCGGTATGAACACCTGATATGCCCAAACTCTTTTTTATTTGTTCAATATGTTTCAAACAAATGAGTTCAAATGTCAAGCCTTGCCATGAGATAACCGATGGTTCAAACATTTTTCGGTTCCAATAGTTGCCCGTACTTTTTGTAGTAGCGAATCCATCTATGAACTTATAATAGAACAATGTAAAGAAATCTGTCAAACGGATTATTGCCCCTTTCTTCTTGTTTCCGAGTTGAACATAAGTCGTGATGAAATCACAGTTTTCAAGATTTTGCAGCCGACGAGTCAAGCCACCACCATTTTCACCCAACTTATCACCCAACTCTTTTCGGGTCATACCCTCACGTTTTTGAGCCAACAATTTGACAATTTCAATGTATCGGTCTGCCCCGGTAAACAGGACATTATACAGATCATTAAACTCATTCAACAGCTTTGCTTTAGGCCTAAAAAACAACAAATCGACATTATAAGACAAGTCGCGATTGAATTCCAGCAGACTGTAATAGAAAGGCACTCCACCCAGATACATATAACTCTGAGCTATCGTATATCGGTCCCAAGTGCAGTTGTGGCATCGGAGGTACTGTTCACACTCGCATAGTGTGAAAGCTTTCAGATAAATGCTAGAAGTGATGCGATTGTGAAGTCCTCCTTGATTATCCACGAGGTTGTTGACCATCCACGATGTTGCCGACCCAGATGCAATCAAGTAAATATCGTCACGTAAGGCCGCCCATGTATTCCAAAAATCTTCTAAAGCCGCGACAAATTCTGACCGACTCGTATCAATCCAAGGCATCTCATCAAAGAAAAGTATCTTTTTCTCCGAAGTGTTTTGGGAATCCAACATGATTTCAAGAGCATCAAAGGCATGATACCAGTTATCTATTTTCAGAGGCATTGATATGTGGCCATAATGCTGCAAGGCCTTGGCGAATAATTCAAGCTGTCGCTCTTTAGGTGCCTTATGGGATCCTGTAAAGAGAAATGAAAACTTGTCTCTAAAAGTTTGAGTCACCAGAAAAGTCTTACCTATGCGACGACGACCATAAATAACCGCAAATTCGGAGCGCGGCGAATTGTAGCAACGCCATAACTCCTTGATTTCCCTTTCACGACCTATCAGTTGTTCCATGATTCCTATTTTATTTAGTGCCACAAAATTATTGATTTATAAACTAATAACCAAATTTCTAATGGATTATTTTGGCGAAATCTCACGTTTTTTACCACTTTTAGCCAAAGATTATTTTGTATCTTTGGCGAAATCTCATGATTTCTACTACATTTAGCCAAAGATTTATTAGTCAGTGTTCTCTCACTCCCTTTTTAGAGATTCTGCTACCTTTTTTGGGTGGATTATAAAAAAAGACTAATTTTGCGGGCAATAAATTAAATTAAGACAGAACTAATAAACACGATGACTATGAAAGAGATGAAGCAATGGTTGATGGTTGCCGCTGTGGTTGCACTGTGCGGCATGATGGCAGGTTGCAAGAGCAATGCCCAGCGCCCTGTGAATGGAACAATGGAAGAAGCTGTTGCACCGGGCGATGCGCCCCAGGCGGTGGTGGATCTGATGAAACACGTCAACATTGACGACCGCTACGAGACGCTGATGGAGGACAAGACGACGGGCGTGAGTGTGTGGAGCCTGTTGAAGTGCTCGGACGAGGTATCCAGCGAGGGTTATGGCATCGTCGTTGGCAAGGGTGACGTGAAGACTGCCCTGCCCCAACTGCGCCATGGCCGTATGCCACGCGCACGCTATGACACCGCCACTGGCGAATTGTGGATCCTGGGCAGCGACATGGAAGGTACTGGCGTAAACGTTGAGCGTCCCTATCTGCTCAGCTTTGACGACAATGGCTATGCCAGCATTGTCAACTCCATCGACCCCTACGAGATGCAGCAGGCCTTGTGCAAAGCGCTGACCTACAGCATCGACGGACAGAAAATTACCTTCTATGCCGAAGGTAAAGAACTCATCAAGGCGACCAACACAATCGAGGATATGGGCGGCTTCATGGATGACGCCATCTACATCGGTGAGCAGTTCTCCTACGGCATTGAGGACCCAATCACGGTTCATGTCACACCTGGCGTGAACTTTGTGGTGGGCAAAGTGCTGCACTACGACGACATGCCCACAATCAGTGCTACTGTCACCATGACCGAAAGCGGTCCCAAGTTGAGTGATTTCAAGGTCGATTGACAACAACTGAGAAAAAGAAGTTTCTAGTCCCTAGTTGGCATCCGCACTCTAGAAAACAAGGAAAATAATAAATACAATAAGTACAAATTATCGATTTCCAGTAGTTTGTATTTGTTGTATTTATTGTTGTTATTTAAGTATGTTGTTTATTTATTGTCATATTATTTACGTCGAGGTGATGTCCTTTCATGGGGGTTCGCATCGATAACTTTTTTTAGTATTAAAAAATTATTTTTTTTGTTTGCAAATATCAAACATGCGTTACTATCTTTGCCAACCGTAACTTATTCAATATTAACACCATCCAATTTTATTATGTCAACACATTTGTTACAAAAAATCACTGTTTTGATGGTTGTGCTCCTCTTGAGCATACCCGCATGGAGCGCACCGCGCGACAAGCAAGCCATGTTGCAATCGGCAAGACAAGCCTTGATGACCATGCCCGCAGGCGGTCATCGTTTTAATGCCTCCTCGACCCTCATTGAGACCCGTGCAACAGATGCCTATTCTCTCTATCAAACCCGCCAAGGTGACTTTGCCCTGATAGCGGCAGATGACTGTCTGCCAGCCGTCCTGGCCGTGGGTAATGGTCAGCCATCGGTCTCCGCACAGCCCAATCCTGGCTTTGAATGGTTCTGCGCCAGCATCGAGCAAGTGTCACGCACCCTCACTAGCAGCAATACGACCTTCACGACCACCCTACCCGACCCAGACAAGTATCCCGTCAAAGTCGATGCTCTGATCTCGTCGCAATGGGGTCAGGACGCGCCCTACAGTTTCTGGTGTCCGACCGGCTATGGCGAAATCTGTGACGACTATACGCCCGATGTGGTCCATTGCTGTGTGGGATGTGTGGCTACCGCCCTGGCCCAAATCGTCCGCTATTACCGCTTTCCCGACCATGCCTCGGGCACAGCCAATTTCCTGATCGGTGACAAAGCAGCCAGCACTAGCTTTGATGCGACCTTTGACTGGGACAACATGCTGGACTCCTACCCCGAAGGCCAGTACACCGAGACCCAGGGACGCGCCGTGGCACTACTTTCCTACGTCTGCGGACTAGTCAGCTATATGAACTACGCCACCAACGAATCAGGGTCAAGCAACTTGGCTGCACTGGCGGGTGCACAGAACTACTTCGGTTACAGCAAGGACGCTTCTATTGTCGTGCGCAGCGACTACAGCGAGCCAGAATGGATGGATATGGTGTATAACGAGTTGAGCCATGGTCGCCCCTTGTACTATCAGGGCGTCTATGTGAATTTCGACCCGACAGTGGGCCTGATTGCAGCCGGGCACTCATTCCTCATCGACGGATACAACGAGGAGGGAATGGTTCACGTCAACTGGGGATGGTATGGCAACTATGACGGCTACTTCGACATCGCTTTGCTCGACGTGCGAGGGCTGCAATTCAACACCTACCAGGACATGGCCATCAATTTCGTGCCCGACTCCAGTCTGGCGGTAGTCACTGGTGATGTCAACGGTGACGGCCACGTCAACATCGAGGACGTGACCCTCCTCATTGATTATCTCTTAAATGATTCAATTCAGATTAATACTGCCAATGCCGATGTTGACCTTGATGGCGCCATCAGCATCACAGATGTAACGGAGCTCATCGACAATCTGCTCCAACACAACTGAACAACAAGACACAAAAGCATGGACGGTGTGTCACAATTCATTCACTGATTTTTAATACAAATTTGGCTAAATTTGGGTTCACCGAACTAACGGTTCTCAAGCAAAGCTCGATCAAAGCTATTCAGACGCTAATTGTGACATAGCCTCATATTCAACACGTTGATTGTTGATGTCTTGTTTTAAAACCTAAAGGCAGGAACAACTGTATCTAAAATAACAACTGAATACTCTGAAATGTCTGATCATCAGATCACTCAGAATATTCAGTTGTTTGTTTGATTGCGACTTGAGCACAAGTGGGAGGGGGTTATTTTCCTCCCATAGCCGTCTTCTCAGGATTCAGTTCGCCAATAGGTAAACCGCTGGTGACCGATGAACTGCGACGCATGATATCCTCCATGCTGTCGATAACATTGACGATGAAGTCGCCCAACTTCTCGGCCTCGCACACGATATCCATGTAGAAGATACCTGCCTTGTAGGGATACTTCTTCTGATTGACGTTCTCGATATTCTCGGTGCGGCACTGGTTGCGGAAGTTGTTGATTTCGCGCTCCTTGTTGTAGCTGCGCATAAGGTCCTCGGCCGTCACATTGTCGATGTCGCTCAGTACCATGAGCATGTTGGCCATCGCCTCGCTCACGAGACGCAACATCTCATCAATGTTGGCGTAGTTGTACTCGTTGAAGTGGGCATCGGCCTCTTCCTTGCGAACAAGCGCCTTGGCAATATTGTTGCAACTGTCACCGATGCTCTCCAGCTCGCTGATGATGCTCAGCAGGCTGGCCACGCGTGCCTTGGCCTGGCTACTCAGTCGTCCGTCAAGCACCTTGTTCAGGTAACTGCCAATCTCAAACTCCATACGGTCGGTGATATCCTCATACTTCTGGATACGCGACAAAATCTTGTTGAACTCGGGTGTACCGGTCTTGGTATGCACCAGTTCCTTGACCATACCGAGCATGCGCTCCACTCGTCCGGCAAACACGACGATTTCTCGCTGTGCCTGGTCGATGTTCAACTCGCTCGCACTCATCAGACCTCCCTGGATATACTTCAACTGGAATTCCTCGTCCTCCTTCTTGCGGCTCTTGACAAGGACATTGAGCAACTTCACATACAACTTGGTGAACCAAATCATGATCAACAGGTTGCACAACTTGAAGATGGTGTGGAACATGGTCATGCCGATAGACATTGCCACCTGTTCACTCATCAATGCACCCTCATCGACACTGGCACCGCTCTTCACGCTGTTATACAACGCCAAAGGATCACCCAGATTAAACAAGTCTCTCACAACCCATGTCACCATCGACACAAAGGGATGGAAAACCATCAATACCCAGATAGCACCGAACAGGTTGAACAGGGCGTGTCCCAACGCGGCCTTCTTGGCCTCGGCATTACCGCCCAGCGATGCCAGAAGTGGCGTGATACTGGTACCGATACTGGCACCCAGCACCATGGCACAGCCGATATCAAACGAGATCCACCCCTTGGCGGCCATAATCAGCACGATGGCAAACGTGGCGGCACTCGACTGAATCATCATCGTGATGACCCAGCTGGCAAGGGTGAAAATGAGGATAGACATGAAGCCCATCGACGTGAACTGCTGCAACCAGGCGAAAATCTCGGGAGACTTAGACAGGTCGGGCACATTGGCGCTGATGGCATCCAAGCCCATAAACAAGAAGGCAAAACCGATGAGCAACTCACCGATATTCTTGTAGTTGTTGCGCTTGATAAACAGCATGGGCACAGCAAAAGCCAGCAAAGGCAACAAGAATGCCGACATTTTGACCTTGAAACCGAAGATGGCGATAATCCACTCGGTGAAGGTCGTACCCAGTGCGGCACCAAAGCTCACTGCTAACGATTGCTCCAGCGGCATCAAGCCGGCATTGACAAAGCTCACCACCATCGATACCGAAGCCGAGGAGCTCTGGATCAATGCAGTGATTACAATACCCGTTACAATGGCAAGAAAACGATTCTTGGTCATCCATGCCAAGATAGAACGCAAGCGACTACCAGCGGTTTTCTGCAAACCTTCGCTCATGATCTTCATTCCGTACAGGAAGAGACACACGGCACCCAGTAAGGCCAGGAAATCGACTAAGGAATAATCCATAGAACTGCAAGTGTTTAGTATGATGATTAAAAATCTGGTTACAAAAGTATAACAAATATTGGAATCTTACAAGATGTCATAATATGCTTTTTCAATAAACATGTGAGATTTCGATTGCACAATAATGCTATTCAACAGGAAAAAAGAGCCGTTATGCCACTACTTTAAGCTGGTTTTATTGAAAAATTTGATGCATAATTAGCTTGTGTCCTTAAAAAACACTATTTTTGTGCAGGCGTGGAGATCGTGTCATCATTGGCTTCGCCCGGCTAAAGGTTCTCGCTTGTATTCATATCCGAGCTAAGGCCGATCAATGTCTTAGGCGCAAATGATGACACTCCGTCTTCTACTCGCAATCAATTATTTATTAACCAATTAATTATAGACTTTTTATGAAAAATTTCTACTCTTTCTTGGCTCTGGCGGCTCTGGCGACCGGAGCAATGGCCGATGAGTTTGTTACCGATGGCACCGGCAACGTGTACACCTTCAATTCCCTGAGCCAGATCGAGGGCACGGGCGTCACTCTGCAGGACGACGGTTCCTATCTGGTGAGTGCCGACTTCACCATCGCCGAGGGTGATGTGCTGCAACTGCAGAACAACGATGTCATCAAGATGGCCGACGGTGTAAGGGTTACCATGAATGGCGATGCCGACTTCACTCCTGCCGACACTGCAGTCGTTACCCGTGATGCTGAGGGCAGCAAGCCCAAGGGCTTCTGGATGATGGGCGATAATGGCAATGCTGAGTTGAAGAACGTGACCTTCGAGTATGTAGGCGTTGTTTTCGGCGGCGTGAACTGCAGCCTGCATGCCGACAACTGCACCTTCACGCTGCACAACGGCAAGTCCTCCAGTTCTGGTGCCCTGTCGTTCAATGCTTCATGTGACAATAACATCGTTGAAAATTGCTACTTCATCGAGAACACCTTGAACGCCATCGGCAATGGTGCCACCAATCCTGTGGGCATCATCATCCGCAACTGCCTCTTCTGGCATAACACTACCGACAACCGCAACAAGCCCCAGATCAATCTGACCGTTGCCGGTGATTATGACGTCATCATTGCCGACAATAATGTAATCGGTGGCCAATTCACCATGTCGGGCGGTATCGGCCTGAGCAACATGATGGGTCTGGGTCACACCGGCAGCAATATTATCGAGAACAACTACATTGCCGACAACCGTTACGGTATCACCACCATCGGCAGCGTGGACTGCATCATCCGCAACAACACGATGATTGATAACTGCTACGAGACCAACCCCAACAACGGCGGCAGCTGTGTGAGCATCTATGACAGCAGCAGTAGCAGCAACATCTACATGGAAGGCAACTGGATGGAAGGCGGCCTGTGGGGCATCACCGTGCCCACTGGCGCTCCCAACATCAACCTCGGCAAAGTCGAGGATCCCGAGGCCGAGGACTACAATCCTGGCAATAACGTCTTCATCAACAACGGCAACAATGGCGTGCGCTATGACCTGTTCAACAACGGCACCGCCACCATTTGGGCCCAGGGCAACACCTGGAACGTCGCCGAGCAGACCGAGGAGAACATCGAGGAGGTCATCTATCATCAGGTGGACGACCCCAGCAAGGGACTGGTCATCTTCATGCCCGCCAAGTCACCCGACACAGCTGTTGATGAAATTGAGGCAGCACAACAGAACGACGGCCTCTACTACAACCTCATGGGTATTCCCAGTGAGACTCCCACCACCAATGGCATCTACATCCACAACGGCAAGAAGATCCTCGTGAAGTAAGAATCAACAACTGATCATTCTGAAAATACTGAGACATCCGCACACTTGTATCGAAGGAAGACAATAAATACAATAAGTACAATATAATTAGTTGATAATTAATAATTTGTATTTGTTGTATTTATTGTTTTCTATTTTTATTATAAATAATTGTTGTTTTTTGTTGTTCAACGTTGAGTGTTGTTTGAAGATGAATGCGGATGCTAATTAGCTAAATTGGCGTAATTCGTAGTTAATTAGAGAAGTGTAGTGGATGCCTGGATTGTATTTCTTGTCTTGAAATCAGTGTGTAAGGAAATTTTTCGTACCTTTGCAACTTCAAATGAACTTAATTATACACTGATACAACAATGGAGAACGAGAAGAAATATGCGCGCACGCTGGTGACTACGGCGTTGCCCTATGCTAACGGCCCTGTTCACATCGGCCATCTGGCTGGCGTGTATGTGCCTGCCGACATCTATGTTCGCTATCTGCGCCTGAAGGGCGAGGAAGTGATGTTTGTGGGCGGCAGCGATGAGCATGGCGTGCCTGTGACTCAACGCGCCCGCAAGGAGGGCATCACCCCCCAGCAGGTTGTGGACCGCTACCATAAGATCATCAAGGAGTCGTTTGAGGAACTGGGTATCTCCTACGATATATACAGCCGCACAACCTCCAAGACCCATCACCAGTTTGCCGCAGAGTTTTTCCGCAAACTGTATGACGACGGCAAGCTCATCGAGAAGGTGACCAAGCAGTTCTATGACGAGCAGGACGGCAAATTCCTTACCGACCGCGACGTCGAGGGCGAATGCCCCTACTGCCACCATCCCGCAGCCAAGGGTAACCAGTGTGAAGACGGTTGCGGCCGCGACCTGGACCCCACCGAACTGATCAATCCGCATGCCAAGGATAGCGACCACCCGCTCGTCCTCAAGGACACCACCAACTGGTTCCTGCCCCTGAACGAATATGAGGGTTGGTTGAAGGAGTGGATCCTTGAAGGCCACAAGGAGTGGCGCAGCAACGTCTATGGCCAGTGCAAATCGTGGCTCGACAACGGCTTGCAGCCGCGCGCCATGACCCGCGACCTGGACTGGGGTATTCCCGTGCCCGTAGAGGGTGCCGATGGCAAGGTGCTGTACGTGTGGTTTGACGCCCCCATCGGTTACATCAGCAATACCAAGGAGCTGTGCGATGCCCAAGGCGAGCGCTGGGGCACCTGGCAGCAGTGGTGGCAGGATAATGACACACGCCTGATCCACTTCATCGGCAAGGACAACATCGTGTTCCACTGCATCATCTTCCCGACGATGATGAAGGCTCACGGCGACTACATCATGCCCGACAATGTGCCCGCCAACGAGTTCCTCAACTTGGAGGGTGACAAGATTTCGACCAGCCGCAACTGGGCCGTGTGGTTACATGAGTACCTCAAGGATTTCCCCGGCAAGCAAGATGTACTGCGTTATGTCCTTACGGCCAATGCACCCGAAACCAAAGACAACGACTTCACATGGAAGGGCTTCCAAGCCAATAACAACAACGAGCTGGTGGCTATCCTGGGCAACTTTGTGAACCGCGCCCTGGTGCTTACCCACAAGTTCTGTGAAGGCATCGTGCCCGAGGCCGGTGAGCTGAACGACATCGACCGCGCCGCCATCGAAGAGTTCAAGAACGTGAAAGCGGTTCTTAGCGACCACATCGAACGCTTCCACTTCCGCGAAGCTCTGAAAGATGCCATGGACCTCGCTCGCATCGGCAACAAGTACCTGGCCGATACCGAGCCCTGGAAACTCGCTAAGACCGACATGGCACGCGTACAGACCATCATGAACGTGGCCCTGCAGATTACCGCCAACCTGGCTATCGCTTTCGAGCCGTTCCTACCCTTCAGCGCCGAGAAACTGCGTCGCATGATCGGTATGGAAAAAGCCGAATGGGACCGCCTGGGCGATATCGATATCCTGCCCGCCGGCCGTCAGCTGGAGAAGCCCGAACTGCTGTTTGAGAAAATTGAGGATGACGTCATCGATGCTCAAATCCAGCGCTTGGAACGCATCAAGCAGGAGAACATCATCAACAACTTCAAGCCCAAGCCCGTCACCACGTCATGTACCATCGATGACTTTGCCAAGCTCGACATCCGCGTGGGCACCGTCCTCACCTGTGAGAAGGTGAAGAAGGCCGACAAACTGCTGAAGTTCACCATCGACGACGGTATGGCAGGCCGCACCATCATCAGCGGCATCGCCAAGTGGTATGAGCCCGAGGAACTGGTGGGCAAGCAGGTGTGCTTCATCGCCAACTTCCCGCCCCGCAAACTCAAGGGCATCGAGAGCCAGGGTATGATCCTTAGCGCCGAGGACGCTGGCGGACGCCTCGTCGTCATCGGCCCCACCGGCCCTGTCAAGCCCGGCTGCCAAGTAGGGTAATATTCAAGCGGCACGCCGCTTGAAGTTTAGAGGTTAGAGATTAGAGAACCATTACCTAATTATTTTAGTGCCGTAACCCGATTAATTTTTGAGTTACGGCACTAAAATAATTTATAATTGTGCCATAATAGATAAAAAAAATAGAGTTATGGCACTATAATAATTGTAGAATCCAAATAAAGTATATATCTTTGCGCCAGTAAATTCATGAATAACAAGATTATGGCTAAAGGCAATATCATTGGAAGAGAATACGAGCAACACGTTCTACAAAATATATGTGAAGAAAAAGAGGCTCGACTCGTGGCCATTTATGGCAGACGCCGAGTAGGAAAGACTTACCTCGTGAAACAGTTTTTCAATGAAGAGTTTGACTTCTTTTTCACAGGAAGCTATGAAGCACCAATGAAGGCTCAGTTAGCATTATTCTGTGAGACTTTACGCGAATATAGCGGTAGAACTTGGTCAATTCCAAAAGATTGGTTTGAAGCATTTCATCAATTACGGGACTACCTTTCAAGTATTGAAAAAGAGCGTATTATTGTATTCCTTGATGAGTTACCCTGGATGGATACACCCAAATCCAAGTTTATCTCAGCATTTGGATACTTTTGGAATAGCTGGGCTTCAAGCCGCAATGGGCTTACAATGATCATCTGCGGTTCAGCCACTTCATGGATGCTGGATAGAATCATCGGTGATCCAGGTGGACTATATGGAAGGGTTTCCCGCACAATCTATCTAGCACCTTTTAATCTTCATGAGGTTGAACAATTCTTGACGCAACGCAAGTGTATTATTTGGAACCGATACCAAATTCTCGAATTGTATATGATAATGGGGGGTATTCCTTATTATCTGGAAATGTTGGAAAAGTCCTTGCCTTTCAACAAAAATATAGACAACTTGTTTTACCGCAAAGGTGCTCCATTGCGCACTGAGTATGATTTTCTGTTCCGCTCGCTATTCAAGTCATCAAACATCTATCACCAAGTGGTAGAAGCGGTTGCCAAGAAGAACAAAGGGTTGACCCTTAAAGAGATTAAAGAAAGTCTAGGTTATTCTAATAGCGGAAAGCTAACCGAAGTCCTCAATAATTTAATTAAATGTGATTTTCTTCGTAAGTATTATGCCTATGGTAAAAAAGAGCGAGGTGCCATTTTCCAATTAACAGACCCATTCTCCCTATACCATATCAAGTATTTAGCCCCTCATTCGGGACAAGACGAGCATTTCTGGTCCAATATCAAAGAAAGCGCCAGAAATACTTGGGCAGGATATGCATTTGAACAGGTTTGTTTACACCACATTGACCAGATTAGATCAAAGTTAAGCATCAAGGGCGTACTTACCAATACTTGTTCGTGGTCATCGCCAAAGCAAGTTGATAATGATGGTACAGAATGGCCAGGAGTTCAAATCGATCTATTGCTCTGCCGAGGTGACCATATCATTGACATGTGCGAAATGAAGTATAGCCAAGATTTTTTCACCATTTCAAGTGAATATGAACAGATTCTGAGAGAACGCCAAAGCACTTTTGTCCATTTTACTAAAACCAAAGATGCCATCCACACGATTCTAGTGACAACATACGGTTTGAAGCAAAACAAATATTCAGGCTGTATATATGCTACGGTCACAATGGATGACCTTTTCACACCATAAGGACGATGGGTTTGGTGTCGGGGAGGTGGGTGCTAAGGATGCGTTGAGGCTTGGGGTAGAGGTTGTTGGCGCGGTTGCCCAGGTTGTTGGCAAAGCCGAGGATGGCACCCTGGTGGGCAACGAGGACGTAGCCCCGGGGAGCGTCAAGGGCGATGCTCTCGCCGCGCAGATAGCGCAGGGCGGTCAAGTAGTCCACCTCACATGTGGGAAAGGCGTCGGCTGATCTGACTATCGACATGGCCAGCGCATGATGCGGTACAGTTTTGCGACCCATGACGGTGGCTAGTTCCACACCGGCGTGCAAGACGCTCAATGCAGCACGTAGTGCCGACAACTCGCGACGGATATCCTGCGGCACTGCAATCGAAAGGTCGCCTTGTTGATCAACCACATACTCATCGGGAGCAACGAGCCAGTTTTTGCCGATTTCATCGGCTTTTTTTGACATTTTTTCCTTGATTCTAATTTCCTGCCTAGGGGCATTCCCATCCTTGCGGAATACAGCCATAAACAAACCCTCACCATCCACACGGTGCTGCATGAACCGGTAACAATGGCAATCGCTGCCGATGGCGGGATGGATGTTCCAGGACGGTTCGATGGGCACTTCAAGCGATGTAGCGCCCAAGTCATGCACGATGAAATCGGCCATCTGCTCGTTCTCCTGGCGGTTGTAAGTGCAGGTGCTGTAGATGAGCAGTCCACCAGGGTGCAAGGCCTCCCATACATCGGTGAGGATTTCGCGCTGGCGCTGGGCACACTGCTCGACCAGGGCTGGTGACCACTGGGCTACGGCCTCATCGTCCTTGCGCATCATTCCCTCACCACTGCAAGGTACATCGGCGGCAATGACGTCAAAGAAATGAGTCAACTTGCCAATTTGAGCGGGCGCGTTACTCGTCACCACACAGCGGGGGTCACCCCAACGGACAACATTGTCGGCAAGCACACGGGCACGTGGCGGCACAATCTCGTTGGCAACCACCAGTGAGCGCTGTGGCAAGGCCTGAATCGCGGCCGTTGTCTTGCCACCGGGTGCAGCACACAAGTCAAGATAACGCACCGGCTCTTGAATGAAATGCCTGATGACATGGCCTATGAACATCGACGAAGCATCCTGTACATAGTAACGCCCCGCATGCCAATCGGGGTCAAACGTGAAGACAGGACGGTCAGTGAGATAAAAGCCCTCGCTGCACCATGGCACACGGCGGCACCCATCAGGCACCCCCACCCCACGGGCCTCGTTGACGCGCACAGCGACACTGGGCTCACTGGCCGTAATCGCATCGGCCAGCGCTTCCCACTCTTCAGGCAGCAGCCCACGTAATTGCTCTATAAACTCCTCAGGCAGTTTCATCACTGCAAAGGTAGTAAAAAACGCGCAATCTCCATGACTACCATAATAAGGCACGAAAAACCGATTTTTGTCCAAATCTATGGTTTTTGACCCACATTTGGACAAAATTCGCCTTATTTTCGTCCAAATCTATACTTTTAACCCCACATTTGGACAAAAATCCTTGTTTTTATCCCATTTCAAACAGTATGATTTATTCTCGTGGAGAGGGGTGGGAAGGGGCGGTTGAAATTATAGTTTTTTAAGGTTTTGAACTTTGGGTAAATGGGCATTTTTTTGTAATTTTGTACGTTTTTAGACATCCCCGAATTTAGAGGGAATAAACGCGAAAAAAACTTCATTTTTATGTCAGAAGAAAACAAATATATCGAAGAACAAGAAGAGAAGAATTATTCAGCGTCCAACATCCAGGTGCTCGAAGGTCTTGAGGCCGTTCGCAAGCGCCCTGCGATGTACATCGGCGATACCCACATCAAGGGTCTTCACCACCTGGTGAGCGAAGTCGTTGACAACTCCATCGACGAAGCTCTGGCAGGTTTTTGTAACCGCATCGACGTGTTCATCGGCGAGGATAACAGCATCACCGTTCGTGACAACGGACGCGGTATCCCCGTTGACGAGCACGAGAAACTGCACAAGTCGGCTCTCGAAGTCGTAATGACCGTGCTGCATGCCGGCGGTAAGTTCGACAAGGGCTCCTACAAGGTGTCCGGCGGTCTGCATGGCGTCGGCGTGAGCTGCGTGAACGCCCTGAGTGACTACCTGCGCGCCGAGGTTCGCCGTGGCGGCAAGGTCTATATGCAGGAGTACAGCCTGGGCAAGCCGACCAGCGAAGTGAAGGTCATCGGCACATGCAGCGAGGAGGAACATGGCACGACCATCATTTTCCACCCCGACGGCAACATTTTCTCGACCACGGTCTATGAGTTTGACATCCTGTCAAACCGCCTGCGCGACCTGGCTTACCTGAACGCTGGTGTAACCCTGTCGATCACCGACCTGCGCAAGAAGGACGAGAACGGCAACTGCCACAGCGAGACCTACTACAGCGAGACTGGTCTTGACGAGTTCGTGCGCTACATCGACGGCAACAAGGAGGCCCTCATCCAGGACGTTATCCACATCAAGAGCAAGAAGGGCGACATCCCCGTTGAGGTCGCCATGACCTACAACACCTCGTTCAACGAGAACATCTACTCGTTTGTCAACAACATCAACACCATCGAGGGCGGTACCCATCTGACGGGCTTCCGTCGCGGCCTGGGTTCGACCTTGAAGAAGTATGCCGAGGACAACAAGATGCTCGAAAAGGCCAAGGTTGAGATTAAGCCTGAGGACTTCCGCGAGGGTCTTACCGCCATCATTTCGGTGAAGGTGCTGGAGCCTCAGTTCGAGGGCCAGACCAAGACCAAGCTGGGTAACACCGAGGTTATCGGTGCAGTTGAGACAGCCGTGCGTGACGCTTTGAACACATATCTGGAGGAGCATCCCAACCAGGCCAAGACCGTCATCGAGAAGGTCATCCTGGCCGCACAGGCACGCCATGCCGCACAAAACGCACGCCTGAAGGTGCAGCGCAAATCGCCGCTCGCCGGCGGTGGCTTGCCCGGCAAACTCGCCGACTGTTCGTCGAAGGATCCCGCCGAGAGCGAGCTCTTCCTTGTCGAGGGTGATTCGGCAGGCGGCAGCGCCAAGCAGGGCCGTGACCGCAAGTTCCAGGCCATCCTGCCCCTGCGCGGTAAGATCCTTAATGTCGAGAAAGCGATGGACCATAAGGTGTTTGAGAGCGACTCGATCGTCACCATCTTCCGTGCCTTGGGCGTGACCATCGGCACCGAGGAAGACCCCAAGGAGGCCAACCTGAGCAAACTGCGCTACCACCGCATCATCATCATGACCGATGCCGACGTCGATGGCGCGCACATCGACACCCTGCTGATGACCTTCTTCTTCCGCCGCATGCGACCCATCATCGAGAACGGCTATCTCTACATCGCCACCCCGCCCCTTTACCGTGCACGCACCAAGAAGGGCAACCGCGAGGAATACTGCTGGGACGAGACGCACCTGCGCCGCTTCATCGACGAGTATGCAGGAGGCAACGAGGATGCTATCACCGTTCAGCGATTCAAAGGTCTGGGTGAGATGAACCCAGAACAACTGTGGGAGACCACCATGGATCCTAACAACCGCTTGCTCAAGCGCGTCAACATCAGCGACGCCGCCGAGGCCGACCGCATCTTCTCTATGCTCATGGGTGAGGACGTGGATCCCCGCCGCAAGTTCATCGAGGAGAACGCCACCTACGCCACCATCGACACCTGATGCCGCTTGGTAACGCGGGGCGCAATCCCCGCGCCGATATATTATTTTCTTCTATACCCCCGGTTTCGCGTGAGCGGCACTGGGGGTAACTTTATGCACGGGCATGACTTCAGTGTCAAAGTTCTTGCATGTTAGTGCTAAAATGACTACTTTTGCCAAAACGATAAACCAATTGTTGAAGATATGTTAGCGAGGACGATTGCAGCTGCTGTTCAGGGAATAAACGCCATCAAGGTGGAGGTGGAAGTCACTGTTGACTGGGGATCCGGCTTCATGATTATCGGCCTGCCCGACACGGCGGTCAAGGAGAGTGCCGAACGCGTGAGATGTGCAATCAAGCAGGCTGGGTATCACTTCCCGGGCAGGAAAGTGATGCTGAATATGTCGCCTGCTGATGTCAAGAAGGAAGGGTCAGCCTATGACCTGCCGCTGGCCATTGGCATCATGGCTGGAGACGAGAAAATCAATCCCGAACGCTTGGATCGTTACATGCTCATGGGTGAACTCTCGCTCGATGGTAGCCTGCGGCCCATCAAGGGGGCATTGCCCATGGCGATACTGGCACGGGAACTGCATCTGGACGGCTTCATCCTGCCCCGTGCCAATGCGCTCGAAGCAGCAGTTGTCAACAACCTCAACATCTACGGCGTGGATAACTTCAACGATGTGGTGAAGTTTTTCAACGGAGAAATTGAATTGGAGCCGACCGTGGTCGATACACGGGCCGAATTTGCCAAGGCGCAAGGCGTTTTCCCCTACGACTTCGCCGATGTCAAGGGTCAAGAAAATGTCAAGCGGGCATTTGAGGTGGCTTGCGCCGGTGGGCATAACATCCTGCTGGTAGGGAGCCCAGGATCGGGTAAGTCAATGATGGCCAAGCGCCTACCATCCATCTTGCCGCCGCTCACACTGAGTGAGGCCCTGGAGACAACCAAAATTCATAGCGTGGCAGGCAAAGTGCCCTTTGGCACCACACTGATGACGACACGCCCCTTCCGTGCGCCACACCACACCATTTCGCCCGTAGCCCTCGTGGGCGGCGGTTCCTACCCCATGCCCGGCGAAATTTCCCTCGCCCACAATGGCGTCCTCTTCCTGGACGAACTGCCTGAATTTTCGAGAAATGTGCTGGAGGTGATGCGCCAGCCGCTGGAAGACAGGATAATAAGCATCAGTAGGGCGAAATATTCGACCGAATATCCCGCGTCGTTTATGCTCGTGGCGAGCATGAATCCGTGCCCGTGCGGGTACTATGGACACCCCAAGAAGAAGTGCGTCTGCAATGAGTACCAGCGCACCCACTACATGAGCAAGATTTCGGGCCCGCTACTTGACCGTATCGACCTGCAGATCGAGGTCCAGCCCGTTGATTTTGACCAGATGTCAAGTAAGGCCCCAGGCGAACCCAGTGCCGCCATCCGCCAGCGTGTCATCGCCGCCAGAATGATACAGGAGCGCCGCTTCAAGGACGAACCTGGCATCCACTGCAACGCCCAGATGACCCCCTCCCTGCTGCACAAATACGCCGAGCCCAACGCCGCCGGCCTGGAAAAGCTTCGCGACGCCATGGAACGCATGAACATGAGTGCCCGCGCCTACGACCGCATCTTCAAAGTCGCCCGCACCATCGCCGACCTCGAAGGCACCGCCGACGTCCTCGACCACCACATCATGGAAGCCATCGCCTACCGCAACCTCGACCGCCCCACCTACCTCGGGTTCACATTATAATTAATGCAGAAATATGCCTGACCAAGAGAGAAATATCATCATCTACCGCACTGCCGATGGCCGTGCTTCAGTAGCGCTATATGCCCATGACGGCAAGATTTGGGTCAACCAACAGCAGATGGCAGAACTTTTTGCCACCTCCAAGCAATCCATCAGTTATCACATAGTTAACATCCTGAAAGAAAATGAATTAACAAAAGATTCAGTTGTCAAAGAATTTTTGACAACTGCCGCCGATGGCAAGAGTTACAATGTCATTTTCTATTCGTTGGAGATGATTATTGCAGTGGGTTATCGTGTACGTGGCGTACGTGGTACTCAATTCCGCCAATGGGCAACGGAACATTTGACCGAGTATTTGGTTAAGGGATTCACAATGGACGATGAGCGTTTAAAGAATCCCGATGGTCGTCCCGACTATTTTGATGAACTGTTAGCGAGAATTCGGGACATTCGGGCCTCGGAAAAGCGTTTTTATCAAAAAATTCGCGACCTGTTCTCACTCAGTAGCGACTACGATAAAACAGACAAGGCAACACAGATGTTCTTTGCCGAGACACAGAACAAATTACTCTATGCTGTTACTCATCAAACCGCCGCCGAATTGATTTGCGCCCGTGCTGATGCCGAGAAGCCCAATATGGGTCTGACCACATGGAAAGGTTCCATCGTACGCAAGGGCGATATCACCATTGCAAAAAACTATCTGCAAGATGCTGAAATCGACAGGCTGAACCGCCTCGTTGACATCTTCTTGACATCAGCCGAAATGCGCGTACAAGATAGACGAGACCTCACCCTTGACTACTGGCGTGACAACGTTGACAACCTTCTCGCCTTCCAGGGAATGGACGTTCTCCAAGACAAAGGCTCCGTCTCCAATGCCCAGATGGAGCATCACGTCCGTGAAGTCTACGCCGATTTCGACACCAAACGCAAGCAACTCGAAGCCCAGCAAGCCGACGCCGACGACCTAAAACTCCTCGAAGACATCGAGAAACGAATCCTCAACCAATCAAGTAACGAGCAAGAATAGATGGTGACGCCATGGAACGCATGAACATGAGCGCCCGAGCCTACGACCGCATCCTCAAAGTCGCCCGCACCATCGCCGACCTCGAGGCCTGCGCCGACGTCCTCGACCACCACATCATGGAAGCCATCGCCTACCGCAACTCGACCGCCCCACCTACCTGGGCAACAATTTGTAAATCGTGGTTCAGTTATTTGTTTTCAGTAAAAAAGCTCAAAAAGCATAGTTTTAACTAATAAAATTGTGTGGAATGTAATTAATTCTTCTCTGTCACTATTCCTAAATTCTCCATTTTTTTCCAGAATAATTGCATAGTTCGTTCATATATTTCTGACAAGCAATTTCTGTAAGATGTCGTTTTTCTTATTCTATCAGTATCTCCCTTTATTTGTTGCGCTAGCGACGTGAAATTGATAACTGATTGCTTTGATATTAATGAGAGAATGAGATTCATCTGGTTCAAATAATTCATTTGATTTGGACGTTCAGAAAGAATCGCGTAATATAGAGCAGCATGATAGAATGTAAATGCTTCTATGTGTTGTCCTTTTGTCATATGGGATTCTGCGATTTCTCCACATAATCCTGATTGCAGGTTATAGGCTTCTTTAGTATGAAGTCTATCATTTTCTGCAAGTATGCGTTCGTTGTCAATAAGATCATTTTGCCGTTTCTCTAATTCAGCCAACTTGTCACGCATCTCTATTGCATTGATGATTTGCCATCCAACGATTACTGTAAAGATTATAGCTAAAAGGGCTACAATGACACCAATAAAGGTATCCAATGAAACCACAGAAAGTTCGATGCTTCCAAATAACCAAAGCCCCCAAACGGACAAGACTCCAACAAATGAGATAAGTGATAGAATAAAAGTTATCTTAGTTTTCATAGCCGATGATAATTCTTGTGTCAAAATCCTTTTCTACAAGCCGAAAGACTCTTTAGTTGCCTTTAGGGTATTCTCTCCAACGGTATAGGCATAACAAGCGACAGGCATAAACTGCAAGCAACCATATGGCATCGTCTTTTTACCCTCTTCTGAAATAGAGGTCACAATTGCATAGGAAAGACCATTCGTTCTCATAAAGGTTTCCAAAGATTTCAGTTCTAAAGATGGGTTAGCATAAGGTCTATTTGACCATTTTACTTCCACTGCCCAATCTGGTTTTTGCTTAGCCTCATTTATGCCGACAATGTCCACCTCTCCTTTCTTCTTGTTTCCTTCGTTCCAGTTAGCGTAGGCAATGTTTGCATTTCTGGGTATCCATTGGGCATACACCGCAGTTTCCACCATATTACCAATAACCTCGTCATTTTCGTCAATGGGTTGAAAAAGAGCACATCTTAGTGATGGATTTGTCAGGTATAGTTTAAATAGCATTTCTCGTCTATACTCTTTTGCTGTGTCATCGGCCCTGCGTATCTTTTTTATCAAAAAGGCAGCTTCCAAATATTGAATATACTTACGAAGTGTATCTTTTTTGACACCAGAGTCTTTAGATAAACCTTCATATGAGAATTGAGCACCTGAATGATATGCAATCATAGTAAAAAGGGAGTTAAGTTCTTGGACGTCCGTTATGCCGTATAAACTTGGTAAGTCCCTGAGCAAGACTTTGTCAATAATGTCATGTCTGATAAATTGACCTGGATTCTCTTGTATTTGTTTAGAAAATACCACCTCTGGATATCCGCCATAGTTGATGTAGTCAATAAACAACTTATTCAATTTCGCAATGTTAATTGTAGTGTTTCCAACTATAATATGATGGTTCCATTCCATTTCAAAGGGCATCATCAGCTGAGCATAATCTCTTAAGTGAACAAATTCATAAAAAGTCAATGGCGGTAGATTAAAATCAGTAAATCGTCCAGCACCACTTTCATTACTGCGCTTTTTCAATTCTGCAGCAGCTGATCCCGAAGCAACAAACTTTACATTATAATAGGTATCAACTAATGATTTCAAATTCACTTCCCAATCCTTCAAGTATTGAATCTCATCAAAAAAGACATAGAATTTCTCTTTGCTATTAGGTTTGCCTAATGCCTGTTTTGCTAAATTGAATAGTTGTTCTAACAATATTTTGTTGTAGATTGGAGTTTCAACTGAAATATAGATAATATTCTGAGTAGATACCCCATCGGCAATTAAACGCTGAATAGTATGGTATATCATAACAGTTTTTCCAACACGACGAGGTCCCATAAGTATGATGGCACGCCTTATCTCAGAATCAACTACCAAAGGATAGAAAATATCAAGATATAAACGAGGATGCATCTCTGCATAATAGGGTGAGATTTCATTCTCTGTCCACCAGGGATTATCTACTTTGAGTCTCCCGATAACCTGTTTTTCTATTAGTTCGTTGTATAGCATATTGTAGATTTTAAGGTTGCAAATATAATCAATTTCTTCTTAATCTGTAAAAATCCAATAAAATAAAATGATTTTTTTCTTCTTAATATATAGATTTTGATATATTAAAGAAATTTGCTGATGGATATTTCTCTTAAAATATCCATAAAAAAGCATATGATGAATTAGAATATACATTTAAGCCTTTGATTTTCAGTTCGACAAAATAATAATATAGATTAAGTAGATTCGAATCTGCTTAATCTATACTTTTGATAACGTATTGGATTTAGAGTTGCTCATATGCAAACATGGAGAGCATCCTCAAAGTCGCCCGCACCATCGCCGACCTCGAGGGCACCGCCGACGTCCTCGACCACCACAACAGGGGCGCACATCAGCCTACCGCAACCTCGACCGCCCCACCTACCTAGGCTCCTAACCTATAATGCAGAAAAATGGGAGTAATACTTCAGATTTTCGCTGAATTTTTGAAGTAGCACTTCAGATTTTCTGAATTTTGACGTTGCCATTCCCAACCATCTACTTCGCCGAATCCCTCTACAGCCAGGCACCGACGTTTATTGTCATGCGCTTGAACATCTTGTCATACAAGAGTTGCGTGCCTTTATGTCTTACCGCAAGCCACTGAAGTCACTTACCTATTGGCACACGCTGGACAACAAATATGAGGTGGATGCTGTCCTCGGTGATGCCGAGGTTGCTATCGAAGTTAAATCTTCCATGAACGTCGGTTCGCATGACACCAAGGGACTGAAAGCCTTCAGTGAAGAATATCCCGAAGCGAAGTTGTACCTTCTTTCGCTTGAAGATCGGCCCCGCAAGTTCAATGGCGTGGAAGTATGGCCCGTTGAACAATTCTTTAAACGCCTTTGGTCCGGCAAGATTATTTGACCGCATCCTCAAAGTCGCCCGCACCATCGCCGACCTCGTAGGCATCGCCGACGTCCTCGACCACCACAACAGGGGCGCACATCAGCCTTATCGCAACCTCGACCGCCCCACCTACCTGGGTAGCAACTTTTTTGCATTGTCAATTCCTTGAATTTTGCTAAATTTGGGGATTCTAATCACTAAATTCATATGAAATTGGGTGATTAGACTCAGAACATCAGTTTAACAAACACTATCAGAATTCCGATTTCATCGTGTTCAACAAGGAAAACTTTTGGCCATTCCTCTCTTGAACCCTGTCGCAGCCATATCAAACTAAAAGTCATGGAGATATTACATCAATATTTTTACCGCCAGGGGTTGGCGGCTACTAAGGCAGTAATCTATACCATACTGTCTGTGGTGTTTGTCGCTTTCGCAGTGTACAGCTTTATCCATTGGGAACTGTCGTTCATGTTTCATGACTGGCATGGTTACGTGATACTCATTGTCTATGGCCTGATAACACTTGCCATGATACTGTCGGCTATAGAATCGTTCCGGAAAGCCGCAAAAGCTCGTCACGGCATACCTGCATTTGCTGTCGGTGCTGACTTTTTCGTCTTCTACGACAATGACGGCTCGGCTACAATGATACCCTTTGCTGACTGTGAACAGGTGAGGTTCAAGACCACCTTACAATTCCGTGTACCCACGCTTAGGCTCATCGTGAAATATCACGAATGGATGGACCCTGATAACACCCTTCGTTTCGAAGTGGGGTTAAGCGAACTCAATCGCCCCGTCAAGGAGATTGACAGACAGCTGAAAAAAGTGTATCAGAAATACAAGAAAGCGTCTCCCGACCAATAATACCCTTTGACAGCACCAAATCGTAAGCACCCAAAGTCAAGGAGGAAGATCATGTCCGCCAGGACCTACGACCGGATCATCAAATATGCGTCTTGACTATGTTTTTGAGAAATTCCATTGATCGCAGCTGTTATAGTGGGAGAGGTGGAACAATTTTTGCAGTGAATAAAGTAACATGGTGAATAAAATAAAGGGTTGCATGATAGGGTTTAAAGGGTTCTGACCTTCAGGCGACACCGAATATGGATTTAAGGGACCTGGCAATAATATTATGAAACGGGAAGAAACATATATTCCTTACAAGGAAAGAACACCTAAGGAGTTGTGCCGGGACATCAATCTCAGGGCCGAGAAGCTGTTTCTCAAGAAGGATAAGTATGGCCTGCTCTTTTTCGCTGTGTTTTTCTTAGTGCTGGTGGCTCTGCACTTGTACGACAAGACTTATGTGAGTTTGTGGTTCGGATTCTTAGTGGTGGGCACCATCATGGCGGGTGGCTTTGTATTCTTCAAAACCTATTTTTCTAAGAAAGATAAGTATCGCTCGCTCATTTGGGGTGTGGCTATCCTAGTGTGTGCGGTTCTGGAATGGCACGAAAAGACGTATGTAAATTGGAAGTTAGGAATCATTGTTGTGGGGGGCATACTGTTTGTGACATCTTCATTCTTCATAGTCAACAAAAAATTGGTGAATGACATGAATCTTGCTGCAAACCCCAAGCAGTTTTTCCCTATGGCCAAAAAGCTGAAAAAGAGTTTCCAGAATAGAAATTTTATTTGCCTTTCTCTCTTAATATGGCTTCCTTTCCTACTACTCGATGACCTTCAGGATGGATGGTGGTTTACATGCTTACTCATTCTCTATGTGGTCGGAGCTCTTTTTAGTAACCGGGATTTTTGGATTGATTCCACTTTTAATGATGATTTGGAAGAACTAGAGTACCGACTCGAAGAATGAGGTTCAGTGCGTTGACTCAAAATATCTGATTATCATTAGAGTACAGTGCTACAACATCCTTGACCTGCACGATAAAGCGGTGTGCCAGTCAAGGATGTGCTATATGCGGCTCGTTAAGCCCTGCCAGTCGGTGGGACGATAGTTTCTTAGTGGTACAGGAAGCGTTTGATGCTCATTTTGGGAGTCTTTTCAAAAGGCTCCTTCATCATTTCCACTGCTGAGATCTTGCTGTAATTGGGGAGGGATGCGTTGGCTGTATCGCGGATCTTCCCTGGAATGGCAGCCCTGGTCTCCTCGTCCATATCTTCGGGAAGATCAGAATAGACAAGCGCCACAATTTTGCCGCCACGGTCCACCACAAGGCATTCGTCCACATACTGGCAGTTGTTCAAGACAGCCTCCACCTCCTCGGGATAAATGTTTTGACCAGAAGAGTTCAGAATCATCGACTTGATGCGGCCACGGATAAAGATGTTGCCCTTTGCATCAATCACGCCCAAATCGCCAGTGCGGAACCAGCCATCCTCGGTCAAAGAGGCTTCAGTGGCTTCGGGATTCTTATAATAACCAATCGTGAGGTTGCGGCCCCGGGCTTGGATTTCGCCAGGTATGTGTTGCGGATCCTCAGAGTCGATGCGGAGCTCGTGGACAGGCTTCCCGCAAGAACCCGGCACAAACTTGGTCCACCATTCATATCCCAGCAACGGGCAGGCTTCAGTCATACCATAGCCAACGGTATAGGGCAGGCGTATCTTTTTAAAGCAACGCTCCGCCTCAGGATTGAGGGCAGCACCACCCATGATGAAACAGCGCACTGCTCCACCGAAAGCCTCAATGACTTTACTGCGGATTTTCTTGTAAATCAGTTGATTCAATAAGGGTATAGCCAGCAATGATTTCGTTTTCTCAATCGCAGGCTTGATGGCATTGGCATAGATTTTCTCCATCACCAGCGGAACTGTGACCACCATATAGGGTTTGATGTCCTGCATCGCCTTGAGAAGGGTAGTTGGAGATGGGGTTTTACCCAGGAAATAAACGGTGACACCATCAACGTTGGGATGGATAAACTCAATAGCCAATCCGTACATGTGAGCCAAGGGCAGCATCGAGACAACGGTTTCACCGGGACGGTTCGGGAAATGAGAGTTGGCAAAGTCATCGGTATCCGACATGGCGCTATAAGTGAGCATCACGCCTTTGGGGTTACCAGTAGTTCCTGACGTGTAGTTGATGATGGCCAAATCATCCAGATTGTCGTCAGGATAAGACACCTGCTCCGGAAACATGCCATCGGGATACTGCTGTGCAAAGGCATTCCTGCGGTTCTGCCAGGCTTCGGCCACTTCATCATCACGGTGCCAAAGCATGTTGCCGTCCTTCACATTGATGGCAGCCCTCAGATTAGGCATTTCATCGGGATTCATTTTTGCCCAGATGTCATCATCGACAAAAAGCAGAACACTGTCTGAATGGTTAGTGAGGTTGGAGACAGTGCTCGGATGAAAGTCTGCCAACAGCGGGACAGCCACACAGCCATTGACATTGATTCCCCAGAACGTCATCGCCCAGCGGGCAGAGTTGCGTGCACAGATGGCGATTTTATCGCCTTTGCCTATCCCGGTAGCGGCAAAGAAGATGCGGAAACGTTCCACGTTGATGGCCAGTTGCGCATAGGTAAAGGAATCGCCATTGTAATCACACAGGGCTTTACGGGTCCATTGTGAGTGGACCGTATCTTCTAAATTCTTCAGATAGTGCCTCATAAAATTCTAGTTTTAATTGATATTTATCAATTGGCAACATAGCGATGCGTCAACACCAGTAATAACAACATTCTAATGATTGTCACGGCTTTACATCCAATCATCAAACGTATGCCAATCCAACTAATAATGACAAAGGTACAACAAAAAAATGAATTATGGCTGATTACACCCAATTTCTTGGCTTTATACCCTTCCATTATTGATGAAACCCACACGGCAGTAATACCTTCAGCATCATTCTCATGAGATAGCCGTCACGGCTCCTTGACAACCCAGTAGCAGGGCATTTAGACCGAATGAAGTAAAAAATAGGGTGAATTGATTGTTGTTTCACTTTTTGTGATTACATTTGCCATAGAATATATTATCAACCAGATACAATAGCGATATGAAGAAGATTTACACTACATTATTGGCAGCGGTCATGTTGCTGGCCACAGGATGTAATACCGGACTGCTTGGCGGTCTGGGTGGAGACACCACCGGTAACGGCTCTACGACGGGTGGTGGCCTGGGAGACATACTGGGCAATGTGCTCGGCGGCGTACTGGGCACGCTGGGTTCACAGAATACGATCGACGGTCTGCTGGGGCTTGTAATCGGCAGCGTCAAGGTTCAGGAGAGCGAGCTCTACGGCACATGGTATTATACCGGGCCAGCGGTTGCTTTCACTAGTGAGAATCTGTTGGCCAAGGCTGGCGGTGCAGTTGCTGCCGAGACCTGCAAGGACAAGTTGCAGCCTGTTTACAACTCAGTGGGCATCAATGCACAGAACACCCAGTTCCAGTTCACTCAGGATCATCAGTTTTCCGGCAGTTTCAGGGGTATTCCGCTGAGCGGCACCTATACCTATGACCCGTCAAACGGCACGCTCAAACTGAAGACGATGATCTTCTCGACCAATGCCTACATCACCCGCACAACTAGCGGTTTGGGCCTCACCTTCGAGAGCAAAAGCCTGTTGAAGGTGCTTCAAATTGCTGCTGCCATGAGCGGAAACAGCACGCTGCAGACAGTCGGCGACTTGAGTAAGCAGTATGAAGGCGTGCGCCTGGGCTTCGACATCGCCCTTGCCAGGTAACCGCTACAATCGCATCATTCCACTCATCATCAAAGCACAGTCCGTCCAGCATGTGGCGAGTTGTGCTTTGATTGTACGGATAAGTAGCAACTGTTTTTTGCTGATATATTTCATCAGTTCATTGAATTTAAGTTATTTATCACAATTTGAGCACTGATAATCCGTTAAATTAACATATCTTTGCGGTCCAATGGACGACATCATCAGGACATACGACCCGATCACGCTCGACGAGATGAGTGGCATCAAGCTGATGAACCGCACCGACACCAAGTTTGTCACGACGGTTGACCAGCTCAGGCGCTTGTTGGTACTTGCCCATGAGGATTACCGCGCTCAAGACATTGACGGCAAGCGCATTGCCTCCTATTACACCGCCTACTTTGACACGCCCGACAACAACATGTACATCGTGCACCAGAACGGCCACGCCGGGCGCCAGAAACTGCGCATCCGCTCCTACGTGGACTCGGGCCTCAACTTCCTGGAGGTAAAGACCAAGAACAACCATGGCCGCACCAAGAAGAAGCGCATGGACATGGTCGGTTTTGACCCCAAGAATCCTGATTACGGCATCCGTTTCATGCGCCAGGATGAGCAATACAGGCAGTATGACGAGTTCATGCGCAAACACTTGCGTTATGACCCGACTACCCTGAGTGAGCACTTGGAGAACAATTTCAAGCGCATTACCCTGGTCAACAAGGCCAAGACCGAGCGCTTGACCATCGATACGGCACTCAAGTTCCATCACCTCAAGACCGACAACCGTGCCGACCTCACGGGTCTGGTGATCATCGAGTTGAAGCGTGACGGCCTGCAGCCGTCGCCCATCCTGGGGATGTTGCGCGAGCTGCGCATCAAGCCCTGCGGCTTCAGCAAGTACTGCATGGGGTCGGCCTTGACCAATCCCTCGTTGAAGCGCAACAATTTCAAGGAGCGTCTTCGCCTGGTGGAACGCCTGTTGTCACAAGTTTAACGTAAAAAATCAACATTAACTAACGATAAAACACCATTATGATTCTACTGCAAGATTTATCGGCCTTAGACGATGGCGCCGATGCCATCCAGGAAGCTGTAACTGCTGCCACCACGGGGTTCAGGTGGTTTGATGCGGCTGGAGTTACCGAGATGGTAATTCGCTTCGGTTTCTTCTTGCTCGTCTTGTTCTTCATCGTCTATTTCCTGTATTATCGCAAGACACACCGCCGCGACTACTTCTTCACTCTCGTATTGCTCAGCGTGAGCATCTTTTTCCTGATTTATCTGCTGGGCAGTGTCAAAGTCAAAATCGGCTTTGCGCTGGGACTGTTTGCCATCTTCGGCGTGCTGCGCTACCGCACCGAGACGATACCCGTGCGCGAGATGTCCTACATGTTCGGCGTCATCAGTTTGTCGGTCATCAATGCACTGGCCGACTCGTTGAGCTTCGTGGAACTCCTGCTGCCCAATGTATCGATAGCGCTACTCATCTGGCTGTTCGAGACCTTTGTCCTGCGCGCCAATCTGGCCAGCAAGCTGGTACTCTATGACCGCATCGAGTTGATCACGCCCGAGCGCCGCGAGGAATTACTCGAAGACCTCAAGAAGCGCACCGGCCTCAATATCACCAAGGTGAATGTGGGTTCGATCGACTTCCTGAAGGATACCGCCATCCTCAAGATCGAATATGAGAACGACGGTGGTGGTGCAAGCCACGTTAATGACACATTGAAAATCCCTAAATACGAATGGCAAGAAGTCAAAGAAAACAACTGATCGCAACCCTGTTGCTGATGCTATGCACAGCCATTTTCCCGACATTGTCGCATGCCGACGATGCCGGTTTGATTGTTTCTGCTGGTGTATCACGCAAACTCACCAAAAAACTGAGCATGGGCTTTGATGCCGAGTTCCGTTCCCGCAACAACTTCCGTACCGCGTCACGTGTGGGACTTGCTGCCGACGTCAGCTATAAGGTTCTGCCGTGGCTCAAGGCCAGTGGTGGCTACGACCTGCTCTTCGACAACAATCAAGAGAAACTCACCTATCAGGACGACGGCGTGAGCTACAATAACTGGCGTCCCAGCTATTGGGGAGTGCGTCACCGCTTTAACGTGTCGCTGACGGGCAGCTACAAGATTCAGCGTGTGGAATTGAGCCTGCGCGAACGCTGGCAATACACCTACCGCCCCTCACGTGTGATTGACAACTTTGACTTTGACGAGGGTGAGTGGGAAGACCACGAGGTGAAAGGCAAGGGCAAGAATGTGCTGCGCAGCCGCCTGCAGGTGGAGTGGGACATCCCCAAGTGCAAGTTTGACCCGTATGCCAGCGTCGAACTGCACTCGACACGCCAGCTGGACCAGACGCGCGTCATTGTGGGCGTGTCGCACAGCCTCAAGAAGAAACACAATTTCAAGTTGTATTACCGTGGCCAGTACTACAGGGACAAGTCCGATGACACTAACATCCACATGCTGGGCATGGGATACACTTATAAATTTTGAGCGCTATGAAACAGATAATACATTATAGCCTGTTATTGGTCGTGATGTCACTCGCCCTGTCGTCGTGCGTTAAGGACGATACCGACATGGCCGACATCATCGCCAGCTATCAGGTGGAGCCTGCTAACATCGAACTGGATTTCTCGGCTTTGACCGAGGCTCCTGACCAGCCCGTTACCGATGAGAACGACTCGGCCTACAACGACTATGTCGAGAATTCACCATGGAACAAGGTCATCAATATCGACTTTGACGGAAATAACGCCACGGTGACCGGCAGGGTGGCAGGAGTCACCATCCAGACCAGTGGCGCTCACGTGACGGTCATCAACATGTCAGGTCCTGTGAAGTTTATTGTCAGCGGACATACTACCGACGGCTCCTTGAAATTCTACGGCGACAAGCGTTTCCAGATTCTGCTCAACGGCGCCGAAATCACCAATCCCAAGGGTGCGGCCATCAACAACCAGGGAAGCAAGTCGCTATATGTCGTGCTGGCCGACGGCACAACCAACCGCCTGCAAGACGGTTCCACCTACACCGATGTAGATGAGGAAGACCAGAAGGCGGCCCTCTTCAGCGAGGGACAGATTATCTTCAGCGGCAAGGGCCACCTGGCCACCATTGCCGTGGGGCGCGGCGGCATCCGCAGCGATGACTATATCCGCATCCGCCCGGGCGTGAGCATTTATGTCAACAGCACGGCGCTCGACGGCCTGCGTGCCAACGACGGCATTATCCTCGACGGCGGCGTCATCAATGTGGAGACCAGCGGTCTTGGCGCCAAGGGCGTGCGCAGCGGTGGCGTGATGACCGTCAATGGCGGTCGCCTGATTGCCGTCAACAACGGCAACACCCGTGAGGACACCTCCGACGAAGGCCTGGCCGACACCACGGCGTGTGCAGCACTCTACTGCGACTCCCTGCTCGTGGTAACGGGCGGCACGCTTAAACTCAAGGCCACCGGCGACGGCGGCAAGGGCATCAATGGCAAGCATGACGCGGTCATCAACGGTGGCTCGACCACCGTGGTCGCTACAGGTACACGCAAGGTCAAGAAACCCAAAGGCGTGAAACTCGATAGAAACTTCTCCATCACCGGTGGCTACTTCTATACCTACAGCCGCCGCAGCGACCCGCTGGATGTGGCAGGGAACACCGATATAGCCACGGGATACAAGACCTGTGACTTTGGCCCTAAAGCGATAATTATAGCCTATTAAAGATAGATTTATCCACACAATTATGAAAAAAATACTGCTTGCATCAGTTATGGCATTGGCTTGGTGCCTGCCCGCTGGGGCGGTGAACGGCGACGTGAATGGTGACGGCGAGGTGAGCATCAGCGATGTGAACACACTGATTGATCTCATCGCCACTGGCGAGACCAGCCCTGCCGCCGACGTGAATGGCGACGGCGAGGTGAGCATCAGCGACGTGAACGTGGTGATCGATATCATCCTGGGCGGTGGTCAAGAAGAAGAAATTACGCCCAAGGAAATCACGCTGGATGACAGCGAACTGGCCGAACCCTCCGAGAACATCCCCGAGGACGAGGATGAGCCCGATTATGGTGATTACGTCGAGAATACCAGCTGGGCCGTAAAGGTCAATATCACCTTTGACGGCGACAAGGCCACCGTGACCGGTAATCCCAGCAGCGTCATCGCCACTGTCGATGGCGCCCATGTGACCATCACCAGCGCCGCCAAGCACGTGAAGTACATCGTCACTGGCTCTACGGCCAACGGCTCACTCAAGTTCTACAGCGATCGCAAGTTCCAGCTTCAGCTCGACGGTGTGGACATCACCAATCCCACCGGTGCTGCCATCAACAACCAGTGCGGCAAGTCGCTCTACCTGGTGATGAATGCGGGCACGGTCAACACCCTGCGCGACGGCGAGACCTACTCCATGGACGAGGGCGAGGACCAGAAGGCAGCCCTCTTCAGCGAGGGTCAGATCCTGGTCAGCGGCAAGGGACTGCTCAATATCTATAGCGTCGGACGCCACTGCATGGCCAGCGACGACTATATCTTCGTGCGTCCCGGGTCGCGCATGTACCTCAACAGCACCAGCGGCCATGGCATCAAGGCCAAGGACTATGTCTATATCAAAGGCGGTGTCATCAACATGGAAATCGCTGCCGATGGCGCCAAGGGCATCAACTGCGACAGCCTGATCAACATCGCTGGAGGCCGCACAACGATCATCAACACCGGAACAAACAAGCTGGAGACTGACTCTTTGGGCAATGAGGTCTCGACTGGCGCCGCTGGCGTAAAGGCCGACCACAACATCACCATCAAGGGCGGAACACTCAACATCAAGTGCACGGGCAACGATGCCAAGGGCATCAACGTGGCACAGCCCTTTACCTTTTCGGGTGGCGAGTTGAACGTGGTCTGCACCGGCAACCAAGTGAGCGTCGCTCCCAAGGGAGTGAAATGTGACACCGATTGCATCATCAACGGTGGCGCCTTCTACAGCTGCGCCCCCAATGGCCGAGCCCTTGATGTGGACGGCACCCTCACCATTGCCGACGGCTACACCAGCCGCAACGATAGTGATTCCCGCCTCGTCGAAATCATCTATTGAATCCTCATCAGCAATGAAATCTGTAGATGGCGTGTCATAATTCATTCGTTGCATTTTATGTCGCGCTTCGCGCGAGAAATTAAGCAAAATTATAAATAAAATTATAATAAAAATTTATTTTGTTTGATTTTTATACAAATTTTGTTTAATTTGGCTTCGCCGAAAGCTAAAGGTTCGCGCAATTAGTAGTTTGAAAATCCCTGCCGCATCGATTATCTATTCGAGGCACAGTAGAGACGCAAAATCTTGCGTCTCCCAGGCATTGAACGGTTCCAATCATTTTTTAGCGAAATAAAAATTCGTTGAATTCGCGCAATTAGTAGTTTGAAGAAAAGGCCTGCCCGTGGGTTGTGGGCAGGCCGTCAGGTTTCTATAATGTGTGCTTCTCACCGCTTCTATTCATACCACTTCAGCCGTGGCCTCCTGCACGCGGCGGGCGGCAATAGTGCGCCTCGTTTTGCAGAAATGATAATAAACAGAATGCCGCGGAGGCCACAAGCGAGTTTATTACATGTTACTCTCCTGTGAGCAGCCTGTCGATCAGCAGGGTTACGTCCTCGATGGTGAGCCTGCCGTTGCTATCCAGGTCGCTTGGCGCGCGCAATTCGCTGTTGCCGCTCAGCAGCAGGTCGATCAGTGCGGTCACGTCGGCGATGTTCACCGCGCCGTCACCGTTCACGTCACCGCTGAGTTCAGCGGGTACGTCCTCGCGGTAGCGCATGCCCTTGTAGATAATCTGGCCGTCCTTGATGACATGGCTCAGTCCCCAATACTCCTGATAATCGGCATCGGGGTCGGGCTTGCGCGTGAAGGGTGTCAGCAGGTCGCCCATGTCGCGACTGTCGAAGCCGATGCCCTCGACCACATAGGCCAGAGGCTCACCGTCCTCGCCCACGTAGGCATAACGGCGGCACTCCATGCCCTCAATCTCCACAGGATCCACCTCAAAGAAGTTCTCACGGTTCAAAAACTCCTTATTCTGGTAAATAATATGATAATTCACCGTGTTAAACAATTCAATGTCGGAGTACGTCTCGCTAAATTTATATAACGGTTGCCATCCATAAAAGGAGATATATGACATCAGATTCCGCCCCTCGTCAAGTACGGTCTCATAAGCCTCGTTATCGTATATATAGTACTGGCGTAATGCTTTGCTGGATTCGCCATATCCATCCTCTACCTTAAACACAGCCGCCAAACTTGCCGTCTCCATGTCAAGGGTTTCGTCAGTGTAAACGTAGCAGATAGGATGGCCAAGAAGGTTTGTCCCCTTAAACTCATAGGTATAGTATGATCTCGAGATTTCGCCATGGTCAATGACCACATGCTCATTGACCCATTGGACACCCTCGCGTGCCAGAGGCAAGATATTCTCAAGCACACCGTTCTTGGGCATTTTATACCTTTCTGAACGATATATCACCTCACCGTTCTCAATTACGCAATCCAGACTGACTGGATTAGCAACATTATACTGTAATGCTAAAGGATAGCCAAAGTAAAGACCGTCATATCCGATTCCCTCAATCATGCAGAAGTCACCCGTGCAGCAATGGGAAATATAGCGTTTGGTTTTTCCCCCAGAAATAGTCACCTGATCAGTTATCACTTTACATGACATGTTATCAGGCATAATGCACCATGATCCAATGAAACTGACGGCGTCATTGAAATCATAGAGGACAAATTCCTTTCCGGAGGCGATCAACTCCATCATTTCCACATCATCCTCATTGCCTATCGGGCATTCATCATAGGTCTTGCCATCAGGCACGATGCCATAGACCACCCTATCCTCCTCACGTAGATAGACAGGTACAGTGTCGTTTTCCCAGTTGATCCCCTCGCCGCTGTACTTGTGCATCATCTTATAGGTTTTGCCATCAATTGTGACGTCCCCTTTCATCTCCAATGTGAAGTTTTCACCTGCAATAGAACTCCAATAAGTATATTCCCATTTTACACCTTCCCGGACGAAAGGAATGTACTCATGATCCTGTGCAAATGCTTGTGATATGCCGAACACTGCCAGCAAAATCACCAGAATAGTCTTTTTCATATTTAGATAGTATTAAAAATTGATATTAATTTTCTGTTTCTCAGTGGGAATAAGGTTCCCAGCCTTGGTTGTATTATAATCGGCCCAATGCCGTATTGTTTTCTGAATTGGTGTATGAGGAATACTCTGGTTATGTTTCAAATGAAACTAACTCGAACCGATATTTCTGAATTGCAGATTTATCAATTATCCTCAAATCAAATAATTGGTTTAATTAGTATAATTCGTGGTTTTACTCAAAAGGATCTATGCCGATTTCTGCTCGGCCAGTGTTCATGATAGTGAGTTGTGCGCTCATGGGACTGGCGCTGGCCAGCAGGCAGAGAACTGCCATAAAGAATAACTTCTTCATAATCGTAAAGTATTTAATAATGAATAATTGAAATCATAAAATTTCCCCATTTCATCGAAAAAATCGGTTCTTTTAATAGACGGTGAAATAGCCCTCGTAGGTGATGCCTACCGAGGTGTCGATGGTGATGACATAGTCGTCACTGGGGAGCGATGAGACGTCAATGGTGTCATAGGTGCCGTTCACTTGGGTGGAGATCCACACATACCAAGTTGTCAGTGACTCGATCTCCACATCATAGTAAGTCAGATTACCCGTCCCGACAATAATAATCTCCTGATTGTCGCGGTCATAATAAACATCAGGCTCCACTGCAGGCACGGGCAAGTCAAAGTGGTCATGATGATGAGTAGAATCATGGATATGAATCTTATCAGGTGATCGAAAAGATTCAAGAGAAAAGATTAAGAAACTTAATAAAACAAATAGAATAATCTTTTTCATGTTTGTGATGTTTTGTGAATAATAAATGCAAAAATAGCTTGAAAATGATAGGATGTCGAATATAAGGCAACAAATCGAAAATGAAATTTTAATACCACCTAAGATATTGAAAAACAAGTAATTATATACTAAAGTTATAACTCTTGGAAAAAGGATGGTGCATGTGCGGATTTTTCAATCTATTGATATTCAGATTGTTGCAGCAACAGACAATCCCTACTAAATATAATAGGGGATTATGTTGTAAGAGGGCTATTAGAAGTAAAAAATTAGGTGTTATTTTGGGTGAAACTATTCAGATAGTCCTGCAAGGGGACATTTAAACCCATTTTTTTCGCAATCATTCTCCGTTTTTTGCTCACATAAGTCGGAGTGATTCCAAGCGCAATGGCAATCTCCAAATAGGAGAAACCACAGCAGGATAATCCGATAAACCTAAGGTCAATATCTGTAATTTTAGGATTTTGGGCAATGTTAAAGATCAAGTGATCATATTTTTTATCCAGGTATAATTGCAATGCATTCCAGAATTCATCGTTTGCAACATCTGGTAATGATTCTTTGATTCTTCTCCTAATGACTTTTGGAGAATCTTTTTCACAAGCATCAATAGCTGTTTGCATGAAAGACACCATACTCTGCACAAAATGCTCAATCACTGAATCTTTTTTATCGATTTGCTCTAGCAGAGTGGTATGTCGATCCAGTTGTGCGTGTTGTAAACCGAGAAGAATTTCCTTGAAACGTTGCTCTCTGTGTAAGTGAAATGCGACGAAGAAGGCCAAGAGGCAGATTGCTGTAGCAGCGAGTATCCATAACAATTGACGTAAGCCCGTGATCTTTTGAATTCTATTTTTCTCCTTCTCGATGTTGCTGGAGTTCTCGATACGTTGAATATAATTCTTATGCTTATCATTATCTATGGAATCTGAGATTAGGTTCTTTAACCCATTGTAGTAATTACTTTTAGCCGTATCACCCTCATTGTGCGCAATGATAGAAAGTATCCAATAGTGCATCATCCTTTCTCTTCTATCAGGCTTTGCTGTTTCAATAGAGTGGAGGCCTTCTTGATATATTAAAGCAGAATCGTTCAAGTTTTGTTTAGCGTAAATAAACGCAAGATCTTGAAGGAGGTCTCTGTTAACATATTTGCTATGGTTTTGTAGGCAACTTAGGCCAATTTGTTTAGCTTTGTTCAATGTCGAGTCATTATGAGAAAGGTATCGACACATAAACTCTTCACAATTAAAGACGGCTAAACTATCATTGAGTTGAATAGCTAAAGCATGGGATTGCTCAATATAATCCTTCCAATCCGTATCTTCCGCAAGAGCCCTGCACATCGCCATACTAAAGTAACAAACCTGTTGATAGTGTTTGTTGCCCGTTAGTTCGAAATACTTTAGGGCATTCCGATACTTTTCGAAACAAATCTCCTCATCGCCATAGTAAACACGGTATAATGCCGCTATCCTAAGATTAATTTGCCCAAGGTTGGTGTAGTCTTTCTCGTCGGCGGTGGCTTCGGCGTGCTTGTAGTAGAACATGGCGGAATCGGGGTGGCCGAGTTCTTCCATGACGGCGCCCTTGTAGATGTAGGCGCGGGTGAGCTTCTCGCGCTCGCCGCTGTGGCGGCGGTAGTAGTCCAGGGCGCGGTTGATGTCGCTGTCGCTGGTGGCCGTGATGTAGCACTTGTAGCGGGCTTGGGTGAGGAGCAGGTCACGGTAGGCACGGTCGCCCTCACGGGTGAGGCTGCCGGGCGGAACGGCCAGGACAAGAGCCAGGGCGCTGTCTGGGTCGGGCTGCATGAGACTGTCGGCCGCCACCAGCCGCGCGTCGTAACGGCCTGCACCGCCACACCCCGTGACCACCGCCACGAGCAATGATATAGCTACTATGCGTACCAGCCAATGCATTGATGGTTTATAATGAAATCAATCACCCTGCTTATGGAGTACGCAGTGTGCGAAACAGTCCTGCATAGGAGAGTGTTAGTCCCACGCAACAGCCTTTGACCGAGGGGTTGAAGTCGCTGAACTTGGCATGGGTGATAAAGGGGGAAATGCGCACCGATGACGTGTAATGGGCTTGGCGGTCACTACCCATCGGGTAGTCCACGAGTTTGCCATGCAGCCTGATGTCGATATCCACACTAGCCGTCCATCCGATGTTACTCTTGTGGACACCGGTCACGTCGTCAATCACGGGACGCTCCTGACCCTGATCGTCCTGCTCATACTTGATGCGGTTGATGTCCCACGACAGCCGGCTTGCGGTCATTCCCACACAAGGTGTCACCGACACCCTACCCTGCCTCAACACGGTATAGCCCAGCTGCAAGGTAAATCCCAGCAATGTAGGGTTGGCTGTGGCGTTAAGCTGCAGGTTGCGGCCCTGGCTGTCATAGACGGCATAGGGGTTTTCGTTCTTGAACGAGGGCTGGCCATAATCAAAATCCATCTTGAACCTCAATCGGTTATAGTCAAGATTCAAGCCGCCAGTAAATAGGATGCAGCCCTTGAAGTCATCACCCAGTGAACCCGTGGGCACCATTCCGCCAACTCCAACCTGGAAGCCGAACCCCAGGGGTTTATAAATGGTCTCACCCTCCTGCGCGCTCAGGGCGGCAGGCATCAATGTCAATATCGCAAGAAGAATCAAAATCGTCCGTTTCATCGTACTTTTTCTTGGTTTACTATAATAACGGACATCTGGTCATTAAATTGCTTTCTCAGTCCCGAGAGGCGTTTTTTGCTACGGAGTGCCAGCCTACCACCACAGGCTGCGGTAATACTTGTGATAGAGCGAGAGACCCTCGCTGATGGGCTTGAGCGAGGACTTGGCGGCACGCTTGAGGTCGGCCAGGTCTTCCTCGTTGTTCCAGATGGCCTTGATATAGGCTTTGTACTCGGGGGTGTCCTCCTCGGTCTGCATGGCGATACGCTGGAAGGCGTAAATCATTTTGTCCAAAATCTCGCCCCACTCCTCTGGGGGCATATTCAGTCGGGGAGTGCGTTCACAATGCTGCTTGAAGACCATCAGTCTGGGTAAAATAAAACGCGCAATCGTCACATCAAGGTCATAAAGTTCCTCAATGTCAATCGTCTTGGCAATAGCTTGGGGATTGTAATCGTTGTTCATCTTGTTTTGAGAGGTTAATTATGTAATGATTGTTTTCAGGGGGCAATTATACACAAATTTCTTGACATAACAAAGAAATATCATGAAAAAATGAAAAAATAATCATTTTATTCCCTATCTTATCCGATTTCCATATCATTTGCAAAAAACTAGGAAACAGAAACTGAAAACCAGAAACTTTTTAGTATCTTTGCCATCACTATGACGATACAAGAGGCTCAAGCGCGTGTTGACGCTTGGATCAGGCAATATGGCGTGCGCTACTTCAGCGAACTGACCAACATGGCAGTGCTTACCGAGGAAGTGGGCGAGGTGGCGCGTGTCATTGCACGCCGCTACGGCGACCAGTCGAGCAAGCCGGGCGACGACCTGGACCTGGCCGACGAGTTGGCCGACGTGCTGTGGGTAGTGATGTGCCTGGCCAACCAGACGGGCATCGACCTGGATGCGGCACTGGAGCGCAACTTCGCCAAGAAAACCGAGCGCGACAAGACCCGCCACCTGAACAACGAAAAACTTACTAACCAATAAAATATAACAACGATTATGAGCAACCACGAACACGAACATTGCGGATGCGGATGTGAGCATCACGATCATGACCACAAGCCGATGGACAAGTACATGACGGCCATCAGCCAGAGTAATGTCATCACCGACGACGCTGCCGTGACTGCCGCCGTGCAGGAGATTATCGACAAGCACGCCGCCGAGAACAACACCCCCGAGGTTCAGCAGTTCCTGCTGAACTGTGTGGACCTGACGACGCTGGCCACCGAGGACTGCGAGAGCAGCGTGGCACGGTTTGTACAGAAAGTCAATGACTTTGACAACAATTATCCCCAGTACAAGAACGTGGCCGCCATCTGCGTCTATAGCAACTTTGCCGCAGTAGTGCGCGGAACACTTGAGGTGAGCGGTGTGGATGTAGCCGTGTGCAGCGCCTGCTTCCCCTCCAGCCAGGCTCACATCGAGACCAAGATTGCCGAGACCGCATTGGCCATTGCCGATGGTGCCGACGAGGTGGACATCGTGCTCAACGTGGGCTATTTCAAGGATGAGGCCTACGAGGAATTGTGCGATGAAATCGCCGAAATCAAGCAAGTGGTGGGCGACCGACCCTTGAAGGTCATTCTCGAAACCGGACTGTTGAAGAGCGCCGAGGCCATCCGCCGCGCCAGCATCCTGTCGATGTACTCGGGCTGCGATTTCATCAAGACTTCGACAGGCAAAATCTATCCCGGCGCTTCGCTGGAAGCCGCTTATGTCATGTGCCAGTGCATCAAGGAATACTTCGTGCAGCACGGCCGCATGGTGGGCTTCAAGGCATCGGGCGGCATCCGCACGACCGAGGACGCCGTGAAGTACTACACCATCGTCAAGGAAGTCCTGGGTGAGAAGTGGCTGAACAACCAGTACTTCCGCATCGGTGCGTCAAGCCTGGCCAACTCCCTGTTCCAGTCCTTCACCGGCACCGAAGAAAAACCCTTCTAAAACAACGACAACAATCATTTCATAAGGAAAACAATAAATACAATAAGTACAATTTATTGATTACCAATGATTTGTATTTGTTGTACTTATTGTTTTCCCTTTATAAGAGGGCATGAATCGTGAAATCCTGAAAATCGCGTTGCCGGCGATTGTCGCCAACATCACGGTGCCGCTGCTGGGACTGGTAGATACCGCCATTGCCGGGCACCTGGGTGATAAGGTGTTTATCGGTGCTGTTGCGGTGGGCGCGATGATGTTCAACCTGGTGTACTGGAATTTCGGGTTCCTGCGCATGAGCACGTCGGGCATGACAGCTCAGACGTGCGGCAGCGGCGACTTCAAGGAGAGCGCCAAGTTGCTGGGCGAATCCACGGCGCTGGCAGCAGTCATTTCGGCCATCATTATCGTGCTGCAGTGGCCCATTCGCCTGCTGCTCTTGTGGATTATCGGCCCATCGCCCGAAGTGACCTCGCTGGCCATTACCTATTTTACCATCTGCATCTGGGGCGTGCCGCCCGTGCTGGTGATGATGGCGTTCAAAGGGTGGCTACTGGGCATGCAGGACTCCAAGAGCGCGATGTGGATCTCCATCATGACCAACGTCTTTAATATCGCTGCGAGTCTATTGTGCGTCTATCTGTTGAAGATGGGTTTTGTGGGCATCGCAGTGGGTACCCTGGCGGGCGAATGGCTCGGCCTGCTGTATGCCGCACTGACGGTACAGCGCAAGTTCCCGCGCCTGAACGGCCTGCTGGACTGGCGCCGAGTGTGGCGCTTCAAGGGTGCAGGACGCTATTTCAAGGTAAGCCGCGACATCTTTGTGCGCAGTTTCCTGCTGATGACTGTGAGTCTGGCTTTTGTCTCAATCGGTGCCCGCAGCGGTGACCTGATTCTCGCCGTCAATGCTCTGATACTGCAACTGTTTACCCTGTATTCCCATTTCATGGACGGCATTGCCTTTGCCGGGGAAGCCGTCGTGGGCAAGTACTATGGTATGCGTGACATGGGGCGCATGAGGCGCTGCGTGCGGCTTCTGTTCGGCTGGGGCCTGGCTGTCGCCGCTGTTTTCACGCTGATTTACTCTTTCCCGCGCGTCGCCTTCTGGCTGCTGACCGACCAGCAGAGCGTTATCGAGGCAGCAATGGACTACCGCGTGTGGTGCGCACTGATTCCAGCAGCGGGTATGGCTGCATTCGTTTGGGACGGCGTGTTCATCAGCCTGACGCGCTCGATGGGTATGCTCATCAGCGCCAGCATCGCCTGGTCGCTGTTCTTTGTGATCTACTGGATCACACCCGACGCATGGGGCAACAACCGCCTGTGGATCGCCTACCTAAGTTTCCTTGCCCTGCGCGGCATCATACAGACCATCCTCTACAACGGCTACCTCAAGCACGGTGTGCTCGAGGCCTAACTGCCATTATGGCCTTGGCTCTTAACGATTCATGGACAACAGCATATCGATGATTGCTGTAACGTCGGCAATGGAGACTCCATCCTTGTCATTGACATCGGCACAAGTAGTGCAGACGTCACCATTCCCACCTGCCAGCAGATAATCAATCAAGGTCGTTACATCACTGATGGTGACTGAACCACTATGGTTCACGTCACCCTTCTGATAGGTATGGGGCTCCTTCATGTACCAGAAACTCACTGAGCCATTCTTATTGGCAACCATCTCGGTTACAGGTTTGCCCAAGTAGCCGGCCTTGCCGGTGATATTACCCATCGCATCCATATTGAGGACGGTGGCTGGTGTTGTTTCGTCGGTTAGGTCATATCGGTTGGACTGTGGCCACAGGTCGCCACTCTCACTATACTTGCTCAACTTGTTGTCGGCAGGCAGCAAGGTCACCAACTGGATTTTATCGTTGTTGGGCTTGTTGTTGGTCCAATAGCTCGGACTATAAGTGATATGGGTCACCATGATGCCTTGCCCGGGCAGATATCGGTCCCAACCCTGGCGCTGACGGTTCTCAAGAATAAAATACTCATTCCTGTTGATGTCGCTCTTGATGCATACGGCTTGATCGGTGAACTCGCTCATCTGGTTCCATGGGGTCAGAGTATAATAGGTATTCGGCACAGGATTGATATACTCAACCCATCCCATGAACACTTTCTCGTAGGCTGAATAACCCACGGGTGTATAGCCATCGTTGCAATAGCAACCCAGGCACATGATATCCCAGTTGCCCATGCCATAATTGTCGTTATTACCCGTGTCATAAAGGTCAGGCAAACCCAGGCAATGGCCGAATTCATGGGTAAACGTGCCGATGCCGTCGATGGTTTTCCCGTTGTCGTTGCTGCCATGCAGTTCATTGAAAACAGCAAAATGGTTAATATAGGGATCACCACTGCTGGGACTGAAGGCGCCATTACCTCCTCTCGAATAGTACTGCGCCGCCTCAAGAGTCCAGTTGCAAGGCCAGATGGTTTCAGGATGGTACATCGAAGACTGAGCCTCGCCCACACCAGCAAAGATGATGATGACAACATCGCAATAGTAGTCGTTGTTGGTATCGTATGGCTGAAACGACACGCCATCCTCAGCAGCCAGCTGGCAAGCCTCTGTCACCAGCCAACCGATGCCCTTGTCCTTGACAGTACCCGAGTGGCCTCCATAGTACTCTCGGTCCTGTGATAGGCAATAGATGCCATACACGTCAAACACTGGTTTGTACTTGCCATTGGACTGGTCATGGAAATACTGGCCAACGCTCTCTTTGCCCGTGAGCATGGCATCGATGATTGCCTCGCGGGTATTCTTGAATTTCTTGTCCTGGAACTCGACCAGTATGATTGGGATGCGGCGCTCGCCTTGGGCAGGGACATCGGCGGAGGCATTGCTGCCCACAGCATTCAGTTTACCTTTTTGACCCGGCAACTTGTAGGGCTTGACTTGCATCGACAAAGCGGTGCGCTGGGCAGCAATGAAGGCTTTCTCGGTTGCGGTGCGCTCATTCGTTTCATGGGCACGCATGGCGGTTAGGCCGGTCAACGACGAGGTGTAATAGAAGTCGCCATCGGTTCCTCTGGCTACAGTCAAGCCGTCACTGGTCAAAATAGCGTTATTGAACGCATTGCCCACGGCCTGTACTTTTAAGGTTGTGCCGTCACTCTGAGTCATGGTGTGCCAACCCGGCTTTGCAGGCATAGCAATAGCGATTACTGTGTAGCACAGCAACATCAATAGGGAAAAAAGTTTTTTTCTCATCAAATAGAAGATAGTGTTAATGTAATACGATTAATTAGTTCCTTACCCAGGAAGTAGTATCAGTTAAACAATGTGGCGCAAAATTAAGAATATTAATTCAAGTAAACAAGTAATCGGCAGGTTACCAATACAAATTCACCAATTCCGGAAACAAGTGCCCGCTTCATCATGCAAAAACGGATGTGACATCACAGTCACATCCGTTTTATCAGCACCCCTCCTGCAAGAGGATTCAGAACTCATTACTTGCCAGACAACAACAAGTCAATCATAGTTGTCACATCGGTGATGAAAATGCCGTCCTCGCCATCCACATCGGCACAGATAGGACAGCAACCATCGGTATCGCCCAGCAAGTAGTCAATCAGTGTTGTCACATCGTTGATGGTCAAAATGCCATCATGATCTACATCGCCCGGCTGATAATTATGGCCATTCTCAAACAAGGTCACTTCCTCCACATTGCTCCAGGCGCTCTCGGTACCATCGGCAAACAGGGTCTTTACCTTGTAGATATAGGTGCCCGCAGCCTCCAGATCCTTCACCGTGTAGAACCTGTCGGTGATGCCAGTGATGAGACGGTACAAGGCATCGCCACTCTCGGTGGCTTGGAATCTGCTTTCCTCTCCAGCATAAACGGTCACTTGCTTGATGCTGGAATAATTGGTTAGGGATTGAATGGTAACTGCATCAAGGTCAGCACAATCCAGCACCACAGTGTAATTGGTGAGGCTGCCACTTAACGTCAAATCCTGTGCGCCAACGCTAGTCGAAACTCTGATGGTGGAAGTGTCATAATAATAGGCAGCGGCATTAATGACCACGGTCACCTTGCCATAGCCAGTGAGATTATAGGTCGGGGTCTTGATAGTACCGTCATAAGCAAGAATCAGAGCGTTATTAAAGGCGCCCAGATAGGATGTAGCCGACCAGCCTTCAGGCAAGTATTCACCATAATTCCCTGAAATGTCATCAAGGCCTTGCCCGTCTTCTGTCAATGCATCGGGCACATTGCTGAAGTCGGCGGACTCCAACAGGACAAACGATGGCTTGGGCATCACCTCTAAGGTATAACTGGTCACATTCTGGGCGGGTGTCTGGTCAGTCCAGTCAGCACGGAACTGAGTCAAGTTGATGTACTGCTCATTTGCGGGTAACATCACAGGAGTATAGCCCTCAATGAGGCCGCGGCCAGTAAGATTGATGGTGACGTCCTCGGCACCGTCACTCTTCAGAGTGATGGCAGCGGTATAGTCCTGGATAGCGGCGGGGTGGAAAGTCACAGTGACATCTACACCATTGGCGGCAGCGGTACTGCTGATGACGGTGGGTGTAACACTGAACACGCCACTCATGTCGTTGAGTGTCAATGTCACGTCGCCTGTCAGTGCTCCGCCTACAATCTTAAAGGTCCTAGTGGCACCATTATTCATTAGCACATCCCCAAAGTCAATTTCATCGTTCGTAACTGAAATGACGGGGTTGGTTGCCATGCCCTTCATAAACCAAAAGCTGGCACTGCCATCGCTGTTCTTCACCATTTCGGTAACAGGCTTACCCAGATAGCCAGCATTACCAGTGATACTTCCGTTAGCCTTCATGTAGAGTTTGGCAGGCGGGGTGGAATGGTCTGTAAACTCGGTTTTAAGTCTCTGCGGCCACAGGTCGGTACTCTCGCTATAGTAATTTAATGTGTTATCAGCCGGAACAAGAGTCATCAGCTGGATATCCTCATTGTTGGGCGAGTTGCCCCACCAGCGGTCAGCATTGTAGGTGACATGGGTAATCATAATTCCCTCACCTGGCATATAGCGGTCCCAGCCCTGCTTCTTGCGGTTCTCAAGGATAAAAAACTCATTACTGTTAATATCGCTCGTGATGCAAACGGCCTTATCGGTCGATTGTTGTTTCTGGTTAAACACGGGCAGTGTATAATAGGTTCCTGCAATCGGGGTGATATAATCTATCCAGCCCATGAAAACCTTTTCATAGGCAGAATAGCCCGGCGGGGTGAATCCGTCGTTATTGTAGCAGCCCAAGCACATGATATCCCAGTCACCCATACCGTAATGATCGCCTTCGCCCGTGTCATAGAAGTCGGGAAGGCCAAGGCAGTGTCCAAACTCGTGGGTAAACGTGCCTATACCGTCAATGGTCGTGCCCATATCATCACTGCCATGCAGCTCGTTGAACACTGCAAACATATCAACCAATGGATCTCCTTTATTAGGACGGAATGCTCCATTTCCGCCCATTCCATAATAGGATGCAGCACTCAGATACCAGTTACATGGCCAGATAGCCTCAGGATGGTTCCACGACGCTTGCGCCTCACCCACTCCGGCGTAGATGACAATGACAACATCACAATAGTCATCATTATCGGTGTCGTAGGGGCTGAAGAAAACACCATCGGCTGCAGCCAACTGACAAGCCTCGGTCACCATCGATCCCAAGCCCTTATCATTGCCTCCTGTATTCCCGCCATAATATGAACGGTTTTGCGACAGACAATAAATGCCGTATACGTCAAATTCAGGTTCATACAATCCGTTGGACTGGTCGCGGAAGTACTGGCCAACGCTCTCATTGCCTGTGAGCATGGCTTCGATAATATCCTCGCGGGTATTGCTGAACTTTTTGTCCTTATATTCCACCAGAATAATCGGGATGCGGCGCTGGCCATGGGCGGGAACCCCAGAATCCTCATTGCTGCCGCCCACACCGATTTTGCCTTTCTGATTTGGCATCCTGTAAGGCCTGGAAGCCCTGGATGACATTGTCATGTTAGCGCGCTGGGCATTGACAAAGGCAGTCTCGCCTGGCGTGCGCTCACCGGCTTCATGGGCGCGTACTGCTGTCAATCCTGTCAGCGATGAGGTGTAATAGAAGTCACCATCATCGCCACGGGCGACCATCAGTCCATCACTGGTTAAGATCGCATTGTTAAAGGCATTGCCCACAGCCTGCACCTTCAAGGTGGTTCCGTCACTTTGCTTAATGATGTGCCAACCCGGCTTGGCAGGCATAGCCCCTACTTCCATTGCAAGGCACAGGAGCGTCAGGAAAAATAGATACTTTCTCATTTTTTATAAGCTTACAATTTAGTTAATACTTTAGATTCTATTTGAAAAATATACGGCAAATATAAGGCAATTATTTAACTCCCACAATAAAGTGGAGCAATTCGTCAAGAATCGATATACAGCCGAGACTGGGCAAGAGCAGCAGCTTGGGAACGGGCTGGCTTGCCTGTGGGGGTCATCGGGAGAGCAGGAACGGCAAAGATGCGTTTAGGACACGCATACTTTTCAAGGTGCTGCTCACAAGCCTGCTGGGCATCCCGGATGTCGGCATCGGAACCCTGTAAGAGCATAACGACAATCTCGCCAAATTTGGTATCAGGACACTTGGTGATCAGGAACGGGTGAGCAATGTATGGCGCCAGGTCTTTCTCGACCTGCTCGATATGAATCTTCACACCACCACTGTTGATGACGTTGTCGATACGGCCCAGCACACGGAAACGCTGCGTTCCCGGCTGCATATCCACGACATCATGCGTCACCAGACATTCGGGGCACAAGTGGGGCGCATCAATTACCAGGCAGTTGTCCTCGGTGGCACTCAAAGTGACACCAGGCATCGGGGTGAACCATGGAGAAGCCTCACTGCCGCTCACGCGCCGCAGGGCAACATGAGACAAGGTCTCGGTCATGCCATAGCTGTGCCAAATGGCATTGTCAAAACCCTGTAACTCCTTTTCAAGAGAAGGGTCAAGCGGTCCACCGCCAATAATCAAGTGACGGAAGTTACTCAAGATTTCCCGCTCTAGCGGCACTCGCAGACTGTTATAAACCTGCATCGGAACCATGGCGGCAAAATCCACTTTTTTGCCCATTTCATCGCTCTTTTTCGCCATTTCGGCAAGAGGATGACCCGATGGTTCAACGACCATTAGTTGCAAATTCCGCTCGATGGCACGCACGACCATCATCTTGCCCGCAATGTAATCGGCACTCATGCATAACAATGCCGTGTCACCAGACTTCAGGCCGAGGAAGTTACAGGTAGCACGGGCACTGGCCAGCATACGGCGTTTCTCGACACGCATCACTTTAGGGGCGCCTGTCGAGCCGCTGGTATGCACTTCGATGGTTTCACTGGCGTCATGCCACTGGCTGATAAACTCGTCAACTGTCATGGCCGATACCAGAGTTTATCGCGCTGGATGGCGATGGGAATTGTATTGATATTATCGGTAAAGAGCTGGCCAGTACCCAGGCCCTGAGGCATGATAATGGTAGGACCATATACTTCGGCAGCCAAATGGGCAATGGCATTAAGACCCACATTACTCTCCAGGGCACTTGTAATCCACGAGCCTATGCCGCGTTCCTGTGCCAGCGAAATCCACTCACGGCAACCGGCAGAACCGCCATGCAAGGAGGGCTTGAGTACAATGTATTTGGGACAGATGGTATCAAGCAACCGCTGCTTGTCCTCCAGAGTGTTCACGCCGATCAGTTCCTCATCGAGGGCGATAGGCAAGGGCGAGATGCGGCACAGGCGAGCCATCTCTTGCCACTGGCCTGCCCTGATGGGCTGCTCAATAGAATGAATGTCGTTGCAGGCCAACTGATGCAATTTGTCCAAAGCCTCATCGGGTGCAAATGCCCCATTGGCATCAACCCGCAACTCGATTTGCTCGCTGCCGAAGCGGTCACGCAAACGTCGAATAAGCGCCATTTCATCGGCAAAATCGATAGCGCCAATCTTAATCTTGACGCATGTAAATCCCTGACTGATTTTCTGCTCCAAGCGGGTTGCCATGGTTTCAAAATCACCCATCCAAACCAACCCGTTAATGGGTATGCCCTCTTCTCCTCGGGAAAAGGGCGTGCTGGACAATGCCGTACTGCCACCTTCATGAAGTTGTCGCCAAGCCATTTCAAGTCCAAACAGCATTGATGGGTAATCGCGAAGGGCATCGACGTCGATACCGCCACGGGCACAGACGTTGTCACATTGACGACGAAGCACCGCATCATAATCGGGCAGATCATCGCAACTCAGTTTGGGCAACGGTGCGCACTCCCCTACTCCCACAATGCCTGGCAGGTCATCACAAGTGAGATGGACAAAACGGCTGGTGCGCGTATGATAAACTCCACGCGATGTTCCCGCAGGTTCCTTGAAGTGGAACACGCGGGTAGTGATATCGATGTGGTAATTGCTCATCAAGGAAGATACGGATACTGGTCAAAGTCGGGTTTGCGCTTTTCCAGGAAAGCCTTTCCTCCCTCCTGAGCCTCATCCATGCAGTAGTACAGCATGGTGCAGTCACCAGCCAACTGCTGGATACCTGCCTGGCCATCAAGTTCGGCATTAAGGCCCATCTTAATCATGCGCAAGGCGAGAGGTGAACGCTCCATCATCGTCTGGGCCCACTCCACGCACTCATCCTCGAGTCGTTCCAGAGGAACTACCTTGTTGACCATGCCCATCTGCTCGGCCTCACGTGCGGTATATTGACGGCACAGGAACCAAATCTCGCGCGCTTTCTTTTGTCCGACGATACGGGCAAGATAGGAAGAGCCGAAGCCTGCATCAAACGAACCGACCTTGGGACCCGTCTGCCCGAAGATAGCATTCTCGCTGGCAATAGTCAGGTCACACACCACATGCAGCACATGGCCACCGCCGATGGCATAGCCATTGACCATCGCGATAACCGGTTTGGGCAGGCGGCGAATCTGCATCTGCACATCGAGCACACTCAAGCGGGGAACTCCCTCACTGTCCACATAGCCGCCACGTCCCTTGACATGCATGTCGCCTCCGGCACAGAAGGCCTTGTCACCAGCACCGGTGAGCAACACTACGCGGATGTCGGACGCTTCACGGCAATGACTAAATGCTTGAGACATTTCCAAGGTAGTCAATGGGGTGAAGGCATTACGGTAGCGTTCACGGTTGATGGTAATCTTGGCAATGCGATCATACTGCTCAAACAGGATTTCCTTGAAATCAAATCCCTCTATCTTTTTCCATTCTCTTGTTGCCATATTCAGTAATTACTTATTTTAGATGTTTTATTGATTCACTTGCTTGCTGCCAGACGCGGCAATCTTGTTCCACAGCAGTAACCACCTCAAGCAGACGGGGACGGTCACTTTCGTCCTGAACGAGCCATGCGATGCCGCTGTATAAATCTTCGCTGCCATGGGCTGTACGATACTGGACTCCATGCTGGAGGCAACATCCCTCGGCATGGGTCATGTGGCCTGCTGCAATCATCGTGTCACGCGCGGGAGAGGCCTCCAGACCAGGCAGTTGGGAGAAGATACCGCCACCACCGTTGTTCAGCAGCAAGATGCGCAGATTACCACGCAGGTTGCTGTTCCACAACGCATTCTGATCATAGAAGAAACTCAAATCACCTGTCACACACAACACTCGGTCACTGGTTACCACGGCACAACCTGCCGCAGCCGACGTGGTTCCCTCAATGCCGTTCACGCCACGATTGCAGCACACGTGCTGTCGGGCAAATATATTGGCCAGGCGAACAGGCTGACTGTTGGCAAAATGGAGCACAAAGGGTTCCTGTAATTCTCTAGCCGATTGCAGGGCCAACTTCACCGCCAGCATCTGGGAGAAGTCGGGTCGAAGGCTATCGAAATGCTGCTGCACTTGATCCAGACTCTCATGCCATAACTGAGCAAAATCATTTGTTTTCTCTTGATCAAGAAGCTGAACTAGCGCCTGCAAAGCCACTTGAGGCTTACAATGAATAATTTGAGTCAAGTGGCCGAAAGTATCATGTATCTCGTTCGACTCGTTCACCTGAATCATGGGTATGCCTTCCAAACGGCGCAGATAGCCCTTGAGGCGCTTGCTCACCAGCGTTCCGCCCATATAGATGACGCAGTCGGGCTCAAAATCAGCAGTATTTCCAATGTGAGGCAGCAGTTCGTCATAGGGCACACCTCCATCATCGGATCCCAAAGCCTCGACAAGGACAGCGACATGAGGCATGAGTTTACCCATCATTTCACGGGTGAAAGTTCCCTGGGGCAGCTGGCCTATAACCAGCATAGGTTTTTTAGCTGATCTGATAGGTTGTAATGCTTCAAAAAGCGCGGTTTGACCGCTCGAAACGCTCAACGATGTGATGATGCGCTCTACTGGCAAGGAAGGCACCGTGAAATTAAATAACGGCTCATCGTAGGGGACATTGATATGCACGGGACCACCCCGACGAGCAGAAATCATCGCCTCGTTAGCCATTCGGTTACAATGCCATCGCGAGAGGTCGTCATGAGGCTCAACCAGATTGGCATCCATCAGTGTAAAACGTGACAATACGCCAGGCTGGTCTATCGTCTGCCCCATCTGCTGGCCGATGTGCGCCATGGGACGGTCGGCACTGATGACCACCAGTGGCAAGTGACGGTGCCGAGCCTCGGCCACTGATGGAGCCAAATCAAGCACAGCTGTTCCCGATGTGACGCATACCGCTACAGGTTCTCCCAGTTGCTCGACCATGCCCAGTGCAAAAAATCCCGCACTGCGCTCGTCGGTCACAGGATAGCATTTAACTTGCGGGCATTCATTCAGATTGTGTACGATGGGCGCGTTGCGGGAACCAGGGCAGACTACCGCATGGGTCAAGCCGTGGCCCAGCATCACTGCACACAATATATTAATGTTTTCTTTGTCACTATAACTCATGTCTCTCATTAATTATCGATAACATTGCCTGCATCTTGAACACTGTCTCATCCCATTCCAGCGATTCCTCGCTCTGGGCCAGAATACCGCCACCAGCATACAGGCGGTAACGGTCGTCAAAGATGCGCATGCATCGCAACGAAACATACATCGCCGTTGTGCCGTTGACATCCAACGGACCCGAAAAACCACTATAGTAACTGCGGGCACATGTCTCATTTTCCATAATGAAACGGTGTGCCTCCTGCTTAGGCTGACCACATACTGCAGGCGTGGGATGAAGCTCGTCCAGCACCTGTTCTACCCGAGAATCATCAGACAGTGAAAATGAGAAATCAGTGCGCAGATGAACCAAGTTCCCTGCTCGGACAGTATAAGGCCCTTTCACCGACACATCGTTGCTGTAACGGCCCAGGCTATTGTTGATATATTGGGAAACAAAGGCCTGTTCACGCTTATTTTTATCACTCCACTCGGCATCTTCATTGCCATTGTAAGGCATCGTACCTGCCAGCGCCATCGTGTGCCAGCGTTCTTTGTCACGGGCTAGCAGCACCTCGGGGGTAGCAATAAGCCAAGTGCCGCATTGCGGGGCCGAAAACAAGGTAACAAATGCATCGGGATACCGATTACAAGCCCTTGCGAATAACCGAGCTGGATCAGTACCATCATGAGATATATCTTCACTGCGTGCAAGCACCAGCTTCTGGAGTCCGGTTTCAGAAAAAGCCCGATGAAACCGGCAAAAATCGTCATGATAATCTTCTCGATCAGCAGGTTGCACGGGCAGGTTCTGCCCATCCAGATGATAGGGCAAATCATTCATTGACAAGACCTCGTCGGGAGAACATTGCCTGATAACATCAGGACGCACTAACAATATGGGAAGAGCATCGCCTACATGAAACGGCGTAATCACAAATCCCCTGCCATCACCTAATTCATTCAACGAGAAAAAAGATGATGGCACACCATCCTGGCCCACCAGTGTGCACTGGCTGGCTTTCGGAAGACGATATATGGCAAATGCGTCCAATCCTATTACCTTGTTTTTATCTGATAATCACAACTTTCAATCGCATTCTCATTCACTTCCCCCAAGCAGGGTGTCAATGAGAATCGTCACATCACTGATCGAGACAGAGCCATCAAGGTTCACATCACAATAGAGCCCCCTATCAGTTTCACCGCCTAACAAGATGTCGATAAGGGACGTCACATCGCCGATGGATACAGAACCATCACCATTGACATCACCCACGTCCTCAATAGGAATTATCGTTTGGAATCTATTCCACATTCTCGCCTGACGATAGGCTTCAACCGATGCCTTCTGAACATAGAGTGGAGTTCTGGAATAGGCTATACCTAAAGCTTGTTCATCAGCTCTGGGAGGAGTCGTTGCCCAACAAATGAGGATTTTGACATTAGTAAGGTCATTCAGGCAACCATAGGTTAATGAATCAATGTTCGCCCCTAATTCCAGTCTTTCCAGTTCAGGGCTATGGGCCAATGCATAATGCTCAATAAATGTAGTTCCTGCAGGGGCATCTTTGTCTCCAATTTTCAGTTTTTTCAATGAAGTACATTGGAATATCGCTGTATTGCCTAAGAGAGTGCATGTGCCAGGAATATCCAATTCGGTCAACGAGGAACATCTATAGAAACACCCGTAGCCGATACCCGTGAGATTCCTGCTCAAGTGTACACTCTTCAGCGATGGGCACATGTAAAACAGACTTCTATCCACCGTGGTGACGGTATTCGGCATATCCAAAGTTTCAAACACTGGGCAATAGGCGAATACCTGGTCTCCGAATCCTTCGAGACAACTACCCTCTTCAAAGGTGATGGTCTTTAATATTTCACATTCGCTGAAGGCATAATTGCCAATGTATCTCACATTGCGGGGAATCGTCACCCCCTCCAATGCGTTACAACCATAGAATGACGAATTCTTGAGAGAATCAAGATTGGCAGGCAGGTGCACATATTTTAATTTTGTGCAACTTCCAAAGACCGTCACACCCATTGTTGTAACCCCGTCGGGGACATATATCGACTCAATATTATCACAACCACTGAAAACGTTCATCCCAAATTTTGTAACAGATTCAGGAATGTTGACTTCAGTCAAGTTGTCGCAATTATGCAGGCAGTAGTCACCCACAGTTGTGACCGTACCAGGTATGTCAAATGACGTTGCCGTCGAAGCTTGTGGATAAGCTACCAGCGTCGTCATGTCCTTGGAATAGAGAATACCGCCATCAGCGCAATATTTTGGATTAAATGGGCTGCAGGTATAGTTCATCACACCGCTGAATCCGTAGAAAACATTGTAGGCAATATCGGTAAGATTACGGGTAATATTAACGGTTTTTATTCCACTGCATCCAGCGAAAGCCCATCTGCCGATAGAAACAAGAGAATTTGGAAACTCTATAAATTCAAGACCTTTACACACTTCAAATGCCCATTCATCAATTTTGGTAACACCTTCGGGAATATCAATCGATGTCAGTTCGGAGCATCCCGAAAAAGCGTTCTTGCCGATGCGGGTGACATGATAGGTAATGCCTTCATTAATAACTGCAGATGGAATAGAGATATCGCCTTTGTATTTTCCTGAGTCATTCCTGGCCACTTCCACCTCATTCTCAGCAATAATTGTGTAGCAGATACTGTCTACCATGAAATCATAGGCTGAAGCGGTGAAAGCACAAAGCAAAAACAAGGCAAGAACCTGCAACTTTTTGATAATAGGATTCGTTTCCATAATTCTTGTTGATTAGTCGGGTTATATAATACTATTGTTGTTGATTGTTGAGAAATTCTACCAGGCGAGCCACGGCGCGGCCACGGTGACTGATACGGTTCTTGTCCTGGGGGGACATCTGGGCAAATGTGCTGCCGTCACCCTCGATAGGCTGGAAAATGCTGTCATAGCCGAAGCCTCCAGTGCCATGACGCTCGGTAAGAATCACTCCCTCAACCTGTCCCTCAAACATGTGCATCTCGTCACCCTGCAACAGGGCGATAGCCGTGCGAAAACGGGCTGTACGTTCAGTGACTCCATCAAGCTTCTTCAGCACTTTATCAATGTTTGCCTCACTGTCATGACCTGGTCCTGCATAGCGCGCTGAATACACACCGGGTTCACCGCCCAGTGCATCTATTTCCAATCCAGTATCGTCGCTGAAGCAGTCATAGCCATAATGTTCCTTGACATAACGGGCTTTCATCTGGGCATTTTCCTCGATGAAATCGGCTGTTTCAGGAATATCTTCATGACAATTGATATCGGCAAGGCCCAGTATCTCATAACGATCACCAAGCATCTGACGTAGTTCCTGCAGTTTGTGAGCGTTGTTGGTGGCAAAAACAATTTTCTTCATATAAAGACAACTCTATGATAAAAATGAAAACAACAAATACAATAAATACAAATAATTAATTCACAGATAATTACATTGTATTTATTGTATTTGTTATCCTTAAACCATTACACGACGATGTTGACAAGCTTATTCTTCACGAAGATAATCTTCCTGGGTTGCTTGCCGTCGAGCCAACGCTCGGCACCTGCATCAGCGAGAGCAAGGCGCTTCACTTCTTCCTCGTCGGCATCGGCAGGCACCTCGATGGTGTAACGGGACTTTCCGTTGAACGAGACGGCATATTTTACCATCGATTCCTTGAGATAGTCTTCATTCCATGTTGGCCACTGAGCATCACACACGGTAGTATCATGACCCAGTACGTGCCACAATTCCTCGGCAATGTGAGGTGCGAAGGGAGCCAGCAAAATTACCAGCGGCTCATAAATCTCACGCGAACGGCACTTCATGCTCGTCAACTCGTTGACACAGATCATGAACGCTGCCACCGAGGTATTGTAGCTGAACGACTCAATATCACCACTCACTTTCTTGATGAGCTTGTGTAATGATTTGAGCGCTTCGGCACTGGGTTTCTCATCGGTAAGCTGCATGGTATCACCCTTGTAGAAGAGTGCCCACAGACGCTTGAGGAAACGGTTTACACCGTCGATACCGTTGGTATCCCAGGGCTTGCTGGCCTCGACAGGACCCAAGAACATCTCATACAGGCGCAAGGTGTCGGCACCATACCGCTCCACAATATCATCAGGATTCACGACGTTGAACATCGACTTAGACATCTTTTCGATGGCCCAACCACAAATGTACTTGCCATTCTCGAGGATGAACTCTGCATCCTTGAATTCAGGACGCCACTCGCGGAATTTCTCGATATCCAATGCGTCGGTATGAACAATATTCACATCCACGTGGATAGGTGTCACATCATACTTATCTTTGAGATTCAATGAAACGAACGTGTTGGTGTCCTTGATGCGGTAAACAAAATTGCTGCGGCCCTGAATCATGCCCTGATTGACGAGTTTGCGGAACGGCTCTGACTCGCACACATAACCATAGTCATAGAGGAACTTATTCCAAAAACGGCTGTAAATCAAGTGACCGGTAGCGTGTTCTGTACCACCCACATAGAGATCCACCTGACGCCAATATTCATCAGCCTCACGCGAAACAAGAGCCTCATTATTTTTCGGATCCATGTAGCGCAGATAATAGGCCGAAGAACCGGCAAAGCCAGGCATCGTGTTCAGTTCCAAGGGATATCCATTATCGGTGACCCAGTTCTTGGCACGTCCCAGAGGAGGTTCACCCGACTCGGTGGGCAGGAATTTATCAACTTCAGGCAGTTGCAAGGGAAGATATTTCTCATCAAGCGGCTGCGGCTGATTATTCTCATCATAATAGATGGGGAACGGCTCACCCCAGTAACGCTGACGGCTGAAGATGGCATCGCGCAGACGATAGTTTACCTTGACATGACCAATGCCTGTTTCCTCAATGTACTGCTTGGTCTTGGCAATAGCCTCCTTGACCTGTAAGCCATTGAGTTGCAGACGCTCATTGGACGAGTTGGTCATGATGCCTTCCTTAGCGTCAAAGCTCTCCTCGCTCACGTCGGCACCCTCAATCAACGGAATGATGGGCAAATCAAAGTGCTTGGCAAATGCATAGTCGCGACTGTCATGGGCAGGTACCGCCATAATGGCACCGGTACCGTAACCAGCCAAGACATAATCACTTATATATATAGGTATATTCTTTCCCGTGATGGGATTGACAGCATAGCTGCCGGTGAACACGCCACTCACTTTTTTCTCGATCATGCGTTCACGCTCGGTCTTGTGTTTCACCTCATCAAGGTAGGCATCAACAGCAGCACGCTGATCGGGAGTCACCACATCATCGACATACATGCTCTCGGGTGCCAACACCATAAAGGTTACACCGAAGATGGTATCGGCCCTGGTAGTGAAAATCAACAGGCTCTTGTCGCTGTCGGCAACGGGGAAAGTCATTTCGGCACCTTCGCTATAACCAATCCAGTTGCGCTGGGTTTCCTTGATGGACTCGGTCCAATCTATCGTATCCATGTCACGCAACAGACGTCCGGCATAAGCCGACACACGCAGACACCACTGCCTCATCATCTTCTGCTCCACTGGATAACCTCCACGCACCGAGACACCCTCGCTCACCTCATCGTTGGCAAGCACAGTTCCCAACTTTGGACACCAATTGACCATCGTATTACCAAGATAAGCAATACGGTAGTTCATCAGCACATCATTGCGTTGTACCTGTGACATAGCATTCCAGTCGGCTGCAGTAAACTCATCGGTGCTGCTGGTATGGGCATTGCAACCCTCGGTACCACGTTTCTCGAAGTGGGCAACAAGTTCATCAATGGGACGTGCCTTGTCGAGTTCAGTGTTATAATAGCTCTTGAACATCTGCAGGAAAGCCCATTGTGTCCACTTGTAATATACAGGATCACAAGTGCGCACCTCACGATCCCAGTCATAGCAGAAACCTATCTTGTCCAATTGCTGGCGATATCGGGCGATATTCTCATTGGTGGTGATTTCAGGATGCTGACCAGTCTGGATGGCATATTGCTCAGCTGGCAGACCATAGGCATCATATCCCATGGGATGCAATACATTGAAACCTTTTAATCTCTTGTAACGCGCATATATGTCGCTGGCAATATAACCCAGGGGATGTCCCACATGCAAACCTGCTCCAGACGGATAGGGAAACATGTCAAGCACATAAAACTTGGGGCGATTTTTATCAATTTCGCACTTGTAAGTGTGATGATCACGCCAATACTGTTGCCACTTTTTTTCTATTTCTTTATAGTTATAGTCCATTTCAGTTTTTAGTCATTAAAGTAATTGTTTGATAGCTTCCTCGATGACATCGCACTCGGTAGTGGGCTCATAGCGTTCCACCACGTTGCCTTCACGGTCAACCAAAAATTTAGTGAAATTCCACTTGATATCAGATTTGCTCGCATAATAAGGGTCAGCCTTGGACAGCATATCGTCGAGCAATTCACCAATTTTGTGGTTTTTGTCAAAACCCTGGAAACCCCGCTGAGATTTAAGATAGGTATAAAGCGGTAACTCATTCTCACCGTTTACCTCGATTTTCTTGAATTGGGGAAATTCTGTACCGAAGTTCAAGGTGCAGAACTGATGGATTTCTTCCTCGGTGCCAGGTGCCTGCTCACCAAACTGATTGCAGGGAAAATCAAGAATTTCCAGACCCTGCTCCTTATAATTCTTATATAGTGCTTCCAGTTCTTCATATTGCGGAGTGAAGCCGCAACGGGTGGCAGTGTTCACGATGAGTAATACCTTACCCTTATACTCGGCTAACGAGACGTCGTTACCACGACGATCCTTCACTGTGAAGTCATACACATTCTGTGCCATAATGTCTTTTACATTAAATATAATTATCTCTCTTATATCTATTTGATAATGCCTAAGTCACGGGAAATGTCAAGCATGCGCTGAATTGGTTTTACGGCACGCTCGGCAATATCGGCATCAACAGTAATTTCCGGTGCCATATACTTAAGCGAATTGTACAATTTCTCCAGTGTGATAAGTTTCATGTATTCACACTCATTGCAAGCACACGTTCCATCCTCGGGTGGAGCCGGAATGAAAGTCTTCTCGGGACAACGGCGCTGCATTTCAAACAGAATACCGCTCTCGGTGCAGACAATAAATTCTTGAGCCTTATCATCTACGGCAAAGTTGAGCAATGCCTGAGTAGAACCCACCTTATCGGCCATGATGCGGACAGGCTTGGGACACTCGGGATGAACAAGCACTTTGGCACCTGGGTGCTCACGTTTGAGATCAGCAAGCTTGGCGGCGCTGAATTTCTCATGCACGTGGCAGGCACCATCCCAGAGCAACATTTCACGACCCGTGATGCTATTGATATAGTTACCCAGATTGCGGTCAGGACCAAAGATGATTTTCTCATCCTGCGGCAGACTGCCCACAATCTCCTTGGCATTGGACGATGTCACTACCACATCGGTCACTGCCTTAACGGCAGCACTGGTATTAACATAGCTGATGACCGTGTGGTCAGGATGATCGTTGACAAATTCCTCAAACTTGTCAGCCGGGCAACTGTCGGCCAGCGAACAACCAGCGCTCAGGTCGGGCACAATGACCGTCTTGTCGGGGCACAAAATCTTGGCTGTCTCACCCATGAAGTGAACGCCACACAATATAATGACAGGAGCATCGGTCTTGGCAGCCAACTGAGCTAGAGCCAGGCTATCGCCGATGTGGTCGGCCAGCTGCTGTATTTCCTCACGCTGATAATAATGTGCCATGATGACGGCATTGCGCTCCTTCTTCAAGCGCAAAATCTCTTCACGCAGGTCGATACCCTCCTCTATGGGCTCATCGACATATCCTTTTTCAACATTCATAATATATATTGTTTAGTTTTTAATTCTTTAAAAATTTAATTTTAACTACAACAATAATGCCTGTTAATTGTGTCGATAACTTTTTTAATCATTGAATTGCTTCATGAGGTTTAAACACCTTATATATGATTATTTATAGTTTATCAACATGCCTAATTGCTGTGTTATAGCTATTTCGGTAATTTATTAACAGGGTGTAAACAACCTGCAAAGTTAATAAATTCTTATGGATTTTTCTCATAAAAGTTGATTAAAACCGTGTTTAAACACCAATAAAAAAATGATGCTAATTATTTTGGTTGATAGAAAAAGATTGATAAGCCACATCGATCTGAATTTGTCAAGTATTTTTTATTGTTTTTTATCAAATAGTTTTGAACAACAATTAACATGGTTATTGACACTATTGTGTGTAAACTGAATTACAGGGATACAAAGTTACGAAATTGTTTGTAATTTTGTGGTGAAGAATCATACTTTATTATGGGACAAAAAAAATCAATGGTGGAGTTGCACCGTTTGGGTGTGGAAGAGTATAAAAAGGTGGAGAAACTGCCTGTAACGGTGGTGTTAGATAACGTGCGCAGCGAGATGAATGTGGGTTCTGTGTTTCGCACGGCTGATGCTTTCCTGATTGAGCGCATTATCCTGTGTGGTATCACACCGCAACCGCCTAAATCCGAAATTCACAAGACTGCCCTGGGTGCCGAGGAATCGGTCTATTGGGAATACCATCCTTTCACCATGGATGCAATCAGTAAACTGAAGAATGAAGGTTACATGATTTGCTCCATTGAACAGGTGCACGATAGTGTGAGTTTGGAATGTTTTTCTTATGATAACGGTCAAAAAATAGCCATTGTTTTGGGTAATGAGGTGAAGGGTGTGAGCCAGGAAGTGGTTGACGCCAGCGACTTGTGTGTAGAGATTCCACAGCATGGTACAAAGCACTCGTTGAACATCTCATGTTGCGCTGCCATTGTAATGTGGCACTGTTTTTCGCGTGAAATTTAGTTAAAAATAGAATGTTAAAAGGTGTTGTTTTTAACATTTTAAAATGATTAATACTTATTTAATCAATAATCTGTTATTAAATTAGAACTATCTATTTACCAATAAGTTATAGATTATTTAGTTTAGTTTTTTAAATTTTTTACAAAATTATTGGAATCTGCTCAAAAAGACAGAAAACACGAGCATTTAGTTAAAGTCTTGCTTTTATTTTGCCCATTTCACATTATATAACTATTTTTGCGTACTTGTAATTAATCGATAGCGGCTACCAAAAAAAGCATTGTCGATACCTTACACGTAACTGATATTTAGAAACACATTTTTAACTAATTGTATTAATTAATAAACATCACTATTTTATGAAGAAGCTATTTCTGCTGCTGATAGCCATTTGTGCTATCTCATTGGGCATGAGTGCCCAACAAGTGGTGAGGGGACAAGTTACCGATCCCAATGGCGAACCGCTGATTGGTGCTACGGTACAGCCCGTTGGCGGAGGAAACGGCGCAGCCACCGATGTAAACGGTGAGTTCTCGCTGAATCTTCCCTTCAACGTGAAGACCCTCAAGGTTTCGTATGTGGGTTACAAAACCCAAGAACTTCCTGTTCAGCCCAGCATGGCCATCACGATGAGTGATAATGGCACCGCTCTGGACGAGGTAATGGTAGTTGCCTATGGTACTGCCAAGAAGACCTCTTACACCGGTTCGGCCGAAGCTGTGACCAACAAGAAACTGGAGTTGCGTCCCGTGACCGATGCTACCAAGGCCCTTGAGGGTAACGTAGCCGGTCTGCAGGTGACCAGTGCATCGGGTCAGCCCGGTTCGTCACCCAACATCCAGATTCGTGGTTATGGTTCAATCAACGCATACAGCACCCCGTTGTATGTTGTTGATGGCGCTCCCTTTGACGGTAACCTGAGCTCGATCAACCCGTCGGATATCGAGTCAATGACCGTTTTGAAGGACGCTTCGGCTGCCGCTCTGTACGGTGCCCGTGGTGCTAACGGTGTCATCATGATTACCACCAAGAAAGGTGTTGAAGGCCGCAGCAATGTGATGTGGCGTTCGACCTTCGGTTGGTCATCGCGTGCTACCAAGCGCTACCAGCACGTTGATCAGAAGGAGTTTGTACAGTTGGTTTACGAGGCCCTGCGCAACGAGGCTCTCGACAACGGTAATAGTTGGAGCGATGCTGAGGCTATCGCCCGCGCCAACCTGAGCAGCCAACTCGGTGGCGAGCAGTACAATCCCTTCAAGAACTACACTTGGGACACCCTTATTGACCCCGCTACCGGTCAAGTTCGTGCTGATGCCAACAGCGCATGGAATGAGGACTGGTATGACAGCGTAATCCGCAACAACGCTTTCCGTCACGAGCACCAGTTGCAGGTGACCGGTGGTAGCGAGCATGCACAGTACATGATGTCGCTGGGTTACCTGAACGAGGACGGTATCCTGAAGACCACCAACTATGAGCGTTACACTGGCCGTGCCAATATCACCAGCCAGATCACTGACTGGTTGGGCGCCAACATCAATGTTTCGTTGGCTCACGCCATGCAGAACTTCAGTGACTATGACGGTACCAGCACCAGTAACCCCTGGTACACCGCACAGTTCATCAACCCGCTGCTGCCCGTTTACCTGAAGGACATCAACGGTAACACTGTTAATGATGCCGAAGGCAATGTACAGTATGACTGGGGTGAGGCCACTCCTTACGGCACCCGTCCCGGCACGATGACCGACTTCTCGTCACTGGGTATGCTGATGCTCGATAAGGCATGGGCTAAGCGCGATGTAGCCGGTCTGCGTACCGGTCTCGTGCTGGGTAGCGACCTGGCCAAGTATGGCTGGCGTCAGGGCATCAAGTTGGCTGTGAACTTCAGCATGGACTATGTGAACCGCAATAATACCAACTACATGAACTCTCAGCACGGTAACCAGGCTAGCGCTGGTGGTCTGCTTGAGAAGTACAACCGCCGCACCCAGAGTTACACCTTCAACCAGTTGTTGACTTGGGACCGCAGCTTCGGTGACCACACCATTGGCCTGTTGCTGGGTCATGAGTGGTATGCCTATGAGTACAGCTATCTGGTAGCTGGCAAGACCAACCTCGTTGACGGTATCTACGAGTTGCGTCCCGCCACCACCATGCTGGAGGCTGACTCCTACAGCGATAAGTACCGCATCGACTCCTACCTGGGTCGTATCAACTACAACTTTGCAGGTCGCTACTTCCTGAGCGCTTCGCTGCGTCAGGATAAGTCGTCGCGCTTCCACCCCGACCACAACAAGGGTACCTTCTGGAGTGTTGGTGCCAACTGGCGTGTATCGGGCGAGAAATTCATGCAGAACGTGGGTTGGGTAAACAACCTGTCTGTAAAGGCCAGCTATGGTGAGCAGGGTAACGATATGCTCCAGACCTACTACGCTTGGCAGTCACTGTATGACCTGTCTTACAGCAACGCTACCAACATTGGTGCGCTGATTGCTTCGCTCGAGAACCAGAACGTATCTTGGGAGAAGAGCCAGAACTTCAACGCTGGCTTTGACGCTATCCTGTTCAACCACCGCTTGCAGTTGAACGTGGACTTCTACAACCGCTTGACCAAGAACATGCTGCTCAACCGTCCCATGGCATTGTCGACCGGTTTCACCGGCTTCATGGACAATGTGGGCGACATGCGCAACCGTGGTGTCGAGGGTTCGATCCGCATCACCCCCGTCCGCACTGCCGAATTTGAGTGGAACATCACCGCAATGGCTACCCACAACAAGAACAAAGTCATCAAGTTGACCGATGAGGCTCCCGAGCTGATCAGCGGCGTTCGCGTGATCAAGGAAGGTATGCCCATCTACACCTATTATATGCCTAAGAGCGCTGGTGTTGACCCGTCGAACGGTCACTCACTGTACTGGGCTTATGAGAAGGACGATGACGGTAACATGATCGAGGGCAGTGAGTACATCACCGACAGTTACTCCCTTGCTAACACCTGCAAGTACTACCAGGGTAGCCGTCAGCCGGACATCTTTGGTTCTCTTGGAACTGACTTCTCTTGGAAGGGTCTGACCCTGAGCGTGCTGACTACCTATTCACTGGGTGGTAAGGTATTTGACGGCCTGTACCAGAGCGATATGAACCTGTGGTACCTGAGCTCGACCTGGAACAAGAACATGATGCGCCGTTGGCAGAAGCCCGGTGACGTGACCGACGTTCCCCGCTCGACCATCGCCGAGTCGATTGCTAACACCGACCGTTTCCTGATCGATGCAAGTTACTTCGCTATCAAGAACATCACCCTGGCTTACGCTCTGCCCGCTAACTGGGTAAGCAAGTTGGGTATGACCGGTGCCCGCATCTTCGGTTCGGTTGATAACCTGGCCCTGTGGACACACCTCGACGGTATGGATCCCCAGTACAACTTCTCTGGTGGTACCGACTATGACTACAGCCCCAACAAGACCTACACCGTAGGTATCGAGTTGAACTTCGGTAAGAGCTACGCAGCTGCCGCTCCCGCTGCCAATGTCAATCTGCTGAACAGCCAGATCAATGACCTGCGCGCTCAGTTGGCCGACGCTCAGGGTGCCGCTGCCGACGCCAACAGCCGTCTGGCTCAGATGCAGAATGCTCTCGAAGCCGCTAACAATGCATTGAAGAAATGTCAGAACGACCTGAATGCTGCTAAGAACCTTGCTCCCAAGGTGGTAGACAACAGCAAGCAGTACATGAACATCCTGGTTCACTTCCCCAAGAGTGGTACCGCCATCACCGCTGACCAGCGTGCCAATGTAGAGCGCGTGGCTGCTTACCTGAAGAGCCATCCCGAGGCTACCTGCGTGATCAAGGGTTATGCTTCTCCCGAGGGTAAGGAAGATGTGAACATCAAGCTCGCTAACGGCCGTGCCGCCAGCGTGAAGGATATGCTCGTCAAGAAGTATGGTATCGCTGCCAACCGCATCAACGCCGCTGGCCAGGGTATCAGCAACATGTTTGACGAATTGAGCTGGAACCGTGTTTCGATTTGCGAAATCATCGTTAAGTAAGATTAATTCAAGTTTTAAGTTTCAAGTTTTTAGTTTTAAGAAATATTACCTCAATTGACAATTCATTTCAGGCGATACTATTCATACTTAAAACTTACAACTTAAAACTTACAACTTAAAAACAACGATATAAACATGAAAAAGATATTTAAATATTTGTTGATTGGACTGTTTGGTGTGGCTTGCCTGACCTCCTGCGACAGCGAATTGCTGGAGACCCAGCCCACCGACTCCATGTCGGGAGCAACCTTCATGAGCGACGCCACCAAGGCGTTGATCCCCCTGAACGGTATCTACCGCTCGATGTACACCGCCGGCTGGTCGACCACCGGCAATACCCACCAGTGCTTCGGTATCAGTGCCTATAACCTGATGGCCGAGGTAATGGGTGACGACTTCATCATGGGTGCCCAGGGTTCGGGCTGGTTCTGGTTTGACGCAGCCTATAATGTAAAGGGCCGTTACACCAGCAGTTCCTGGCGCAGTTATGACCTGTGGATGGCCTACTACACCTGGATTGCCAATGCCAACTACATCATCGCCGCCGAGGAGACCATGGAAGGCTCTGAGGCCGATGTAGCCTATGTGATTGGTCAGGCTTATGCTATCCGTGCCTACAGTTACTTCATGCTGGCACAGACCTTTGCCCGTAACTACAACTTCAGCAACGATCCTTGTGTGCCCATCTATAATGAGCCCACCATGACCACCACTACTGGTCAGCCTCGTGCAACTGTAAGTGAGGTTTATGCTCAGATTGACAGCGACATCGACCACGCCCTTGAACTGCTGGCCAAGTCGCCCGCTCAGCGTCATCCCAGCCACATGAGCTATGCTGTGGCTCTGGGTATCAAGTCCCGTATCTGCCTCGTTGAGGAGAAGTGGGATGCTGCCCTCGATGCTGCCAAGAATGCTATTGCCGTCAGTGGCAAGAAGATTCAGACTGTTGATGCCAGCGCATTTGCTCCCAACAAGGCCAACTTCATCAACTCAGTTGGCCAGGGTAATGTAATGTGGGGTGCTCAGATCGTGAGCGACCAGGCTGGTATGTATGCTTCGTTGATGACCCACATGAGCGGTACCGCTCCTTACGGTGAGCGTGCTCCCAAGCAGATCTCGGCATGGCTTTACAGCAAGATGAAATCCACCGACACCCGTCGTGCATGGTGGAATCCTGCTGAGAACTACCTGCAGAAGAAGTTTGAGTTCTCCAACGAGCAGACCTGGGAAGGTGACTACATCTGGATGCGTGTTGAGGAGATGTACCTCAATGCCGCCGAGGCTGCTTGCCACAAGGGCGACGACGCTACTGCCAAGCAGTACCTGATGGAACTGATGAGCAAGCGTGATGCTAGTTACTCGACCGATAAGAGTGGTAACTCTTTGAACACCATCACTACTAACGAGTCCGGTTCGCTGCTTGAGGAAATCCTCATCCAGCGCCGTATCGAGCTGTGGGGCGAGGATGGCCGTATCTACACCATCCGTCGCTTGCATCAGGGTTTTGTTCGTCCCGAGTCTTACGGTTGGCCCAGCGGCCTGCTGCTGCCCACCCATCTTGAGGCCATGAAGGATCCTGCCAGTTATCTGTGGGTACTCACCATTCCGCAGGCTGAGTTTGACGGCAACATCAACATGGACATCAATAAGGATCAGAACCCCGTTGGTGACTATCCTGAGTAAATACTGTTTAATCTCATTAACTAATTGAATATTATGAAATTAGGTAAATATATTTTAGGATTGGCACTCCTTGCTGCCGGTTTGACCAGTTGCGATCAGGACAATATCGGTGCCATCTATGAGCCTACTGCTGCCAACGTCTCGTTCATTTCTGCCTCGCAGAGTGCTACGACCGAGGCCGAGAGCCTTTCTGTTCCTGTGGCTATTGGCCGCGCTACTACCAAAGGCTCTTACACTGCTAATGTTACTATCAGCGGTGCTACTGAAGGTGTTTCCCTCAAGAGTAACCAGGTAACCTTCAACGATGGTGAGGGTATGGCCTATGCTATTGTTGAGATTGCCAATATGCAGAAGGGTAAGATGTATACTTGTACCTTGAGCCTTTCAGATGCAGATGCTGCTACCGCTAACACTGAATTTGGCGAGCAGGTTCTCTCTACCAAGGTCAATGTGATGTGTGACTATAACTGGATTGATATGGGCGATGGTTTCTATAGTTCACCTGAATGGTGGGAAGAGGAATTCTATGTGCCCATTAAGCACGCCGAAGGAACTAACATCTATCGCATGATGGGTCTGTTCCAGGACGGTTATAACATCGACTTCACCATCAATGCCGACAACACTGTTACTGTTCCTGGCCAGCCTTCGTGGATCCACAGCAGTTATGGTGCCGTTTGGCTGATTGGTGATGCAAATGATACGGCCGATGGCTATGCTGGTACCTATGATCCGGCTAGCAAGAAGGTTACCTTCATCCTGTATCACTATGTTCCCGACCTTGGTGGTTTCGGTACCTTCGTTGATACCTTGACCATGCCGTAATCGACGGAAAGTTCTTAAACAGAACATAATCCACACAGCAAGGGTGGGCGCTCCCGCAACAAGGGGTCGCCCACCCTTCGTCATTTTGAAGATTTGAGGGAAAATAGTATCTTTGCTGCCACAATTTCAATCATGAAAACGATGAAAAAGATATTATTGGTGCTGCTGGTGCTGGTGCTGGCCTTGCCGGCTGGGGCGGTGCTCAAGGAGAGTAACATGCAGCAGACACTGGGTGTGTTGTGCGACGAACTGAGCGAGACCCACAAGGAGCATAAGGCGCGTGCCAAACGTTTTGAACAGCGTAACAAGCAATTCCAGCGCAGTATTGGGCGTGACTTGGAACTGTGTAACAACATCGAGCTCATGCTTTATAGCCAGAAGGAGCAGAATGTCTTTGACCTAGCCTATGCTTGCGGTCAGGCGACGGAATTGTATCAGCGGGTTTCACGCACACGCTCGTTCAAACAGTTTGAGCAACAGCAAGACGAACTGATTGCCCAATATGAGCATCTGATTCAGGCGCTCAATAATATTTCGGACTATCAGTTCAAGACTCCTGAGATGCGCGTCACACGAGACAGCTGCATCTATTTGGCCCGTGTCATCGAGAACGACATCCGCAAGGCTCGTGAAACAATGAATGACAATCACGAGAAACGCATGTGGGTGGCTCAGAAGGCCAAGAAGCTAAACGATTATGCGCTCTCGATGTACGAGCGCATCCGCCAGAGCGTGTTTGTCAATGGCGGCCAGAGCTATTACCAGATCTTGAAGCACTTTAACTACAACTGGAAGATCAGCATGAAAGACATTGCCGAGAAATATACCAACTCGCATAAAACCAATAGCGAGTGGCGCGGTCCCCTCATCGGCTTCCTCTTTATCTTCATGGCCGTCTATATCCTTGGCGCTTTAGGACTTAGCTGGCTGATTATCAAATTGATACCACGCAGTTTCCTGTCGAGTGGTACCTACAAGAAATTTTTGCCCAAGCGCTCATGCATCATCATCTGTGGGGCGGCAGTGGTGTTTGGCATCGCCACGGTCATTGTCTCCAATATAACCTACAACAACTTCATGATCATGGCCACACGGCTGTTGAGCGAATATGCTTGGCTGATTGCTGTCATTACGTTGTCCATCATTATCCGTGTGAGCGGTGATATGGTCAAAGATGGTGTCAAGCTCTATGTACCCGTGTTGATGTTGGGCTTTGTGGTATTCTTTTTCCGCATTGTGTTCCTGCCCAGTACCGTGGTCAATATGGTTTTTCCCATCCTGCTGCTGGTGTTCACCATTTGGCAACTTATCCTTAACCGCAGGCACAATACCAACGTGTTGCGCAGCGACATGATTTACTCGTGGATCTCATTCATTGTGATGGCCGTGTCGACTGTGATGGCATGGATGGGCTACACGTTAATGAGCGTGCAGGTGCTCATTTGGTGGATCATGCAGTTGACCCTCATCCAGACCATCACCGTCATCTATGACCTGCTGCACAACTATGAGCGTAAGCACATCCCCGATGATGCCGATGTGAGAACGACTTGGTTCTATGATGCGGTCTATAAGATGATTGTCCCCATTGCAGCGACCTTGAGCGTGGGATTATCCATCTATTGGGCTGCCAAGGTGTTTGACTTGACACAATGGTGCGAGTACATCTTCCGCTACAAGTTTGTCAACCAGCCGGGACTCATCGTGTTGTCACTTGATAGGATTCTTGTCTGTGTGGCATTTGGCTTTGTGTTCAATTACATTATCTACCTGTTTATCCAGGGCTACCAATTGTGGAAACAGAGCCGTGCCGAGGCCAATGCCATCTCCCTCTATGAACGCGAAAATGACTTGGATGACAATGAGCAAATTGATATCAAGACGGTTATCCAGGAAGATCCTAATGCCAAGGCCAAAGTCAAGGCCGCTTCCAAGGCAGTCACCCTGTCGATGAACATCATCAAGTACATCGGATGGGGCATCTACATTTATCTCGTGCTGGTCACCCTGCAAGTCAGCCGCACGGGCATCACATTCATTCTCACAGGTCTCTCGACTGGTATCGGTTTTGCCATGAAGGATACCCTCGAGAACCTTTTCTACGGCCTCTCGCTGATGAATGGTCGAGTCAAGATTGGTGACGTCATCGAGTGTGACGGTGTGCGCGGTAAGGTCAGCAATATCAACTACCAGAGTACCTTGGTCGAGACCATTGACGGCTCGGTCATCGCCTTCCTCAACAGCCAGCTGTTTACCAAGAATTTCAAGAACATGACCCGTAACCACGGCTACGAGATGGCCAAGATTACCGTTGGCGTTGCCTACGGCAGCAAGATCGACATGGTGCGCGAGAAGATCATCGACCGTATCAAGCAACTGGATTGCTATGACCCCAGCAAGGGCGTACAGGTGCTGTTCCAGAACTTCGGTGAGAGCAGTGTTGACCTGCTGGTTGTCGTGTGGGTGCGTGTCGCTTCTCAGGTAGCCGATATCGCTAAAATCAAGGAGAATATCTATGATGTCTTGAACGAGAATGGCATCGAGATTCCTTTCCCGCAGACCGACCTGCACATCCGTGCATTACCCGACATCAAGACTACTGTATAGTCAAGAGCCAGAACGTCACAACAAGTGAAAGAGAAAACAAGAAGTACAACAAATACAATTAATTGATTATCAAAATATTGTATTTATTGTACTTCTTGTTTTTTGTTTTATTTTTTTGTTGAAGTTGTTGTTTTGGGGTCACTTGTAGAAGGTGATCCAATTGGTACAGTAGCGGGACTTGTCGGCGGTGGGATGGATTTCATGAACCTTGCCATGACCGTCGCGCCACCAGGAATGGTTCCAGCCAGCACCCATGTCCATGTAGAGGGCATGGGTGGGAGCAAACGCTTCGAGCATTTCTACAAAGTCTTCATACTCAACGGCCTTGCGGCTATCAACGATGCACAATCGTCCGTTTTTCTCGCACAGGACACGGTACTGGTTTACGCCCTCACGCCACAACGGACGGATGCTCTCGCCGTTGTGAATCACGATGGCCTGGCCAAATCCCATTCCGCCTGCCTCGGCCACGCTGTCGAGCAGCTCATCGTATTGGCCGTGTATGAATTCCCAAGTCGTGTCGCCAAACCATGCAAAGGCGCCACTATTGTCCTTACACTTGGCTCCCGTGTAGCGCTTGCCGCCGCTGACGTGATCACCGTCGATATTGCTGTGGGTGAACTCATCGAGCAACTCATGGGTAAAAGCCGCCTCGGCACAGAAGATGACACTGGTATCCTGCTTGGAAGGCATTGTGCCGCACACGAGGTCGATGCGGTTGAAAAGCGGGTAATATACAACCAGGCCCTTAACTGTGGTGTCGTCAATCATCACGGGCGAACCTGTCATATCGATTATGTTTTCATTATCCATAGTGGTTTGTTTGGGCTTGCATGTGGTGCAGCAGCATAACAGCGTTGCCGCCAACACAGGAAAGAGGTAACGGAGTAAATGTTTCATATTGCTTTTATTTCTTGTTCTTGTCCTTCTTTTCATCGGCAAAGCGGTCGGGGTATTCCAGATGCACTCGCGGACGTCTCATAGCCCTGATAATGAGCCAGATACCTAGAGCAATAAAGGGGATACTTAATAACTGGCCCTGATCGATGCCCCAATTGGCGCGCATGGCGATTTCCCAAGGTTCCTGCACATTCTTGATATACTCGATAAAGAAGCGTGGCACAAAGATCCCCAGCATGAACACACCGAAGATGAGTCCTTCGCGTTCTTGAGCACGATAGCGCCAGTACATGACCATGCACACGACAAATGTCAACAGGTAAAATGCGGCCTCGTAGATTTGTGTCGGGTGGCTCGGAGCTGTGAAAACGGGCTCAGCGCCCTGCATCCATTGGCCCAAGTTCTCCACGAAGCGGAATCCCCAAGGCAATGAAGTCTCGCCTCCGTAAATCTCATGGTTCATCAAGTTGCCGATGCGGATGAGCGCGGCGACAAATCCCACAGGAACCACCAGACGGTCAAGTGTCCATAGCATGGGTTTGCGGGTTACGTAGCGGCTGTAGAACCAGATGGCTATAATGATGCCCAAAGTTCCGCCGTGACTCGCCAGACCACCTTCCCAAATCTTGGGAATCTCGCCTAAATGATGACTGTAATAGCTCCAGTCATAGAAAAATACGTGCCCCAGACGGGCTCCCAGGATGGTAGCCACCACCACATAGATGAACAGACTGCCCACCCAGCTCTCTCGTGCGCCCTCGTGGCGGAAAATGCGGTAAACAATCTCGTAACCCACCAGGAAGCCGATGGCAAACATCAGGCCATACCAGCGCACGGTGATAGAACCCACACTAAACAGGTTGGGGCTTGCAGTCCAAGTGATAAAATCCAGTATCATTGTGTTGTAATTATCGTTTTGTGGGCACAAATTTACGGAGATTTTCGAGAATTATCTGTAAATTTGCACCAAAATGAATGAGTTATGGCTGAAAGCAACTTTATAGACTATGTGAAGATCCTGTGCCGCAGTGGTAAGGGTGGAGCCGGTTCGGCTCATCTGCATCGTGCCAAGTATGTCCCCAAGGGTGGTCCCGACGGTGGTGACGGCGGGCGCGGTGGCCACATCTACCTCAAGGGAAACCGTAACCTGTGGACACTTATCCACCTGAAGTATCAGCGTCACGTGTTTGCTACCGACGGCCAGTCGGGAGGAGAAAATCAGTGTACTGGCAAGGATGGTGAGGACCGCACCATCGAGGTGCCTTGTGGAACGGCTGTCTATGATGCCGAGACCGGTCAGTTCTTGTGTGACGTGACTAAGGATGGTCAGGTCGTTCGACTGCTGCGCGGTGGCCGTGGAGGTTTGGGTAACCAGCACTTCAAGACCGCAACACGCCAGACGCCGCGCTTTGCGCAACCTGGTGAGAAAGGTGTCGAAAAGGCAGTTATCCTGGAGTTGAAGTTGCTGGCCGATGTGGGACTTGTAGGTTTCCCGAATGCCGGAAAATCAACGCTCTTGAGCGTAATCAGTGCTGCCAAACCCAAAATTGCCAACTATCCCTTCACAACGTTGGAGCCTAACCTGGGCATCGTGACCTATCGTGGTCAGCAGTCGTTTGTCATGGCCGACATTCCCGGTATCATCGAGGGTGCTAGCGAGGGCCGTGGATTGGGACTGCGTTTCTTGCGTCATATCGAGCGTAACGCTGTGCTGCTGTTCATGGTGCCTGCCGATAGCGATGACATCCGCAAGGAATATGGTATCCTGTGCCACGAGTTAGAGACATTCAATCCCGATCTTGTCGAGAAACCTCGCGTGCTTGCCATTACCAAGTGCGACATGCTGGATGATGAACTGATTGAGCAGATGCGTCCCGAGGTGCCTGATGACATTCCCACCGTCTTTATTTCGAGTGTGGCCCAGATGGGCTTGACGGAATTGAAGGATTTGCTATGGCGCACCATCAATGATGAGCGTAACCGCATTCCCGAGAGTCCTACCCAACATGACCTTGACGAGCGCCACCGCGAGCAGGCTGAGGACAATTTCATCTTTGGCGCCGAGGAAATTGAGGACGAGGCACCCGATGCCGGCGGAAAGATGGTGGACTCGGGCGGCAAGCAATGGAGCGAAGAGTACTGGGAAAGCGACTATGAGGACGAGAACAAGGACTTCCAAGTTGTCAGCGACGATTAACAGAACAGCGGATGCCAATTTTCTCTAATTGACATCCGCATTCTAGTTCTTTTCTTATTAAATTTCAGGTTATTTACTTACCGTCGTTGCTGAGGAGGAAGCGACGCTTGGGCGCGATGGCGACAAAGTCGTCGTGAGTTAATGGGGCAATGCGATCGAGCAAGGTTTCCAAGCGTTGGGCTATCTTGTACTCGGTGGGTTCGTTCTCAGGCACTTCGCGCAGCAGCTGGATGACACGAGACTTGATGGCCGAGAACTCAAACACCATCGACGTGTTGAACCAAGCATCGGCATGACTGGCAAACGGCAAGATCCACAGATTCTCACCGCGCAGTACGCCAGGCCACCATTGGAGTGTCTGCAATGCAGTCGCTCCGCGGCTGTTGAAGTCACGGTAGATGCGGCGCAGCAGTCGGTTGTCATGCTCTCCCAGCCCGGCTTTCTCGCCATAATAGATGGTGGCTTGGGCGGTGACAAAGAGCTTGAACTTCAATTCGTCCTCGATTTCGGGCATGAGCAGCGGATTCAGTGCATGCAGGCCCTCAAGGAATAGCAGGCTATTGCTCTCGAGCTTGAGCGTATTACCTTGATAGGTGCGTTCGCCCTTTACATAATCATAGGTGGGCATTGACACCTGATCACCTGCCAACAGGCTGGAGATGTCACGGGATAATTGCTTCAAGTCCAAGCCATAAAATGACTCGTAATCGATGTCTCCATTGGCGTCAAGAGGCCTCTGATCCAAATTGAGGAAGTAGTTGTCAAGCGAGACAACGCAGGGCTGGATACCGTTATCGCGCAGCATGTGGTTGAGGAACCTCGATGTGGTGGTTTTGCCCGAGCAAGAGGGCCCGGCAACGAGAACCATGCGTAGGCCTTCCTGGCGGAATCGTCGCGTGATCTCGGTCGTGATGCGTTCCAGCCGCCTGCTGTGCTGGAACTCATCCTCGGCAATAAGGTTAGGCGCCAACCCCTCGGATATCACCTTGTTGAAAAGCGATATACCATCCTTGCCTTGGGCTTCCATGTGCCTGATGGTGCCACAAAAATCTTCCAGCGACATTTGTTCGCTGTTTTGGTTTTCTGCAAGTGTTAGAATGTCAGTCATCGGTTATTGAGTTATTGTATTTCTGCGCTGTTTGTTATCGTATTATAAATGATTCGGGCCCTATTGCACATCGCAATAAGGCCCGAAGTTATCGCTAGTAGTGGAAACTGCTTCCGCCCAGGAATTCACGCAGCAAACTCGTGCTGGGGATATCTTTCTCGTCCAGTGGCTCGAAGTAATTCAAGAACATAATCAGTCGGGAAGCCACGGCATATTCAGGAGTGTTGCTGGGTACCTGCTGGAGGATGGGCAACGCGTAATTCTTCATCACCGCCAGTTCAAACAGCAGTGATGAGTTGAACATGGCATCGGCATTCTCGTGGAATGGCATGATCCACTTGTCCTCTCCGCGACGCACGCTAGGCCAGCGCTGGATGGTCTGCAATGCGCTGCTGCCGCGGTACTGGTGGTCGCGGATGATGCGACGCAGTAAGCGGTTGTCATAGGTTCCAATCCAGTTATGGTCATCGATGCTGAGTGTTGTCAGCGCCGAGACAAAGACGCGGAACTTCTGTTCTTCAGGAATGGTGCGTGTGAGCTCAGGGTTCAAGCCGTGGATGCCTTCCATGAGCAGAATGTCACCCTTCTCGAGCTTCAGCGTGTTGCCTAGATATTCACGCTGACCGGCCTTGAAGTTATAGGTGGGCATTGCCACCTCCTTGCCTGCAAGCAAGTCGGTGACATCCTTATTGAACTGCTCCAGGTCGAGGGCGTAGAGAGACTCGTAGTCATAATCTCCGCTCTCGTCACGGGGCGTGTGTTCGCGGTTGATAAAGTAGTTGTCCAACTCGATTACCTTGGGCACGATGTAGTTGGTCATCAGCTGGATGGCCAAGCGCTTAGACGAAGTGGTCTTGCCGCTCGACGAGGGACCGGCAATGAGCACCACGTGCGCCCCACCCTCGTGATAGCGGCGGGTTATCTCGTCGGCAATCTGGATGAAGTACTTGTTGTGCAACGCTTCCACCACATTGATGAGCAAGGGGGCGTAACCGGCCTTGATGGCGCGATTGAGTTCGCCTACATCGCCCAGTCGGATGATCTTGTTGAAATTGATATGATCAGTGAATGCTTTGAACAGCTTGGGCTGCGGCTCCCATTTAACCACCTGGTCAATGTCTTTGCGGTCGGGACCCAGCAGGAGCATGCCGTCTTCGTAGGGTATGAGATCAAACACCTTCAACATACCGGTCGAAGACACGAGTGGGCCATAGAAGCTGTCGATGATGTCATCCAGCTTGTAATAGACGGTATAGAGTTGATTGATGCCCTCGAGGAGGCGCACCTTGTCCTGGAGGCCTTGTTTGCGGAACATTTCGATGACGTCGGTCGTCAGGCGCTCGCGGCGCTTGAAGGGCAGGTCGGCGTCAATGATCTCGATCATGCGCTGCTTGAGCTGTTTGATGACCTCGGGAGTGAGAAATTCCTCCTCATGCTTGATCTGGCAGAAATGGCCATTACTGATGCTATGCTGGATACACAGGCGCTTGCCGGGATACAGGTCGTTAATGGCCTTGTAGAGCACCATGCAAAGCGAGCGTGTGAACACGCGGTAGCCAGCATTACTGGTTATATCGATGAACTCGACGTGCTTGGGGGCATAAACCGGGTAGTGGAGGTCTTCAACCTTATTGTTGACGAGCACACACACGGCATCGCCCTTTAAATTTAAACGGGGCTTGATGGTTTCATAGAGATCGATAAGTGATTCTCCACCGTCGATGTCTAAGTACTCGTTGGTATTCTTGCAGAAAACCTTGAGTTCATCATATTTTTTCATATATGCCAGTGCTAATGGGTTTATAAGGCGCAAAGATAGTAAAAAATCATGAAAAATGGTGAGAAATGAGACCAAACGTCCATGAAATCATTTAAAAAAGCGTTTTTTTGTTCATTAAAGCGCTGGTTACAGATTGAATTGATTATCTTTGAAGCCAACAAGATTAAATCACAAAAAAATATGAAAGTTAAATTTCTGATTATGGCTATGATGATTGTTGGTGCCATGTGTGGCTGCACGGCGCAAGAGAATGAGGCTGGCTGTGACATGTTCAAGACCCAGAGCGGCACGAGTGTGAAAATGTATTGCATCAAGCACGGTAGTGTCAGGATGCAGGTGGGCGACAAGTGGATTTACGTCGATCCAGTGACTACGGCGGTGAAACCCGAGACGGACTACTCTACCCTACCCAAAGCTGATTTCATTCTGGTCACTCATGAGCATTTTGACCACCTTGACTCGGTGGCCATTAACCAGTTGAGCAAGGAGGGCACTATGCTTATCACCAATGCCCGCTGCCACGAGATCCTAGGCGGCAAGGGCGAGGTGATGGCTAATGGCGACAGCCGCTCGCTGGCCGAAGGCTGGACCGTGGATGCCGTGCCCGCTTATAACAATTCGCCCGAGAAACTGCAGTTCCATCCCAAGGGCCGAGACAATGGCTTTGTGCTGACTATTGAGGGAATGCGCATCTACATCGCCGGGGACACCGAGGACATCCCCGAGATGGCTGAGATTAAGGATATTGATGTGGCTTTCTTGCCCTGTAATCTGCCCTATACGATGACGCCTGAGCAGTGTGCCCATGCTGCTACGATGATTAAGCCCACAGTGCTGTTTCCATACCACTACGGCAAAACCGACATCCAGCAGGTTGTTAAGTTGCTGGATGGCAGTGGTATCGATGTGCGTATCCGCGATTATCAGTAAAAAAGATACAGACAGATTTTACTCTAGGGTGACTACGGTGCCGATGGGTTCACCGGACATCACCTTGAGCAAGTTGCCGTACACGTCCATGTTGAACACGTGGATGGGTAGGTGGTTGTCGCGGGCCATGACGGTTGCGGTCATGTCCATGACCTTGAGCCCACGGTTGTAGATCTCGTCATAGGTGATGCGGTCAAACTTGGTGGCTGTGGGATCCTTCTCAGGGTCGGCGGTGTAGATGCCGTCCACGCGGGTACCCTTGAGCATAACGTCGGCCTCGACCTCGATAGCGCGCAGGGTGCTGCCGGTGTCGGTGGTGAAGAACGGGCTGCCTGTGCCGCAGGAACAGATGGCTACTTTGCCTGCCTGCATGGCCTCAATGGCGCGCCACTTGCTGTAAGGTTCGCCGATGGGGAACATGCCGATGGCGGTGAATACTTGAGCAGGTTGGCCAATGGCTTCAAGGGCTGAGGAAAGCGCCAGAGCATTGATGACTGTTGCGAGCATACCCATCTGGTCGCCCTTGACGCGGTCAAAACCCTGTGCAGCACCCTTGAGGCCGCGGAAGATGTTACCTCCGCCCACAACGATGGCTACTTGAACGCCAGCGTCCACGATTTCCTTGATTTGGGTGGCATAGTCGGCTACTCGTTGTGCGTCAATGCCTGTTCCCTGATCGGCAGCCAGCGATTCGCCGCTGAGCTTGAGCAATATGCGATGATAGATTGGTGTCATTGTCTTTTTGGGTTAAGAAAAAGGTTGGTACAAAACCATGTTTTGTCCAACCTTCTGAATTTCAGTAAATCATTATACTTGTTGATTACTTACCTGCAAGTGCATTGGCACGCTCCAAGTACTTATCAACATCGATACCTCCCTGCTGACCATAGTACGGATACTTGTCCTTGATCTCCTGGTAGATAGCGGCTTCGTCAGCATATTTCTTCTGCTCGTGGAGTATCGTAGCCTTCTTTACCATGAATGCGGGAGTGTAAGCCTCGTTGTCACCCGACAGGCTGATGGCCTTGTCATAGGCAGCGATTGCCTGATCCAACTTCTTGAGGTTCACGTAGCAGTCACCGAGCAGGGACTGGCTGGCGGGACCGATGAGGTTGCCGGCGGGAGTGTAATCCTCCAGGTGCTTGGCGGCCTTCTCATACTCACCTTTCTCGTAGAGCAGGATGGCGGCGTTGAGATGGGCACGCTCGGCAGGCTTGTTGCCAAACTCGGCGGCGACCTTCTCGTAGCCCTTCAAAGCTTCGTCCTGGTTGCCCTGCATGAGCTCCAGGTCAGCCTTACCGATCTGGTCCTTGGCCTTCTGGAGGTTCGGGTTACGGATGCCGTAGATGTAGCCTACTGCCAGCAGCACGATCACTGCAATAGCGATGAGAGCCCAATTGATGTACTTCTTGTTGTCTTCAATGCGTTGTGCCGCGGTCGAGAGGGATTCATTCACCTCTTCGAGGGTTGTGCGGGCACTCTGATTTTGTTTCTTTGCCATTTTTATTGCGATAATTTAGTTTTTTCGTCAGTTTTGCGGGTGCAAAAGTAATAGTTATTCTTAACATTAAAAAGCAAAAAGGCAATATTTTTTGATTTTTAGGCATTTTCGTCAACGCTAAGAGGGTGAGTTTGACCTTTAGACAGTCAAAAACGTGAAAAAAAATATTGCAGCATTGCCGTTAAAGCATTATCTTTGCCCCCACGTCAAGAACAATCGATTGCAACAGATTATGGAACTCAAGTGCCCAGAGTGTGGTAAATGGATGGCCGTATCCCAGGAGGAGCTGGTGATACACGACTGCCAGGTCGTGTGTCCGCAATGCCTCGCCGTGTGCCGTTACGAGAACGGCGCGCTCGTTGTCCGTGACGACTCCGATGCCCCTTACCGCCATACTGCCAATGCGGGTTCCTCTTCCCAAGACAAATCCAAGTTCTGCCACAGTTGCGGAAAGAAGTTGCCCAGCGGCATCAGTTTCTGCCCCTATTGCGGTGCCGATCTCAAAGCCCCGTTCACTCCTGAGCAGCCGGCGCCCGTAATCGAGGAACCTAAACCCGAGCCTGTTGTACAGAAGCCTGAGCCGGCAGTGCAGCCCAAATCACAACAGCCGGCATCCGTTACCGTCCAGCGTCAGCCTAAGGTAACAGTCGAGGACAAGTTGCGCACTATGCCCCATCGTTACAATACCATGCGGCCCCACCTGCATCAGAATGGCACTATGCCTTCCAAGGTATTCAAGCTTGTAGCCTATGCCATTATCGCCATTCTGCTGATCCTGCTTGTGTGCATCATCATAGCCGGGAACAATATCGAGCCCAACATTTAGAACTGAACATAAAGAAATAAAAGGCTGTGCCATAATTCAATTGCTGATTTCTACTCCAGCAACAGAATTATGGCACAGCCGCTTATCGATGATTGTTGTATTAACAGCAGGGATTAGTTGGCAGCCATGAAGTCCTCCACATCCTTGGGATGGTAAGGAATGCGCTTCTCGCCCAGGAAGCGGCAGCCATCGGCGGTGATGAGGATGTCATCCTCGATGCGGATGCCGCCAAAGTCTTTATAGGTCTCCAGCATGTCGAAGTTGAGGAACTCAGCACAGTGGCCGCTAGCACGCCAGTCGTCGATAAGGGCAGGAATGAAGTAAATTCCCGGCTCGTCGGTTACGACAAAGCCTTCCTGCAGGCGGCGACCCATGCGCAGGCAGTTGGTGCCGAACTGTTCGAGGTTGGGGCGCGTCTCCTCGTCGAAGCCGACGTAGATCTGTCCCAAACCTTCCATATCATGCACGTCCATACCCATCATGTGGCCCAATCCGTGAGGCAGGAACATGGCGTGGGCACCTGCAGCAACAGCCTCATCTACGTCGCCCTTCATCAGACCCAGCTCCTTGAGGCGCTCGGTCATGCGGCGGCAGACGGCCATGTGCACGTCAAAGTACTTCATGCCGGGCTTGGATATACCCAGAGCCAGGTCGTGGCACTCCTCTACAATGCTGTAAATCTCCAGCTGGCGCTGGTCATACTTGCCGCTGACGGGCATCGTGCGGGTGTTGTCGCTGCAATAGTACTCCATCGACTCGGCACCGCAGTCACACAGGGCAAGGCGGCCAGCCTCCAGGGGAGCCATCGACGGGTTACCATGCATGATCTCGCCATGCTGCGAGAAGATGGTGGCGAAACTGGTCTTGGCGCCATAGCTCTCGGCGATGCCGTCCACCTGGCCGCCGATGAATTTCTCGGTCACACCCGGCTTGATGAGGCGCATGGCGGTGGTGTGCATTAGGTAACCTACCTCGGCAGCACGCTCAAGTTCGGCAATCTCTTCTGCCGTCTTGACCGATCGCATGTTAATGACTGCCATGCGCAGGTCGTGGGACACGGCTTCGGCCTGTTTATTGGGGTGGATACCAAGCAGGTCCATGATCTGGATCATGGTGTCGTGGCGGTATGGCGGCAGGAAATGGATGCGGCGCCCTTTGGCGCGAGCCTCATCACAGATAGTCTGCAATTGCTTCATCGGGGCCGAGTGGGAAACGCCCACCTGGGCAGCCATGTCGGCTACACTATCGACTGAGCCATACCACACGATATCCTCAATGTCGATGTCATCACCCACGAGCGTCTCGACGTTGTTGTCAATGTCAATCACGCCTACCAGGCCGTCACGCTTCTGGCCAAAATAGTAGAGGAACGTTGAGTCTTGACGGAAAGGATAGAATGCGTTGTTTGGGTAGTTGCACGGCGACTCGTTGTTGCCGAAGAGCAGAATAACGCCATCGCCCACGAGCTTCTTGAGCTCGGCACGACGACTCATGTAAGTCTCTTTACTAAACATAATCTATATTTAAGTTGATAAGGTTGTTAAAGTATTCGATAATCTAATAGCAAAGATAGTGCTTTTCATCGCCTTTTCAACCCATAAGAAATGGGAAAAAACTATTTTTTAGGATTTTTTTTGATAAAATGCTTGTATATTAAAAAAAAGTACTACCTTTGCACCGCTAAACGCAAAACG
>CAMYUW010000004.1 GCA_947302275.1 uncultured Prevotellaceae bacterium
ACGCAATGTGGATCTCCCCGAGAAGCTCGAACAGATGACCTGGCACGACGCCATGAGTCTATATGGTAGCGACAAGCCCGACCGCCGCTTCGGTATGACCTTTGTCGAAGTGGATGACGTACTCAAGGGCACCGGCACCTTCCCTGTGTTCAACGAGGCCAACTATATCGGCGCCATCTGCGCTCCCGGTTGTGCTGACTACACCCGCAAGCAGCTCGACGGACTGGTGGACTTCGTGAAGCGTCCGCAGGTCGGAGCCAAGGGTCTGGTCTATGTCAAGTTCAACAGCGACGGCACCGTCAAGAGCAGCATCGATAAATTCTACGAGCCCGCCGTATGGCAGCAGCTCAAGGAGAAGATGGGTGCCAACGATGGAGACCTCGTCCTTATCATGAGCGGCGACAATGCCAACAAGACACGCGTGCAGCTCTGCACCCTGCGTCTGGAGATGGGTGAACGCCTCGGCTTGAGGGATAAGGATAAGTTTGAATGCCTGTGGATCATCGACTTCCCCTTGTTTGAGTGGAGCGATGAGGAGCAGCGCCTAATGGCTACCCACCACCCGTTTACCATGCCCAATCCCGACGATATCCCCCTGCTCGACGAGCATCCCGAGCGCGTGCGCGCCAAGGCCTACGACTTCGTGTGCAACGGTATCGAGGTGGGCGGCGGCAGCCTGCGTATCCACGACGGCAAGCTACAGGCCAAGATGTTCGATATCCTGGGCTTTACCCCCGAGCGCGCCATGGCTCAGTTCGGCTTCCTGATCAACGCCTTCAAGTACGGTGCACCTCCCCATGCTGGTCTTGCCTTCGGTTTCGACCGCTTCGTCTCGATCATGGCTGGTCTGGACAGCATCCGCGACTGCATTGCCTTCCCCAAGAACAACAGTGGCCGCGACGTCATGCTCGACGCACCCAGCCCCGTGGATCAGAGCCAGCTCGACGAGCTCTACATCGACGTGGACCGCGATCGTCTCAAAGCAGAGAACAAGATTTAAACTCCCGAACTACGAATTACGCGAATTCAACTAAATGAATAAGAACACTGACGCCAATTCGTGAAATAAGATATAATTGTGCGCGGATGCCTATTAGTTTAATCCGCGAAATTCGTAGTTTTTGATAAACTAAATATGAAAATTCGAGAAATCACCGATGCCATTGAGCAATATGCCCCGCTCAGGCTTCAGGAGGAGTGGGACAACGCAGGCATCCAGGTGGGCGACCCTGAGGCCGTCATCACTGGCGTGCTGCTCTGCACCGACGCCACCGAGGCCGTCGTGGCCGAGGCTGTCAAGCTGGGCTACAACCTGGTCATTTCCCATCACCCGCTCATCTTCCGAGGGCTGAAGAAAATCATGGGTCGCACCCCTGTGGAGCGTACCGTAGCCATGGCCATCAAGCACGATGTCACCATCTACAGTGCCCACACCAACTTGGACAGTGCCTGGCAGGGTGTCTCGTTCCGCATGGCCGACAAAATAGGCATGACCGATATTGAGTTCCTGGACGGGAACCGCGTGGAGCCCTACGGAGAGCAGGCCAGCACGTCGGCAGGATGCGGTGTCATCGGCAATATCGAGCCAATGCCCGCCCGCGAGGTGCTGAAGAAGGTCAAAGAAGCCTTTGAGGTGAGCGCTATCCGCTATAGCGGCGACGGTGACCGCATGGTTTCGCGCGTGGCGCTGTGTGGCGGCGCAGGCGGTTTTCTGCTCGACAAGGCGGTGGAACTGGGCGCCCAGTTATATGTCACCGCCGACATGCGCTACCACGATTTCCTCGACAATAGCCAGCGCATCGTGGTCGCTGACATCGGGCACTACGAGAGCGAACATTACACAAAAGAGATTTTTTTAGAGATTATTCAGAAAAAAAATCCTACCTTTGCAGTCGCTTTTTCAAAAAGCGAGACAAATCAAGTCAATTATCTATGAGTCGAGTTTTAAGTTTTAAGTTCTTAGTTTTCAGTACGGTTACTATCGCCTAAAAATACAAGAGACAAAGGTAATAATACTTAAAACTTACAACTTAAAACTAAAAACTTAAAATAATAAAATCAATTATGGCAACACCCAAGAAAGAACTCACCGTTGAAGAGAAACTCAAAGCGCTCTATGACTTGCAGCAGAAACTCTCTGAGATTGACGCCATCAAGACCCTGAGGGGCGAACTCCCCCAGGAGGTGCAAGACCTTGAGGACGAGATTGCTGGCCTGCACACCCGCGTGGCCAAGTTTGAGGACGAAATCGCTCTCCAGAAGGAAGAGATGGCCCGCAACGAGGACACCAAGCAGCAGGCCGAAGCCCTCATCGACAAGTACACCGCCGACCAGGACAACGTGCGTAACAACCGTGAGTACGACTACCTGACCAAGGAGATCGAGTACCAGAACCTCAACATCGAGCTCGCCGAGAAGCGAATCAATGAGGCCAGCCGCAAGGCCGAGGTTCTTAGTGTCGAGATCGAGAAGGCCAAGGAACTGTGCAACGACCGTGAGCATGCCCTTGAGGAGAAGAAGAGCGAGTTGAACGAGATCGTCTCCGAAAACAAGCAGAAGGAGGAGACCCTGCGCGAGAAAGCCAAGAAGCAGGAGAATAAGATCGAGGAACGCCTGCTCACCGCCTTCAAGCGCATCCGCAAGAACACCCGCAACGGTTTGGGTATCGTCGTCGTGCAGCGCAATGCCTGCGGTGGATGCTTCAACCGCATCCCCGCTCAGCGCCAGATGGAAATCAAGATGCACAAGAAGGTCATCGTCTGTGAGTACTGCGGACGCATTCTCATCGACCCTGAGCTGGTTGGCATCGCTCCTGAGGACGCGAAGAACAAATAACTCCGGGCGTAACAAAGCTCTGGAGGGTTAGCGGCAAGTGCCTAGAGGCCAACACGGCGGCCTTAGCATCGGGTAACACCGCTACAAGACACCGCAATGGCAGCAAGCCCCCTGTGGCACGCTGCCATTGTTTGTTGTTGTTAGGTGTAAGCAGCTCCAAAAACTGAAGGCCGAAGGCCGAAAACTGAAAACTAATCACTATCTTTGCAGGTTGTTATGCAGTTCGACTCCTACACATACGCATTGTTCCTGCTCCCGGTGTTCTTTGTCTATTGGGCACTGCAACGGCGCCTCAAGTGGCAGAACCTCTTCCTGCTCGCTGCCAGCTACGTGTTCTATGGTTGGTGGGACTGGCGCATGCTCGGGCTGATCTTGCTCACGACGCTCTCCACCTGGGGGTCGGCACTGCTGATGCGTGGCGACCGCTCCAGCCACGATAAGCTCTGCGCGACGGCCAACATTGTCCTGAACGTGGGCATCCTGGCGGTATTCAAGTACCTGAACTTTTTTAGGGACAGCCTCGTGGACTTCCTTAACTTGTTCGGAATAACCCCCGACTGGCCCACCTTGCGCATCTTGCTGCCTGTGGGCATCTCATTCTATACCTTCCAGGCCATCAGCTACACCATCGACGTTTTCCGCTCCGAGATCAAGCCCACGCGTGATGTGGTGGCATTCGGCGTGTTCATCGCCTTCTTTCCCCAGCTGGTAGCGGGTCCCATTGAGCGCGCCAGCAACCTGTTGCCTCAATTCCTGCGCACCAAGGAGTTTGACTACGGCACGGCAGTGGTGGGCATGCGGCAGATCCTGTGGGGTCTGGCCAAGAAAATCATTGTTGCCGACACTGTCGGCTATTACGTCGATCAGTTGCTCTATAACCCCTACTATTATGCTGCTCCCAGCATGATTTGGGCGGGCATCCTGTTCGCGGTGCAAATCTATGCCGACTTCTCGGGATATAGCGACATCGCCATCGGCTCGGCCAAACTGCTGAACATCAAGCTCAGGGCCAATTTCCGCTACCCCTTCTTCTCCCGCAACATGAAGGAACTGTGGCAGCGGTGGCACATCTCGTTGATGACGTGGTTCCGCCATTACATCTATTTCCCCCTGGGCGGCTCTCGCCGCGGCAAGTGGCAGACGGTTATAAACATTATGATCGTCTTCGCCTTGTCAGGCCTGTGGCACGGTGCCGACTGGACGTTTGTCATCTGGGGCACGGTCAACGGACTGCTGTTACTGCCCTTTGTATTCCTGCCCCGCCAGACATTGAGCGAGCATGCCTCCTTGAGGGACTTACCACGTTGCCTGCTCACGTTCTTCCTCTTTGCCATGGTGTTTCTCGCCTTTCGCGCCAACGGCATCACGCACTTGGGTGAAATCTGCGATGTCATCGTCAACGGTTCGTGGCGGCAGCGGCCCGTCTTCGGCCAGCCGCTGTTCTGTATGGTACCCTTCTTCCTCATCGAGTGGCTGGGTCGCAAGCAGGAGTTCCCGCTGGAGCGCCTGCCCTTCCCCACTGTGGTGCGGTGGCTCATCTATTGGTCGTTGCTGGCAGGTATCTCCATCCTGAGCCTGGACCGCAACATGCAGTTCATCTATTTCCAGTTCTAAACCCCAAGTCATCATGAGTCAGCCCGGCTTCAAGAAATTCGTCCTTCGCTCCCTGGTGGCCCTCCTCCCGGTCTTCGGCCTCATTGCCCTGTACATCTGCCTGGACCCCTTCCGGGTGGTGCACCGCTACGACGGCATCTCCATCCAGCCCGGCGACACCATCGAGCAGATGCCCAACAAGCGGTATGTAGCCCTGGAAGGTTTCAAGTACTACCATCCGCAGCGGCACTACGACTCATTCATTTTCGGGTCTTCGATTTCGTCCAACTTCACTGCTGCCGCCTGGAAACGCCACCTGCCAGACTCGGCCAGCGTCTATCATTTCACCGAGGGTGCCCAGACCCTCTCCGGCATCCGCGACGAGCTGCGTTACCTCCTCGACCATGGTGTCGAGGTGCGGCATGTGCTGCTGGTGATGGAGGAAGAGATGTTCCACCGCAGCGAACGTTATGAGGAAATGCCGTTTGTGCCCCACCCCGATGTCTCGCCCCGGATCTCCTGGCTCCATTTCCATCGGGTACACTTCAATGCCCTGCGCGACCCCGACCTGCTGCGCTTCAAGCTGTGGCCCACCCGAGAACTCACCGACAAACTCCTGGCCGATGCCAAGATATCCACGGTGCCGTCGGGCCGTGACGAGATGCTGAACGAGGATTCCAGCATAGGACTGGATACGCTCATTTTGAACCACCCCGCCGACTACTATGCCGACATGCAATGGCTGGCCGACATGCAGCCCAATCCAGGACCGATGCCCCTGAGTATCGACCCGAAGGCCGAAGCGCTGCTGAAGGAAATCGCCGCCATGCTGCGTGAAGCACATGCCGAGTATCAGGTCATCGTGCCCCCACGTTTCCGCTCACAAGGGCTCTCGGCCGTGGACCATGCCCTGCTGTGCGAAATCATGGGGCAGAACCACGTCAACGACTTCAGCTGGGATCCAGAGCTCATCGGCGACCTCCACAGCTACTACGACGGTGTCCACATCCTCACCTACCGCTGCACCCAACTCATCGACCGCGCCTACCAGAGCGTCACCCAAGCCTTCCCCACCAATGCGCGTGACCTGATTCGCAATTGAGGGATGCCGCTATACTTGTAGCAGCAAATGAATTCTGATGGTATTGTGGTTTTTTATTACCTTTGCGGTATGAAACACTTGTTGGCGGTCATAGTGACGGCGATGGTGCTCGTGGCGGTGGTCACGGGTTGTGGCGGTGCAGGCCGCAACGACGCGCGGCTGGTGGCGGCCGACAGCCTCATGCACGACTTCCCTGACAGCGCCCTGGCCATCGTCGAGGCCGTCAACGCGGCCGACCTGACCAGCGAGCGTGACCGTGCCTACCGTGACCTGCTGCTCACCCAAGCGCGCTACAAGGCCTATATCACTGCCACCAGCGACAGCGACATCAACCGCGCCCTCGACTACTACCGCCGCCACAGCGGCGAGCGCGAGAAGCTCACCCGCGCCTATATCTACAAGGGCGCCGTCATGGAAGAACTTGGCCACCCCGATTCCGCCATGTTCTACTACAAGCACGCCGAAGCCACCGCCGCCCCCACCGACTACTTTAATTTGGGATACACTAAAATGCGCATGGGCTCGCTTTATTGTGACTATTACGCGTTTGATGGTGTGGGAATCAACAAATATGAATCAGCCCTTGAATGCTTCCAGCAGGCAAAAGAGTTGACTTACCAGCATAAATGCCTGAATAATTTAGGATGCCTTTATCGTGAAAATAACTCTCAAAAGGCTGAACAGTTACTAAATAATGCCTTATCAATTGCTCAACAATATAATGACACAATTGGAATTATCGATGACTCACATGCTTTGATAGTGCTCCATTACTATGATAAGAATTATAATCATGCACTACAATTGATTCATTACATAAAGAAATTAGGTTGTCCTACCGACTTTTCACTATATACCACTATAGCCAACGTGTATTCACGAGTCGGTTTGCCTGATTCAGCAGCAATTTACCTTAATTTAGCCCTAAATGAAGGAATTGATGATGACGAGAAAAGACTTTATTATTTGGAGAGTTTGAGTGAGCTTGAGCTTTCTCGTGGCAATATAACTGAATCGTTAAGATTAAATCATCTGTACAACCATATTTCTGATTCCTTGATGAGCAATACAGAAAAACTATCCATTTCAAAAACTGAAAATGATTATGATTTCCATACAAATAATAGCATTAAGACTAAATCACAAAAGTCCAATCGGCTAATCATTATCTTCTTTATAACCATTATAATCCTTGCAGTCTTAATATCGTTATACTTACGCAGGATACAAGTTTATCGGCGAATTGTTGGCGAGCTGAAAAAAGAATCTAACACACATCTCAATACACTAAATCTTCTCCAACATAATATCAATAAACTAAAGATTGATGACAGGCAGATAAAATCATTTGTGAACAAACAGCTGGAATTGCTTCGCGAAATCTCTGTCGCTTGCTATCAAGAACCCCAAAATAAATTAGGCAAGCGAGTAAAGCATATTCTGCAATTCAATGACCAGAATCAAGAGGAATGGATTGGATTGTACCATTATATCGATGCTGAATATAATGGCATCATGTCTAAGACACGTGAGAATTATCCCCAGTTGAATGATAAGGATTTGCTTTTGTTGGCATTGAGTTGCCTTGGTTTTTCATATATACAGATTGCTATGATCTTGGGGTATTCCAACCACACCAGTGTTAGTACCCTTAAAAAAAGATTGGCTGAAAAGATGATGCTGGATGGCTCACTTAATGACTACATCACTGCCATGAGCCATTCTTGATTTTATAGGCCAAACATACCTGTTTTTAACACCCTGAGCAGGTTTAAAACCCTTGTATTATTTTTGAATTTATAATACATTGATAATCAATGTATTATTTTTCCCATGTATTACGAATAAATTTGTTTCATTATACAAGTGTTTTGTAACTTTGCAATCAATGAATTGATCTTATAAAATTGATTGCGTATGAAAAAATTTCTGCTTTTTACATTTCTTTTTGTATCTGTGAATCTTGTAGCAAATACTACGAGAGGGTCAATTCCCATTCACAAGAAGGGATCGACAGGTAACCACTTCAGTTTTCCTGTTCCTGATGTTCAGCCTGAAGTCTATTATGACGAAGTCGATCAGGAAATCATCATTGTCGGGACAGGGAATTTGAGTTACTATGACGTGGAGATTGAGTCACTGACGACTTGGAATGTGTTGATTTCCACTCAGGTCGATGGCACATACGACACCATCGACATCTCTTCGCTCCCCAGTGACAGTTATGTCATTACTATCGACACCTCAGTAGGTATATCTTATGAGGGCTATTTCACCGTCTATTAAAAGAATCATTTTTATCGATGAAATGGTCGTTTTTCCATTATTAACTATAAACTAATTACATTATGAAGAAAATCTTTATCCTGGCAGTTCTCTGCCTGCTGGCTAGCGCCAGCCCAATGAGTGCACAACTCACTATCATGAACACTGGCCGAGCAGAAATCGGCATAGACCCATTTGAGTAAAACCACGAATTATACTAATTAAACCAATTATTTGATTTGAGGATAATTGATAAATCTGCAATTCAGAAATATCGGTTCGAGTTAGTTTCATTTGAAACATAACCAGAGTATTCCTCATACACCAATTCAGAAAACAATACGGCATTGGGCCGATTATAATACAACCAAGGCTGGGAACCTTATTCCCACTGAGAAACAGAAAATTAATATCAATTTTTAATACTATCTAAATATGAAAAAGACAATTTATTTGGCAATTCTCTGCCTGCTGGCAAGCGCCAGCCCAATGAATGCGCAACTAATCATCCATTCCGTCATCATTTGAAGATGAGCAATATTTATATTAATTTTGCAGAAACAAAGAACACAATAAGTAACTGATTATGAAAAAGACAATTCTATTTACAATGCTCGCTCTGCTGGGCATGATCCAAGCAGCAGCCCAAGAATATGAGTACGTTCCTTTCGTCCGCGAAGGCGTCAAGTGGGTGTACTTCGTAAATAACATAGATGATATTTATGGTTGGGTTGACAAAGATTTGCCAGAAGCGCGCTATTATCTTACGCTGGAACTTAAAGGCGATACAGTCATAAATGGTTTATCCTATAAGGCCATGCATAAGTATTATGGGGATAATATCAATGCCGACAATGACACTATACCCGTTTACCTTCGTGAAGATGATAAGGTTGTCTATGGCATTATCCCAGACGGCAAGTATTATCCTGATTGTCCAATATATAATAATTGCAGTAATGTGAATACATATAATGGGGAAGAGTTTGTAATATATGATTTCAAAAATCCTATAGATTATTGGTCAGGATTTATGTTTTATGATCATCCATTTTATGAATATCAATGTACAGATACCATTGTTGTTGGAAATCATGCCGTGAAGCGTTACAACGGCCTTTGGTCAGGTGTGGATTTTCAGATCATAGAGGGTGTTGGAGCGGACACGCATTTTCATGGTTACACTTTATGTTTTTTCATGTTATCTGGATATGGTATTCCTGTGTTCAACTTCAGTCATCTGATTGAGGGCGGAGAGATTGTCTATAAAGGCGTCTTATATAACGAAAGCCATTGGACTGTTCTAGACGAGGTGGCTGACGGGCAGACGCTTAAAGCGGACGGCAATTACTACGACCTGATGGGTCGTGCCGTGGGCAAGGAGGTGCCGAGCGCGCCTGGCATCTACATCCACCAGGGCAAGAAAATCGTCATCCGCTGATAGAGGAGAGAAATAACAACCAGGCTTTGTGGCGGCTTTCAAGTGGAACCTGGGGCAAGTTTTTCAATTATTCCGTCATCATTTGAAGATGAGCAGTATTTATATTAATTTTGCAGAAACAAAGAACACAATAAGTAACTGATTATGAAAAAGACAATTCTATTTACAATGCTCGCTCTGCTGGGCATGATCCAAGCAGCAGCCCAAGAGTACGAGTACGTTCCGTTGGTGCGTGAAGGCGTGAAGTGGGTTTATTATTATATTAATGATACTATACCCTACCCAGCAGACCCAAACTTGCCTGTCGGAAAGGTATATCTCACGCTAGAACTAAAGGGGGATACAGTAATTGCTGACAAGACCTACAAAGTCATGCACAAATATTATGGTGAAGCCATTAATGAGGAGAATGACACCATTCCCATTTGCCTTCGTGAGGAAAACAAGATAGTCTATGGCATCGTTCCTGAAGGTAAGACCTATCCCGACTGTCCGATATCCTGTTATGGAAATATGACAGTTTATTCTCAAATCAGAAATGAAGAAGAATTCATCCTGTATGACTTTAGTGATCCAGTGTCATTCAGCTACGAAATGTCCTATATTTATCAAATCAAATTAGAAGACGGCTTCAATCCATTCAAGTTTTCAGATATGGTAACTGTGAACGGCCATTTGGCCAAACGATATGTATTCATGGGTTTTGGCGACTGTTGCTTGATTGAGGGTATTGGTTTTGATGGTTTGACACAAGGATACCTGTTGGCATATCAGAATGAAACGTTGTCTGGAAGTCCGAAATTCTTTTTCAGCCATGTCATTGAAGACGGGACAGAGATTTATCATTCAGTAAATGTCAATAACTACAAACCATATATTGAATATTTGCCAATTACTCGTTCTGGTGTGAAGTGGGTAAATGAGCATGTTACCATAAGCAATGGAGACACAACGCGCTATTACTACACTTATGAATTCAAACCGATTGAAAATAACCGATATGACTACAACTGCTTCTTTTCGACCCAAGAAGAGACAAATCCAGTCACAGACAGCATTGTGTCACTTGCCAGGGAGATGGGGTATGAATTCGAATGCATCCGGAACAAGAAGTTGGAATCATTGATTCAAAACGGAGACAACATGATCGACTTTTGGGGTCATGATACTTTTAACGATATCTTAACTCTGTATTACTCTCTGTATTACTTTGTACCGATTGATATCAGTGGGAGGTGTATTCTTAATTACTATATCATGCAACAGAAAGAAGATTTCCTGAATAGAAACAATTTCATCGAGATTGATCCATTGATAATTGAAGGCGTATCATGCAGCCGTTATGCCTATATCAGCGAAGAAGGTGACACGCTGGCCTATGTGGTTGAGGGCATCGGTTTTGACAGCCGTGACATGGGTGACTTGTTGACGCCGTTCACCCGCAAGCCCGACCCCAATGCCGATTACCAGGAGTGGTGTGGACTGAGCCATGTCATCAAGGACGGCAAGATCATCTACAAAGGTTTGCGCTATCGCGAAGGTGCCTTTGATGGCATCGACGAGGTAGCTGCCGACAAGACGCTTAAAGCGGACTGCAATTATTACGACCTGATGGGTCGTGCCGTGGGCAAGGATGTGCCGACAACGCCTGGCATCTACATCCACCAAGGCAAGAAAATCGTCATCCGTTGATCGACAGGCTACCCATAGCTGAGTAATACGCATTTCATTATTGTCGGGACAGGTAATCTGAGTTACTATGATGTGGAGATTGAGTCACTGACCACTTGGAATGTGTTGATCTCCACTCAGGTCGATGGCACATACGACATCTCTTCGCTCCCCAGCCATTTGAAGGTGAGCAGTATTTATATTAATTTTGCAGAAACGATTTTAAATAGTTGACTTATGAAAAAGATAATTTTATTGGCTCTGTTGGCTCTGCTAGGTATGACCCAGACAATGGCCCAAGAATATGAATACGTTCCATTCGTCCGCGAGGGGGTTAAGTGGGTGTACTATTATGAAAATAATGAAACGACGTGGCATGGGGCTGACCCTAATTTGCCATTAGGAGCGAACTATTTAACTCTTGAGATAAAAGGTGATACCATTATTGATGGCAAGTATTATAAAGCGATGCACAAATACAGTGGAGATGCAATAGACCAGAATAGTGATACCATTCCAGTATATTTGCGTGAGGAAGATAAGGTAGTATATGGTATTGTGCCTGAAAAAAATTTTTACTATGACTGCTCAATCGGTTATGGTCCAGAATATTTAATACCTGATGGGCTTTATGGACAGATATGGTCGGGACAAGAATTCGTTCTATATGATTTTGCTGATACTAAAAACTATTATGAAAGCGAAAACATGTTTGATCCCGACCTGTTTGATGAACTCGAATTTTCCTATATTGCAAGTGATACAATAACAGTAGGAAGTAAGCAAGTCAAGCGTCATAAGTTTACTCGTTGGAATTGTGAAGATTATATTATTGAAAGTATAGGTTTTGACGGTAATAATAGTGGTTTTACGCTTCATTATTTTTATAGCATGGCCTGGACCGATCCATTTTTTCACTTAAGCCATGTCATCGAGAATGGTGAAATCGTCTACAAGGGCATCTATTATGATCCCGATGTTCATGATGGCATCGGCGAGGTGGCTGCCGACAAGACGCGAAGCGGCATAGACGGCAACTATTACGACCTGATGGGTCGTGCCGTTGGCAAGGAGGTGCCGACAACGCCTGGCATCTTCATCCACCAGGGCAAGAAAATCGTCATCCGCTGATGGAGGCGGCTGGGACAACAAGGCTTTGTGGCGGCTTTCAAGTGGAGCCTGGAGCTAGTTTTTCAATAATTCCATCGTCATTTGAAGATGAGCAGTATTTATATTAATTTTGCAGAAACAAAGAACACAATAAGTAACTGATTATGAAAAAGACAATTCTATTTACAATGCTCGCTCTGCTGGGCATGATCCAAGCAGCAGCCCAAGAAAACGAATATCTTCTCCTAGTGCGCGAAGGAGTGAAGTGGGTTAATGAGAAAGTCATCATCGATCATGGTGACACGACCAGCTATTACTATACATACGAGTTTAGCGGATATGATATGGAAGAAGCGTATTTTAACCATGACTACTTTAATGCTTTATACTACTATACAGGTGAATCTCTCGATGTTGAGCGGGATAGCTTAATAGCAGGCCTATACAATACTGAATTATTATATGACAATTTTCATGGCTATAACGTTTTCTGCTATCGGAATAATGCATTAGAGAAGATTAGTAGTGAACAGCGGCAATTATTGCCTCTGCCTTCGTATATTGATACAGGTGCTGATGGTTTAAGAAGAGAGCTGTATCAGTTCGGAAAATTTGATGACGGACATGATAATGCAATGGAATTCTACTTTATGATAGAATCATGGGCTCAAGAAGTACGACCACCTTTTCTGACAACTGACAATTTCATTGAGGTAGAGCCCGTGGAGATTGAGGGAGTTTCATGCCACCGATATGCCTACATTAATGAACAGGGCGAACCTCAATGCTATGTAGTTGAGGGTATCGGCTTTGACAGCCGTGACATGGGCGACCTGTTGACGCCCTTCACCCGCAAGCCTGATCCCGATGCCGATTACCAGGAGTGGTGCGGTCTGAGTCACGTCATCAAAGACGGCAAGATTATCTACAAAGGTTTACGCTATCGCGAGGATGCTTTTGACGGTATCGACGAGGTGGCTGAAGGGCAGACGCTTAAGGCTGAAGGCAACTACTACGACCTGATGGGTCGTGCCGTGGGCAAGGATGTGCCGACAACGCCTGGCATCTACATCCACCAAGGCAAGAAAATCGTCATCCGTTGATCGACAGGCTGCCCATAGCTGAGTAATACGCATTTCCAGCCGTAGCCGCCCGCCGCGTGCAGGAGGCCACGGCTGAAGTGGTATGAATAGAAGCGGTGAGAAGCACACATTATAGAAACCTGACGGCCTGCCCACAACCCACGGGCAGGCCTTTTCTTCAAACTACTAATTGCGCGAATTCAACGAATTTTTATTTCGCTAAAAAATGATTGGAACCGTTCAATGCCTGGGAGACGCAAGATTTTGCGTCTCTACTGTGCCTCGAATAGATAATCGATGCGGCAGGGATTTTCAAACTACGAATTGCGCGAATTTTACGAATTTGGCATCCGCGTTCAATTTCTACGAATTGGACTTACAACTGAACTACGAACTTTTAGCGGCGAAGCCAATTGCACGAACCGTTAGGTCGACGAAGTCAATTTTACGAATTTGGAAGTTCGTCTTCGACGCACTTTACACTTGATATGGCTGCCACCAAGCTGCGCTCATCTTCGATAAGGTTGGCTACGCCTTCCTCTTTCACGACTCGGTAAAGCTTAAACAAGTTTAGCTTCACTCTCGCTGCTCCATCGGGTGCATGCTGTTTTCGATAAAAGTCGAGTCTTCGACCCGACCTGCCTCTACGAGGCAAAAGCCAAGCCCATGATACAGCCGCGGCACTTATTTGCCTCAGAAATAGCGAATTATATCGTTATTAAATAGATTTTGGGAACTCTGATAGGATTTTATACTTCTCAAAAGCGTGATTAGCAGCGAGTTATTGACGGTGTGTCATAATTAGCTTATTGTCATAGTTGTTTGAATAGCAAGCCCTATGTTTTGAATCGTCAAAACATAGGGCTTGTGTTTTCCCCCTTTGATGTTTGGTCAAAGGGTATTAAGCGAAGGCATTACCAGACGTTCCCGAGCAAGTAATCGATCAGGCTTGTGACATCATTAATCGTCACACCTTCATTCAGGTCACAGTCGGCAGCAACCAGGTCGATATTGTCACCGTCGCCGCTCAGCAGATAGTCAATCAAGCATGTGACATCGTGAATGGTCACTTGACCATCCTTGTTAACATCACCGCGCTGGCTGGCAGGCGCATCCTCGGCATTCTCATCGAGGACAATCTGGAACTGGGTGGCACTGCTGGTGGTCACATTGTCGGCATAGGCCTCAAATGCGTTCACCGTACCCGCAGCGGCACTCACGAAGTGGCTGCCGGCAGCGTTCATGAAGTAAGCATTCTGGATGTCCTTGCGGGCATACTCACCCACAACCATGTGATAGGTGCCACTGGTGATTGCCGTGGGATTGGGTTTCACGGTCACGTCGCTGGCGCTGAACACGAAGGTCTTGTCACGCATGTCGGTGCCGTTGGCGCCATCGTAGGGAGCCACGAAATAGGGCACATTGGCCTCCAGCGTGTTGCCTACATACTCGGCCAGCATACGGGCCTCGTCGATATCGGCCTCTTCCTGAGCGAAGTTGCAGATCCACAACCCCTTGGCATCAGTCTTGTCATGCATCCAGTCGATGGCGGCACCGTCGGCGGTCACACTCGTTACGGCAAACGGCAGCACCATGGTGCTCCAGCCACCCTCCTGGCCGGCATGACGGCCACGGGTGAACTTGCGCTCATAGCTGATGTTGGCAGCGGAGAAGCGGAAGGGTGCATAGAAGTCATAACCATGATAGAGCACCACATCGCGCTGAGCCACGTTGTTCTGGATCACATTCCTGGCCTCAAGGCCTGCGGGAATGAATTTATCGGCACCAGCGATGTAGTACAGGGTGTTGGGGTTATCGTTGGGAATCAGCGAGGTCAAATTAAGGCCTTCAATGCTCACGGCAGCGGCGTTCTCGGGAACCCGGATGCCGTTGTAAGCCTTATAGCCCACGCGGTTACCGTTACCGTCCCAAACTACCATACCACGGTCGATGGTATAGAACTTGGAACCGCCTGGAGGCACCAAATTGGTGGTGGAGTCGTTCTCGTTGCGGCCGAAGATATTGAGGGCATAGCGGGAACCGAAGGCCAAATTGTCAAACTCGAAGTAGAAAGTCTGGGTCTCACCTGCAGGGATGACCACATTGCGGCTCAGGTAGGTCACCATGGAGCCGTGGTTGTTCTCGTCGACGATGAACAGGGGAGCCAGGATGTAACGGTTATACTCACCCTCGGTGTTATTGTTGGTGACATCGACCTTGAACTTGATGTGGCTGTCATAGATAACCATGTCCTCATCGGCGTTCAAGGCATTGATGTCCACACTCAGGTTCATGGGATATGTAACGCTGCCAGCAATGGTCACCGAACCCGTGCCGGGGATAGGAGCATCCCATGAGGTGTCGAAGGTGGACAGATGGGCACTCTTGGTGCCGGCATTCTTCGGGGTGAAGTTGAAGGTGACCACCTTGGTGCCGCCAGCGGGAATTTCGGCCTCAACGACAGTGGTGTACTCGCCATACTCGTCAAACTGCTCGTTGTCCACAAAGAGGTACAGCTTACCGCTGAAGCGGTCGGCGCTGAGGTTCTTGACGGTAACATGGCACTGCTCAGATGCACCCACTTTTTCACCGCCTGTGAACTCAAAGTTCATGGACTGGAGGTTGACGATGGGATGGTTAGTCATAGTAACCCAGTCGCCATTGATGGTGGCCTCGACATAGTAGCGGTCGCTCTCGATCATCGGCATCCATTCATTGGTTCCGGGAAGGCTGCAGACGGGTTTGATTTTGTAGCTGCCGTTGGGGAGGCCTTTACCGAAGGGGTAAGTTGTGGAGCTCTGGGTATCGGGCCAACTGTCGGTGATGGAGAGATAGTTGGTAGCATAATAGGTCTGGGCAATCACCTCGATGAAGTTGTCCTCGCTGTCATAAAGGGCGATACCGCGCAGGTACTTGGTACCATCGTCGATATGGTCCTCACCGGTGACCTTGATGTAGCGGCGCTTGTTGAGTTTGAAGGAGCCGTCATCGCTGCGCTCAAACGAGCTGGTACCCGTATAGTACATGTTGAATACGGTGAGGCGATGATCCACCTCGGTGGGTGTACCGCTATAACCGGGTTGGATGCCGATAACGGCAGTTTGGTCGATGTTATAGCCCTCGAGGCTGGTGGTGGAACCGATACCGCCTGCATAGGGGTTGAGTACCGACAGGACAAAGTAACCGTCACCCAGGCCGCCCCAGCCCCAGTTGATGTGGAACAGGTCGCCGTAAGCATAGCCGTCGCACACAAACGAATGGCCGCCGCCAGTGCCGGCACGGCCGTTGTAAATCATGGGACGACCCTCAACCAGCTCATTGTAGATCATGTCTTCCCAGTCGGCCTGCTCATAGTCGCTACGGTAAACGAGTTTGGCGTCATAGTTGAAGTACTCGTTCAGCGCCGTGGGGATATAGGGGTCGCTGGTGCTGGAGGCATTCAGGCCATACTGCATTTGGGCAGCGCAGCCGGCGTAGAGCATGAGCCATGCAACAGCATCCTGCTCGGCCTGACCTTCGGCTCCAGTGTAGTTGTCGCGCATGTTGTCCCAGTCAAAAAAGATGGGCTCCAGAGGTTCGGTCTCAAAAGCTCCGTATTCCTCTTTCCAATAATATATAACAAGATAGGACGGGATAGTCTGTGTACAGCGCATGGGGGACTTGTAGTAGTTCATGATCTGGGCCATAGATGTTGCTACGCAACCCGTGTAGGCCAGTTCGCTGATGGTGTCGCCGTTCTCGTCGAGGTCCATGAACTCGGGGCAGTGGTTCCAGTAGGGTCCTGCCTGGTCCCAATGGCTGGTGATCATGGGCGAGATGCTGTTGCGCGTGGGGCGTGGTGCACCATACGCGTCACCGGTGATGCCCAGCATGTCGAGCGAACTGATCTGCTGAGCGTAGTTATCGAGCCATGCCTTCATGTTGGCAGGCACATGGTCAGGATCAAAATTGCCCTTGTCAACGTAACCCAGGATAGGGGTTGTACGGTCGTCACCCGACACGATGACGTAACCCTTGTTACCCGTTGTATTGAAAATGTAATAACTCGACTGGTTGGCCGATGCTTGGCCACCTGCCAACATCTTGGGTGCGCTGCTGACGGGAACTGCCTTCACGGAAATTCCTGCACGATGCTGCTTCATAAAATTATTGGCAGCCTGAAAAGCCTGATCGGGCATGATAGGCGCTGCCACTGCAGCTACAGCAAGCAATAAAAAAGAAAATAATGCAATTCGTCTCATTCTTAAGAGTTTATGTTAATAATAATGGTAGTAGTAGTATCAAAAAACATGCTTTACGATAGCTATCCAGTTATCGAAAAGCACGCAAAAATATAAGTTTTTTCGAAAATATGCAATTTTTAGCGCAAAAATCTCGTACTTTGGCTAAAAAATTTGATTTTTGTTAGTCTTTTTGAACTTAAACTTGCTTTTTTTTACTTTGGCAATTCCTCATGATCAACAGGAGAAGTCACATTGGCTTCATCGGTAGCATTTTTCTTGTTGTGGAGACGCACTTTCAACTCGTCAAAGCCAAAACCATAAACGCCGTTGACGTTGCTCTGGGTAATGATGGCCTCACGGTCTGTAGCCTTGATGATGCGGAAGATATTCACACTCTCATGCTTGCGGCACATCACCAGGAGAATCTTGACAGGTGCCTTGGTGTACCAGCCGGTACCATCCATGACGGTACAGCCACGGTGGGCCTCACTGATGACATTGTCGGCTATCTCCTGCCACTTCTTGCTGATGATCTGGAACTGCACGCTCTGCCGCGTATTATTGATGACACGGTCGGCGGCCACCGAGTAGATGACCATGAAGATGAGACCATATACGATCTTGTCGATCGAGTGGAACAGCAACCACGAGGAGCAGATAATCAGTACGTCACAATACATCATCGTGCGGCCAAACGAGATGGTACTGTACTTGGCTACCATCGCGGCGATGATGTCGGTGCCACCGGTGCTGCCGCCGTGGGTAAATACCACGCCCAGGCCCAAGCCGCATAACATGGCACCCAGAATGACATTCATAAACGGCTGGCCCTCGACAATCGGAACGGGGAACATTGGCTCCAGCACACCGATGAAGATAGTGGAAATCGTCGCGCCAATGATGGTGCGCAGTACAAACTGCTTGCCCACACTGCGGAAAGCGATAATCAGCAGAATGATATTGATGGCATAGTAGGTGATAGCCACGTTCCAGCCCAACCAGTAATGGATAAGGGCCGACAAACCGGTAACACTGCCGATTACAATCTTTTCGGGGAGGATAAATGCAGTAAATCCAAATGCATAGCAGAACAGGCCAAAGGTGATCATCACATAGTCCTGTGCAAGTTTAAAGTATTTTTTCGTCGTTTCGTTCATAATCCATTCTCCTTTATTTTTGGCCGCAAAATTACAGAAAAAAATCAGTATTTGAGCCAAAAAGGGTATTGAATGGTCTAAGGCAGCAAAAAATATTGTACCTTTAGGCGTCGAATCACATCGACATCACGATCGACACATTATTTAATAATAAGAATACACTATGATTACGAGACTGATTATTTCGGGACTGGCGGTGCTTATCACCGCGTTCACCCTCGACGGCGTGAAGGTCGAGCCCTGGTGGTGGGCTGTGATTATCGCTATCGTGCTCGGATTTATCAATTCATGGATTAGGCCCCTGGTCAAGTTGATGGCTCTGCCCATCAACTTATTGACGCTGGGCTTGTTCACGTTTGTCATCAATGCCCTGATGGTGCTACTATGCTCCTGGCTGGTGGGACCGCACTTCGTGGTACTGAACTTCTGGTGGGCATTGGCATTCAGCATCGTGCTCACACTTGTGAACTGGTTGCTGCACCTGTTCTTCCCGTCCAAGGATTAGACTTTAGACAAAGGCTACTCGTCCTCAAACTTGATGGCGTTTCGGTTGGTGCTCTCGATGCGGCGGTTGCGCCAGCATCGGCGGCACAACGAGACGTACTTGTCATCGCCGCCAATCTCTACCTGGTTACCGTCGGTAACGATATTGCCGGTGCTATCGATGCGCGCATTGATGATGGTCTTGCGTCCACAAGAACAGGTTGACTTGATTTCCTCAATGGTATCGGCCAGCTCAAACAGGCGGCGGGAACCCTCAAACAGGTGGGACTGGAAATCGGTGCGCAAGCCATAGCACACCACATTCACGCCATAGTCATCAACGATGCGTGCCAGCTGGTCGATCTGATGAGCAGAAAGGAATTGGGACTCGTCGATGAGGATCCAGTCCTTGACCACATGGGTCTTGTCAAACATCTCCTTAAGCATCTCATACAAGTCGCTCTCGGGATAAATCCATGAACACTTGCGCTCGATGCCGATTCGCGAGCGGATCACATTGTCATTCTCTCGGTCATCGATGATAGGCTTCATGCACAGGTATTGCATGCCGCGCTCCTCAAAGTTGTAGGCCTGGGTGAGCAGCAGGGCGGTTTTGGCCGAGCCCATCGTGCCGTATCTGAAATATAATTTTCCTATTCCCTTCATGATTGTAATGGGTAGAGTGATCTGTTTAAGTCAAGCATGAGAGTGTGTCATTATTAGCGACTTAAGCTTTAATCGGTCTTACGGCCGAAAAATCAAACAAAAATTTTAATTTAATTTTATTGATAATTCTTGCTTAATTTCTCCCGCGAAGCGCGACATAAAAAAGCTACGAATGAATTATGACACACCGCCGACAACAAAATTACAGATTTCCGACCACACGACCACACATTTTTCCGCAAAAAGTTATTAACACGCTTGCGAATATCCTAGGGCTCGGCAGTGGCACGGGCCAGGATAGAGATGGCGGCATCCAGGATAGCATCGTGAGCACGGTCCTGCTCATCCATATCGACACGGACATCGGGAGCGACGCCAAACTCGGTGAGGTGTCCGCTGGCATCCATGACGGGACAAGAGGAGAAACGCACGCGCCAACCGTTGGGCAATTCGCTGGTAAACGGCAGGCCGCAACCGCCGCCAGTGGTGTCACCCACGATGGTGACCTGGCCGAGCGACTTCATGATGGACACGAAATTGTTACTGGCGCTGAAGGAACTGCGGTTGGCCAGCACCACGACGGGTTTCAAGTAATGGATGTGGTTCTTGGCTGGTTCAAAGTAGTAGGGATAGGGCTCGCTCAGGTCATTGTGGCCCTTGCCCGTCTTGTGACTGATATATCCCACGAGGGTTTTGCCGTCGATAAAGCGCGAGACGAGTTTTTCAACATTGGTCAAGAGGCCGCCGCCGTTGTTGCGCACGTCGATGATGAGCCCATCAGCCGTGGAAAGGTAACTCAAAATCAAGTCCAAATTTCCCTCGCCAATGCTTGACGAGAAGGAACCATAATACATGTAGCCGAAGTTCTGGGGCAAGATCTGGTACTTGATGCCCGATGCCATCTTGTAGTCAAAGTTGAGGTAGTTCTCATCGATGATACGCTCATCGTAATTGACGGGCCACTGTTCCCAAATCCAGTAGCGAGACACGTCATGGGTGGCGATGAGGTTGGTGTGGCCGTCGCGCAATTCCTTAAGCATGTCGCCGCACACGTCAAAGAGTTCCCGGTCGGTCATCTCGTTGGAAACCAAGGCACGGTAGCGGCTATGAATCTGATTCCAGTCCACTTGCTTATAATCAAAGAAGCTATAATGCTCATCCATGATGGTCCACAGCGCCTCGAAGTTACCCACCTGGTCCCGCTCAAACTCATCCTGATAAGTACACCCCCCTAACAGCAAAGAAACTACAAAGTATAGTATTATTCTTTTCATCACCTTGAGATTAAACTACGAATTCCACGAATTGTACTAATTTTGGCATCCGCAAACTTATTATTTCAAATTTCACTAATGGCATCCGCATAATTTCTTTTCATCACCTTGAGATTAAACTACGAATTACACTAATTATACTAATTTTGGCATCCGCAAACTTTATTATTTCAAATTTCACTAATGGCATCCGCATAATTTCATGAATGTTTAGTTGATGATGCAGGTTTGTGGATATTGCAAAAACGTTCAGTTTTTAAACTTGTTGCGCCAAAGTTTGCGAGAATACCCAACTCATAGCCAGTAGCTTTCAAATAATTAATGACTTGAGCTTTCTCAACATCTGATAATCTGCTGAGAGCTTTCAACTCTACAATAATCTTATCATAACATACAAAATCGGCGATATAATCTTGCTGTAGAGGAATTCCTTTATAAAAAATCTTCAGACTGGCTTCTCTCTTATAAGGAATTCCCTTTGCTACGAATTCACGCTCTAGCGCTTCCTGGTAAACCTTTTCCAAAAAGCCGCATCCCAATTCACGATGAACCGTCATCATGCATCCAATGATATCGTATGATTCTTTAGGATAGATTATCATAAATGATGTAGTTTGCTTAATTCGTAATAATTGAATGCGGATGCCAATTAGTTAAATTCGCGTAATTCGTAGTTGATTAGAGGGAGATGCCGAGGACGAGGGAGTGGGTCACGTCGTGGACCTTGAGGTGGTTGACCGACCAGTGCTCAAGGCGCGAGCGGTAACCGACACGCATGATGGTCTTGCCCAGGTGCAGGTCGACGCCCAGGTAGTTGGTCATGTCAAAGCGGTTGCCCCACCAGCCGAGGTGGGCCAGATTCTTGTGGTTACCCAGGTAGATCTCGTAATAACTCTCGTCATACTCGGGCGCAAAGAAGACTCCAGCAACGGGCAGTTGTGCCTGATAACGAAGTGTGAGAGGCAGTCGTCCCAGTCTGGTATCGAGCCAGGCCATACCTGTTGCACCCACATTGGCGTGGGCGCGCACGGTGACGGGATTGTTACTATTGACAGCGTCATAAACGATGCCGGCTCGCAACTGTGCCATCGGGCCGGCCGAGAGGTTCAGTTTTGGTGTAAACACACCTCGCCAGCACCGTTGCATATTGAAGGAAAGGTCCCCCATGAGCTTATGCAACTCGTTGTTCTTGGCATCATTCTCCACGTAGTTGTAGTCTGCGCCCACGTTGAGCTGCCACAGCCACTGGGTGGAACGGATCGGGCGCGTGGCCTCAAAGGAGAGCCCCAAATCCAGGCCGTCGTAGGTGATGGGCGTCAAGTAACTGTCATGCACCGACGCATAACCCACATCCACCATAAACACCGACAACTTCTCCTGCCCCGCAGCCCCAAAGCCACTAAACAGAAGACAACACAGTAAAGGAAGACAATAAGTACAATAAATACTATGGCTACCGCGCTCTTTTTTCAATGCGAATTTTGCGAATTTTAATAAACAATTCGTGAAATTAGCGTAATTCGCATTAGCCCCGCAGGGTATGAATCTGGATAGCATTGTCATTATTGTATTTATTGTCTTCATTTGATCAGTTGTCGTTTACTCCTCGTCGACGTTAAATTCGTGTAATTCGTAGTTTTTTTTAGTCGTCGAAGGGGATGCGCTGCTGGCCTGTAAACTGGTCAAAGACCTCTTCCTGACTGATGCCGTCGCTGACGGGGATGTCATCGTCGGCGCCTTCATCATCGGTCACGGCAACAGTGGTAGTGGCTTCCTCAACGGCTACCGGCTCACGAGGTTCGATCTCGGTGATACTGGCAACTTCCCAGTTGGTGACGCGCTTACCCTTGGCCTTGAAGGTCTTAACTCCAATAAACTCCTCGGCATCGATGATAAATGGTTCGCGGAAGTCGTCACCACCGCCCATCTTGACTTCGAATCGCGGACAGGGCTCGTCACTCAAGAGCAGGAGTTTGGACTCGGGATTGGTGCCGATGATGCTCTGCTTCTTGTTGTTATCCTCCAGCGTGAAGCGCTTGACATAGGGGTGCCCCTGGTCGGCATCATCGAGAACGGCGGTCCACACCTTGTCAGGCACAAACTTCTCGATGCGCAGGATACCTTCATCATAGTGGTTGGTAGCCTCGGCACTGGTGGTATAGAAGTCGCCGTTGTTCATGATGACCAAGATGCGGTCTTCACCGCCGAACAGACCCAATGAGCGCCCGTGATTCTCATAGTTGATGCGCAGAATGTCGGGGTCGAACCACACCTCGCGGTCTCCCAGCGTCGATTGGCCAGCCTCCTTGAGCGAGATGCGGTGCACCTCGTTCTTGGTGACGATATTGCCGCGTGCCTGTTTGCCCTTGATGGCGAGTTCGGCAAGATCGACGTCAAACTGCAGGATCTTCAGCCTGAACTTGGGTTTGAGGGTGATGCGCAGCACCTCGGCCTCACCATTGGGATTGGCGGTGAACCAGGTGATTTTGCTGCCAGGCTTGCCCTGGGTGATGTCATACTCACGGTCGCGGGTGATGCCCGTGATGGCAAAACGCTTCATGTAGGTCGTTCCGCCGCGGCCATCCTGGTACAACACATTATAGATGGTGCGGTTATCACCTTTCTTGAACACGTTCAGGTAGAGCACGTTCTTGCCCACATAGATCTTGTCGGCCACTTTAGTGACCTTGAATTTACCATCCTTGTAGAAGATGATGATATCGTCGATGTCTGAGCAATTGCATACAAACTCGTCCTTCTTCAACGACGTGCCGATAAAGCCGTCGGCACGGTTGAAGTAGAGTTTCTGGTTAGCCTCGGCCACCTTGCTGGCAACGATGGTGTCAAACTCGCGGATAATGGTGCGCCTCGGGAACTTGGCTCCATACTTGGTCTTCAGACCCTCAAACCACTCGATGGTGTAGTCGGTCAAGTGGGCCAGCTTGTTATCGATGTCCGCGACGCGCTCCTTGAGGCGCGCGATGTTCTCTTCGGCCTTGTCGCTGTTGTACTTGATGATGCGCTTCATCGGGATTTCCAGCAGACGCAACAGGTCGTCCTGGGTCACCTCGCGATAGAACTGCGGCTTGAACGGGGTCAGGCGCTTGTCGATGTGCTTGAGGGCACGTTCCTGGTCCTTGGCGTTCTCAAACTCCTTGTCCTTGTAGATGCGCTCCTCGATGAAGATTTTCTCCAACGAGACGTTGTGCAGGGCTTCCATGGTTTCGCCCCGCTGGATTTCCAGTTCCTGACGCAGGATGTCACGCGTGCGGTCCACGCTGTAGCGCAGCACGTCGCTCACGGTAAGGAACTGCGGCTTCTCGTCCTTGATGACGCAGCAGTTGGGCGAAATGGAAATTTCACAGTCGGTGAAGGCATACAGGGCATCAATGGCAATGTCGCTGCTCGTGCCTGCCTGCAGGGATACAATAATCTCGGCAGTGGCGCTGGTGTTGTCTTCCACCTTGCGAATCTTGATCTTGCCGCGCTCGCCCGCCTTGAGAATCGACTCGATGACGGTGCCCGTGGTCTTGCCGTAGGGTACGTCCTTGACCAACAGCGTCTTATTGTCGAGCTTCTCAATCTTGGCACGCACACGCACGCTACCGCCGCGCTCACCGTCATTATAGTGGCCCACGTCGATATAGCCACCCGTCTGGAAGTCGGGATAGAGGTGGAATTCCTCGCCACGCAGGTAGCTCACGGCCGCGTCGCATACCTCATTGAAATTGTGGGGCAAGATTTTGCACGACAGGCCAACGGCGATACCCTCGGCGCCCTGGGTCAACAGCAGGGGAAACTTGGCTGGCAAGGTGAGCGGTTCACGCTTACGCCCGTCGTAGGACAGGCCCCAGTCGGTGACCTTGGCATTATACACGGCATCAAGCGCGAACTCGCTGAGGCGCGCCTCGATGTAACGACCGGCGGCGGCACCATCGCCCGTAAGGATATTACCCCAGTTACCCTGGGTGTCGATGAGCAGTTCCTTCTGACCCAGCTGAACCAGTGCACTGTAGATGGAAGCATCACCATGGGGATGATACTGCATCGTCAAGCCCACGATGTTGGCCACCTTGTTGAAATGACCGTCGTCGGCTTCCTTCATGGCATGCATGATGCGGCGCTGCACGGGCTTGAGGCCGTCCTCGATGTGGGGCACGGCACGCTCCAGTATCACATAGGAGGCATAGTCGAGAAACCAGTTCTCATACATGCCGCTCAGTTGCAGTTTTTTATCTTTTGGCACTTGGTAGGTGGAGTGGGCCTGTGGTTCCCCGTCATCATCACCGTTTCCGCCGCCATCGGGCGTGTTGCCCCCATCGGCGCTGGCGTTGATGTCGTCTTGGGTCGGATCCCCAGCGGGCTCTTGCTGCTCCATGCCTTCCAGTTCGTCGTCGTCTTTCTTCATATCAAATTTAGTGAATTAACCCGCAAAGATACAAAAAAAATAGAGAGACGCAAAATTTTGCGTCTCCTCCATATAGTCCGGCAGTTCCAGCCAGCCCATCACAATCCCGCGATGCGGACGACAGGACCGAAAGGCTTGAGATTATCCTCGTTACCGCCGTTGGTGGTCAGAATCCATGCGAGCGGCTTGTGACGCTTGTCGTCAGGCAGTTTGGGTTTGGCAGCGTATCCGTCGGTGAGAAACACAAGCCCGTCATACTCCTCATGCTCGTAGTAGAAATCTATGGCAGGCTGGAAATTGGTGCCGCCACGGCCCGTCACACGGATGCTGCTGGTGGCCTGCTTGAGTGCAATGGGCTTGTCGGTAGTGATTTTGCTGTCAAACTCGATGACATCAATGCGCTCAATGCCCTGCTTGAAAAAGCGGTTGATGACAGCAAGGAAGTTCTTGATTTCCCTATCGGGCACACTGCCGCTCACATCAACGGCGACAAGCAAACAGGTGCTGTAGGCATACTGGCTGCCCATCGCGTCAAAGCCGTAACGGCGATTAGGCCTCATGCGTGTCAAGTGGCGCTTGGTACTCAGGATGCTCGCGCGAAACTGGCTAAGGATAGCACGGAAGTTCTGCTTACTCACCAGAGTGCTCTCAATCAGAGACTTAAGATCACCACCTAGCGAACCCCACTGGTTGCAGCGCTGAGCAGTTTCAATCTCGTGATTGACTTTCTCGCTCATCAACTCGTCCTCTTCCCACAACGATGCTCCCGCATCGGCATCGAGCAGGCTGTCGGTCAAGTCGTTGCCATCGCCCTGCCCACTACCAGGCATATTCATGTCGATGGGTATGCCCTCACCGTCGGCATTCTGCTCAAGTTGTACAATCTGACCCGCCATGAGCGAGTAGTACTGCTCAAAGGCCTGGTCTCGCGGAATTTCGAAAATGGTCGGGGGCTCCAACCCGATGGTGTCCATGCCCTCCAGATTGTCACACAGCGTCAGGTCGCTCGAGAGACGCATCACGTCGCGGCGCGGGTTATAGGGCTGACGCTGATAAGGATGCTTGAGGATGATGCGCACCACCTCAGCCTTGAGCCTGAGGGCCAGCTGCTTGTCATCGAAGTGCTCCAGCCGCTCGGGGTTATACTCGATAAGTCCCTTGCCGCAGCGCATGTCGCAGCCCATGTTGTCGTTTCGCTTCAGGGCATGGGTACACAGCACCGCAAACAGGAGCGGCTCGGTGAGGAACCAGTCCTGGGAAAGGGTCTTTATGCGTTCACCTACGGTCATAGGTCGGCTATCATCTGGTTAATCAACTGCAATGCCTCGCGACAATCCATCATGATATAGGCATTGGCATTGGCATAGGTCGCATTTTCAAAGAAGGATGCAAAGTGGGCAATCGCTTCCTGACGACCGTTGCTCAACATCCAGTGGATATAACGCACCAGGTTGCGGCCCACGGCCTCGCTCTCGTCCTTTTTCACGCCCAGCTCCAGGAACTGGTAAATACCCTCGTTGATGATGGCAATCTGGGGCATGGTGTAGGTCGATAACGTCTGCTGACATGCGGCGAAGTCGTGCAGCACCTCACGGGCGGTAAGCATCCGCGACTGGTTAAGCGACTGCATGAACATTGATGCCGAACGGGCACCGATCACGCCCGTGATCATCTTGGCCAAGCGGTTCATGTCGGTGATGTGGCCGCTGGACTTGAGCAGCCCGGATACACGCACCCACGCGCGACGGTCAGGCGTCTTGTCAAAGGTACCCTTGTTGATGTCCACGTTTTTCTCCAGCTCGTCGGGATGCTCCTCGATGAAGGTAATCACGCGTTGATCCACGCCGTTCTGCTTGGCCCAGAAGAGCCACTCGCCCACCGTGGGGCTGAAGAAATACACGTTGAAGCGGGACACCAGAGCGGGGTCGAGGTCAGTCAACTGATATTCCTCACCGTCGTTAACAGCGGCAATCACACGGCTGCCAGGGGGCAGGGAACGGCCTGCCAACTTGCGGTTAAGCGACAGGTCCATGACCGATTGCAGAATTTCGGGGCGGGCGCGGTTCATCTCGTCGAGGAAGAGCACCACAGGCTTGTCATCCATGGGAAACCAGTAGGGCGGCATGAACTCGGTTTTGCCGGTTGCCTCGTCCTTGTTGGGCAGACCGATAAGGTCGCCCGGATCGCTCATCTGACCCAGGAACAGGGCAATGACGGGAATGCCCTGGTCCTCGAAGTGACGCGTGATGATTTCACTCTTTCCGATGCCGTGTTTTCCCACGAGCAGGATGTTTTGTGTTGAGGGCGTGGTCTCGAGAATCGTCTTGAGGTCGCCGGTGTTGATGGTGATAGCCATTTATTTAGTTTTTAGTTGTAAGTTTTTAGTTGTAAGTTTTTAGTTGTTAGTTGTTAGTTGGCATCTGCCTGGGCTGGATTTTCTAGAGGGGCGGTAATCCATTTGACTTTTTTACGAGGACCTGTGAGGCGGTACGGGAAGAGTTTGGCAAGCTCCACCAGGCGGGGGATGTAGCCCATGTCGTGAACAATGCGGGATTTGAGGTCTCCACCCTGATTCAGGTCGATAATCATTGCGCGGCCACGGCCCAGGCGAATGTGCAGCTCACGACGGCCTTCTTCCTCGTCCTCGGTGAGGTGATACTGGCAGGACTTTCCCTGCATGACCTCGTCAACGAGTTGCCGCAACGGCGTTTTGGGCTTCTCAACAGGTGGCTTGCTCCCCCCATCTAACAGGCGGTGTAGCCAGCCCTTGATACCGCCAGAGGCCGGAACGTCCTCGGCGGCTTCATGCTCCACCGGCCTCGGAGCACGCTCCCAGTCGTCACGCACCTCACTACGGACGGTAAAACGGCCATCGCGGGCCATATAGGCAAACTCCACCATATAGGGTTTGACCAGGTCCAGGTGATTGATGAAATCGTCATGGGGGATGGGCAGATCCAGCGTCTTGTAGCTGTTCAGGTGCACGAGCAGGCGCATCTTGTGACCGTCGGCGTGGCGCTTGTCACAATAGTAGGTGATGCCTGTGCCGTCGAAGTAGCGCTCCAGATAAGCGTCCATATTGTTCATCGCCATGTTGCGCATCTTCACGCCCTTGCTGTCGGCCTTGAAAGCCGCTGCAAGCTGCTCACGCCACTCGGCGGCATGCTCGAGGAACACCCTCGACGACTCGACCACACGGCTGCGGTCGATCTTCTCCATCGGGGCACCGCTCCACTGCTGGTGGTAATGCATCTCCTCGATATCGATGCGGGCGCCCACGGTATTGCCTTGCACGGCATGACATAATGTCAGTCCGCAAGGCGATTTCACCTGTAGGCCCACGCCATAATTCTCCATTTCAACGAGCTGAACCATGTCGGCAGTGACAATGCCGTTAACGAGTTCGGCACTGGCCGCCTCATACTCCTGTAGCATCATAGCGCACAGGCGCGGACCCGTGTACTGGTGCCCAGTAGCCCCTGGCCTGTCGCCAAATGCAGGTTTCATCAAGTGGTCGATGTCGCCCGCTACACGTCGCGACTCGGTTCCCTCGGCTTCGGTATAGGTGTAGATAAACATTGCTTTGCAACCCAGCAAGAACCATGCCTAGCACCCCAGGTATGGCACTTTGTCGCTTTCTTGACACGCCTGATAAATTGTTGTTTCACAAAAGCACCTTCTTATTATTAATTTTTTTACAAGTAAATATTGGTTATTTCAAAAGAATGAATTATCTTTGCCGAGCAAAAAGTAAGCACCTTAATCTATTTTTCATATTTTGATGCTATAAATAGATCTAAGCACTGCAGGGAGAAATCATTTTAAGCACTGCAGGGAGAAATCATCTTATTCATTTTTTTAATAACACTTTTTTAACTTTTATTTTTATGAAATCCAACAACTTCTTTAAGTTTCTTGCGGCATCGGCGATGCTGCTCGGAACAAGTGTTCTGGCTCAGGGACAGCAGGCAGACAAAGACTACTGTGTGCCCTCACAGTCCTCTCAGCCCTCTCACAGAGCACCTGCACGGGTTAGCACACCTACTGTCACCCATGACTATGACTGGTATGCAGCCAAGACCTACACCTGGACCAATGCCAATGGCCAGACCCAAACTGCGAAGCTCACCGATTTGGTGACCGATCCTTACCAGATGTACGACTTGCTCAAGTGGGTTTACCGCAACCCCGAGATTCCCGGCACCAAGTTCAGTGATTTCACTGGCCAGGCCACTTACTACGGCGAACAGTTCTACTATAAAGAAGATTATTGGAGTTGGGACGTTGAACGCACTGATCCAGGATGGGGAATCACCAACAGCAATGTCACCGCACCCAATGAGGATGGTCACACCATTTTCCTGGTGAAGCTCAAAAACTACAGCACTACTCCTGGCGGCAGAACCAGCTCCAAATCTGACCTCGTCTCCTACTTTAGGAATAATGTCGAGTCCATCGAGCTGCTCACCAACAGTATGCGTGCCGGCGAGGGCTTGAACGCTGGTACGATGTTCAACATCGAGGGTGAGTTCAACCGCTTCTTCTTCATTGGCAAGGGTAAATCCTATTACTGCACCCCCAACTGGCAGCATCCGGACAATGCACCCTTTGCTCCCTTCTACAACATGTTTGAGGAGTATAGCCCCACAACCGCTGACACAGAGAACCCGATTGACGACTTCTATGAGAAGATGAACGACGGCGAGATCTATCCCGTCATCCACGACTGTACTTCAGTCATGCACTTTGATCACTACTTCTCAATGACTGGCAAGAACGGAACCGAAGAAAAGGCTCTCTCGGGAATGGTTCTTTTCATCCCCGATGCTCGCAACCTTAACCACGACGAGCGCAACTACGACGTAGATCACCAGCCCGAAGTCGGCATGTACACCATCGAGCTTGGAGCTACGGCTACCGACAATGGAGACGGGACCTTTAATGTGAAGCTTGACTGGACTTCGACATTGAATGAGATGGCCAAGAGTGAGGTACCCCAGACCTACGTCGTCTATGTTTATGCTACCGACGAGAACGGTACCACCCGCGTCGAGCTCGTTACCACCACCGAGACCACCTATAACTATAACGTTCCTCAGGACGACCACAGCTACACCATCACCTACGTGGTTAATGGCTATGCTACCGGCCATGAGGCATTCCACGCTTGGTCCAACGATGCATTCGTCATCATCCCGGGCACGGAAGACTTTATCGCACTCACTCTCAACCACTATGAGAGCGACTTCGTTAAGGCAGAGGCCAAGAACTACTACCGCAACTTCCTCGGCGTGATCAACGACGTGAACGCAGTCACCCCCGAGAACATCGACGCTGGTATGAACCAGATTCTGGTTAAGCGCTTCGATGCCGATGAGCCCGACGCCTTCACCACCGTTGCCACCATCACCTTCACCAACAATAACGGTAACGTAAGCTATAGTATCGAGTATGTTGGTCAGGATATCCTCAATGGCTATGATCTCAACACCCTGCAGATCAAGACCAGCGACAATCTGGGTCACTATGCAGCTGGTGAAGTTGTTGATCTGAGCAAGATCATGATCGTTGACCAGTTCGCCGAGAGCGTTGAAGGCAACAACCACCCCGAGGAGTACGGTTACGTCCTCACCATGGGCGACAAGAACTCCAACGACGTTCCCGTTCATGTCACCAAGGTTGACGCCACCATCGACGGTTACTACACTAAGGAAGAGGTTGATGCCGACGACGACATCAATGACCTGCTTAAGGTTGACGTCAAGAGCGCTAACTTCGAGCTGTACCTCGAGAACAACGCCCGCATCTACCACTACAGCCTTGACCGCGGCAACGACGTCGAGGTTCCCAACGTGCGCATCTCTTACCTGCAGCGTCGCTCTGGCGGTGACTTCATCGAGATGAACGACTACCTGGGCAATGCTGGTAATACCTACGATGAAGGCTGGCTCGACTACTTCGACGAGGAGCCCTTCTACGGCAAGCCCGGCCACTTCCTGTCCTATCTGCCCATCGCTTGGACCTTCGGTACCGACCGTGTTAAGGGTGGCGAGAACAGCTATGGTAGCCCCGTCCTCTATACCGGCGTGGGTAGCGTTACTGGAACCGTTAAGGGTACCAAGAGTGCTGGCGTGGATAACAGTCCCTACTTCACCTGGACCGACGACGAGGGTAACCTCTGCTGCGTTTACAATCCCATCATCACCCTCAATGGCAATGTGCCCGAGGATGCCAGTGTAGAGTACATCCCCTACATGTACCGCGTATGGCGCATCTGTGATAACGTCCGCAACCACACCTTCGATCCTAACACCCACTACGCCATCAACGATGTTGTGGCCGAGGGTGAGGATTGCAAGATCATCGCTGAGGACTTCACCAGCAACAACGTTATCCAACTGGGTGACACCAACGACGCTCTCGCATTTGACGCCGTTGACGGTTCTGACATCAGCTTCTATGTTCGCTTCTACTATGTAAAGGCCAACCGTGGCACCAACGAGAACAAGTACTACGTTGTTGACGCCACCCTGACTTGGACCGACATCTTCACTGGTGTTGAGGAGATCAGCGGTAACGGCGAGGTTGTTGCCAAGACCTATGTCAACGCTCAGGGTATCAAGAGCGACAAGCCCTTCAGTGGCGTGAACATCGTTATCACCCGCTACAGCGACGGCAGCACCAAGACCACCAAGGTCGTTCGCTAAGCCATCCCGCTCTAGCTACTCTATCTAGAGAGGTGCCCCACCATCTGGGGCGCCTCTTTTTTTCTTTCTCTCCCAGCATGAAAAATCCCTCCCAAAGTGTTGCACTTCTCACTAAATGTAAGTACCTTTGCGGCATGAAACGAACCGTGCTTATCTAAAGCCCTAAAAATGAACATATTTTGTTTATTAACATAGTTTTATTCATTTAATTCATTTAAGCTTTTATGAAGAAATTCTTTTCTCTCCTCACGCTTGCCCTGCTGACCATGTCGGCTTGGGCCGCAACGACTGTGACCTTTGACTACACTGCGGACACAGGCGATTGGACAGCTGCTGGTGAGTTCTCCGTCACTAAAGATGATGTAACACTCCACTTCAGCAATGGCACCATTAATGCCGCCTACCGTGTGTATGCAAGTTCAACGCTCACCATCTCGTCTGCAAGTGAAAACATCACAGAGATTAAATTCACCTGCACAAGTGGTAATCCTGCCAGCAACTTTACTGCTTTTGATGGTTTTAACACTTCAACGGGCGTTTGGACTGGTGATGCTGCATCAGTAGTGTTCACCGCTACTGCACAAGTTCGTGCTACCCTGATCGAGGTTACCCTCGGCGAGGGTGGCGAGACCCCCGTTGATCCCGATCCCGAGCCCAAGACCTACAAGAAGGTGACCAGCGTTGACGAACTCGTAGCTGACCAGAAGTACATTATTGTTGATGAGGACGCTTCTGTTGCAATGGCCTCTATCGGCAATAATGGTGGTCTGGGTGTGGATGTAACCCTGGAGAGCGGTGTTGTAACTGCTACCGGTGTTCTTGAACTCACCCTGGGTGGTACCCTGAATGCTGCTTCATTCAGCTATGACAATAACGGCACCACCACCTACATGGCCCCTGCCAACAAGAGCTTGTCGGCTTCTACCGACGAGTATGCTGCTTGGGTGATTGATCAGACCAACTTCTCGCTGTCGGCAATGATAGGTGAAACTGAATTCACACTCCGTTACAACTCTGGTGCATCTTCTGGACCGTTCCGCTGCTACAGCTCCAGCACAGGCAAGGTCGTTTACCTCTACGTTTACGACGAGAACGCTACTCCCGTTGATCCTCCCGTCGAGAACGAGGTTGAGTCGCTGGAGATTACAGCTGACATGGGTAATAATATTGATTTCACCTTCACTGGCAACGCTGGTGTTTCCTACCAGAAGGGTAATTACCTGTGGCTGCGCGATGAGACGGGCTATGGCCTCATCTTTGGTTATAATAATCCCACCTTCGTTCCCGGTACCATGCTGAATCCTGGTTGGAAGGCTACCACGAGCATCTACAGTGGATTGATGGAGTTTGTTAATGCTACTGGCCTTGACTCAATCGGTTTCAATGCCGATTATGCTGAACCCCTGACAATCACCGAGCTGAGCGAAGACATGCTCAACGCCTATGTTCAGGTTCTCAACGTCAAGAGCTTTGCTGTCAGTGGCAGGAACGTGACCGCTACGCTAGCCGATGGTACCACCATGGTAATGTACAATCAGTTCAACAACGAAGTAACCGTTCCCACCACCGAGGGTAACTACACCGTCCTGGGTGCCGTGAGCACTCACGATGGCCTGCAGCTGATGATCCTCAGCATCGAGGGTAACTTTGTTAATGCTCCCGTTATCACGCCCGCTTCTTGCGACTTTGAACAGAGCCTTGAGGTAACCATCACTGCCCAGGAAGACGCTACCATTAAGTACAGCTATGACAATGAGACTTGGAACAACTACAGCGAGGTCCTGACCATCACCGAGACCACCACCGTTTATGCCAAGGCTGTCAAGGGTGACATTGAGAGTGAGGTTGTTTCCGCTACTTATACTAAGGTTGATCCCGCCGATCAGGCAACCTATACCTTGGTAACCGATGCTTCTGAACTCGCCAACGGCGACAAGATTATCATCGTTGCTTTCCACAACGTTGATTCTGTAACTGTTCAGCCTTATGCTATGACTGATTTCAGGACCAACAATTTCACTGGTGTGACAGTAGATGTTATTGACAACACTGTGACCACCGGTTTGGCTAACGTGATTACCCTTGAGGCTAATGGTGATAACTGGAACCTCAAGGCTAATGATGGCCGTTACCTATATGCTGATGGTAGTGATTATGTAGATAACCAAGGCAAAACCAAATCACAGAACTATTTGAAGCTTGAAGACGAAGTTGATGCCAATGGTTATGCTAATGCCGCTATCACCATTGCCAACGATACCACTGTTATCGAGTTCCAAGGTGACAATGACAGCAGGTTCATGCGCTTCAACTACAACAACAACAATCCTGTTCTGTTCTCTTGTTACAAGGAGACCAGTACAGTCAAGACTCCTGTTTACATCTTCAAGGCTCAGACTGAGGCTGAGGGCCTGCGTGGTGACGTGAACGATGACAAGGCTGTTACCATCGGTGACGTAACTGACCTGATTGACTATCTGTTGAGTGGCAATGACGAGGGCATCAACCTCCAAAATGCCAACTGCAACCTCGATGAGGGCGTTACCATCAGTGACGTAACTGCTCTGATCGACTTCCTTTTGAGCGGCCAGTGGTAATTGGCACTTCCTTCAACAAGTAAGTGATTTACACTGAATATCCCGGACAGGGCCCGCGCGAGTTGCGGGCCCTGTCCTTGTTTTATGTTGTTCATCCAGCTTTTCTTGTCTTTTAAGCACGGGCCATCTGTTGCCTGGCATGTCGTGGTATTGCAAGCCTCTGGCTTGTACGTTTCACAAGAATACTGTAACTTTGCGACATCAAACCATAAAACCGATTCATCTATGAGACGATTTACTACAGTGCTCACTCTGGTGATGCTGGCCATCATGACCATCACCGCCGGAGTGCGTGACGATTTCAAGGCCAACCCCAAGTTGAGCGCCAACAACTACCAGGCTTATCCCGTGACAGGCTTCCCCGAGCTGACGGCAGCCCCCGACGGCTATGAGCCATTCTTCATCAATCACTACGGCCGGCATGGCAGCCGATGGCTTATCAACGAGAAGAAATACACTTATCCGCTGAATATGCTGGAAAAAGGTGAGCGCAACGGCAAACTCACTCGCCGTGGACAGGAAGTGCTCAACATCCTGCGACAGGTACATGAAGCCAGCCGCGGACGATTGGGAGAACTCAGCGACATCGGTGCCGAGCAGCACCAGGGCATCGCCCGACGCATGTACCAGAATTTCCCGCAAGTCTTCAAAGACGGCGCAACGGTGACGGCACGATCCACTGTGGTTATTCGCTGCATCCTCTCGATGCTCAACGAGGTGGATGTCCTCGCCGCACTCAACCCGCGCCTGGAAATCACTACCGACGCCAGCCGCGCCACGATGTACTACATGAACTACAGTGACAGCGTCGTCAAGCCCCTGCGTGCCAGCCAGGCCGACTTGATCAAGGGTTGTAGAGACAAATGGACCAACCCCAAGGGGATGCTGAAGAAGTTGTTCACCGACCAGCGTTTTACCGCCGACAGCATCGATGACCCCCGCAAGATGATGATCTACCTCATGGAGGTAGCAGGCAACATGCAGAGCCACCACCAGTTTGAACAGGTCAACCTGTATGACCTGTTCAGCAATGATGACATCTACAGCGTGTGGCGCTATAACAATGCCTACTGGTATATCAATTCGGGCGAGACCCCACTGACACAAGGGCGCGTGGACTATATGGAGGCCAACCTGCTGCGCAACTTCATCGAGGATGCCGACCGCGCCACAACAACCGACAACCCCACCCCAGGAGCATCATTGCGTTTCGGGCATGAGAGTGTGGTACTGCCCCTGTGCTGCCTGATGGGACTCAACGGCGCAGACTACCGCACGACCGATATCGAAAACCTGGACAAGTACTGGCAGACCTACAAGATCTTCCCCATGGCCGCCAATATACAGTTTGTTTACTTCCGCAAGTCGGGCAGCGATGACATCCTGATGTTGCCATTGCTCAACGAGCGAGAGGCCACACTGCCCGTGCCTACTGACGTCGCCCCCTATTACCACTGGAGCGACGTGCGCGACTACTTCATCGACAAACTTTCACGCCAACCCATTATCTCCCCGACAAAATGAAAAAGTTCACATTTATCATCATAGCCGTAATCGCCTGCCTGAGCCTGAACGCCACTACGCCTCGCAAGCAGGTAATCGCCAACTTTGACCGTTCGGCCAGCAACCATTATGCCTACCCCTATGGCACCGACTTGAAAGTCCCGTCGCTCACGCCCGCGCCACAAGGCTATGAGCCCTTCTACATCGACCACTATGGCCGTCACGGTAGCCGCTGGCTCACCAATGGCAAATACTATGAGCGCCCCTATAACCAGTTGAAGAAAGCCCAAGAGGCCAAGATGCTCAACCTGCAAGGCGAGCTGCTGCTGCGCCAGCTGATGATCGTTTGTGAGACATCCAAGGAACGCGCGGGTGACTTGAGTGATGAGGGTGCCAAGCAACATCAGGAAATCGCCGAGCGCATGTTCAACAACTTCCCTGAGGTCTTTCAGGGAGATGCCCGCGTGGATGCCCGCTCGACGGTAATCATTCGCTGCATCCTCTCGATGCTCAACGAGACCATGCGCCTGCAAGCGCTCAACCCGTCGCTGCGCATTTCCGCCGATGCCAGCTATCACGACATGTATTACATGGGATGGGGATATGGTGAGGACACCCTTGCCAACGATCTGCGCAAGAGTGTGGATCCGATTTCCGAGGGCATGTACAGTAAACACCTGCAGCCCGATCGCTTCATCGCCCAGCTGGTCAACGACACCGCCTGGGCTCGCGCCAACCTGGACGGCCGCCAGCTGATGCGAGACGTGTTCGACATTGCGGGCTCGCTGCAGGGTCACCAGTTCTTTGACGTCATCAACCTGTACCACTACTTCTCTAACAACGAAATCTTTGATCTGTGGAGACTCAAGAACATCTACTGGTATATCCACTGGGCCAATGCACCCCAGAACGGCAACCGCATGCCCTTTATCGAGCGTGCTCTGTTGCGGGACATGATTGAGAAGGCTGACAACGCTATCGCAACCGGTGAACGCGGTGCAGCGCTGAGGTTCGGACATGAAACCTGCGTGCTGCCGCTGGCTTGCCTCATGGAACTGGATAGCGTGAACTACAGTTGTGACGATCTGGAGGCATTGCATGAGCACTGGCAGGACTACAATACCATCCCCAAGGCCTGCAACATCCAGATGGTATTCTACCGCCCCGTGGGCACTGTTGCAGCCAAGGCCGACGACATCCTGGTCAAGGTACTGCTCAACGAGCATGAAGCCCTGCTGCCTGTAACTGCCGTTCAAGGGCCCTACTACCGCTGGAACGACCTCAAGCGCTACTACGAGCGCAAGTTAGATACCGTCATCGATTGGTCCGTAAAAAACTAAATAACAATAAAAGAGGTTTAGTCCATAGCCCCTAGTTGGCATCCGCACACTACAATAAAAAGAAAACAATAAGTACAATAAATACAATATAATTGTTTGATAATTAATAATTTGTATTTGTTGTATTTATTGTTTTTCTTCTTAATTCGTAATAATTGAATGCGGATGCTAATTAGTTAAATTTGCGCAATTCGTAGTTAGATAGCTAGTTGTTTTTGCTGTTCAACGTTGTAGCAGTTGTTTGAAAAGAGAGGAGGGATTTATTTGCCATACCCATTGGCCTGGCGATAGTGATTGGGAGAGAGTCCCAAGTGCTTTTTCACGTATTTGCCAAAGAAGGAGAGGTTATCGAAACCCATTTCGGCAGCCACTTCCTTGATACTCAAGTCGCTATATAGCAGGAGTTGCTTGATGCGGCCCACTACCGACAAGGCGATGAGTTCGCTGGCGGTGCTGTCGCTATGTCGGCGGCACACACTGGACAGGTATTTAGGCGAAACGCACAACTCATCGGCATAGGACTTGACACTGCGGTCCACATTACTTTTTTCGGTCAGCAGTAACACGAAGCGGCGGTAAATACGGTCGCTCTGCCGCAACATGTCACCATCGTTATCGTTGTCAAGATGCTTGTTGATGTTGGACAGCAAATCATAGGCGAAGCAACGGATGATGTCGCGCACCGTCTCACGCCCGAAGTTCATCTCGGGATGGTCCATCTTGAATACCAGCAGTTCGTAGTACTTCATCATCAGGTCTATCTCGGCCTGCTCCATCTTGATGACGGGATTGGCCATGATGTGCATGATGGACTGCAGCAGGCTCTTGTTGAAGAAGGCAAAGCCCAGGTCGGTGCTCATTGCACAGATCAAACAACTGAACCGTTCGGTGTGCTTGATGTTTTCGATCACCATCTTGTGGTCCACAAACAATGAACTGTTCCTGTCGAGATGGTAGGTGGCTCCATTCATATCCAACGTGAGGCGGCCCTCAGTCACCATCACATAGGCGATGAAATTGACCTTGAACTGCTTCATCAGTCCAGGGATGGAGGTGATATTGTCGGCAAAATAGATCTCGCCGTCATTATACTTCAGGTTATGATACACCTGCGGCACGTCATGCAGGTCTAGTTCGGTAATTCTCGTGGGCTTCATATCTCCGTCATGGTTTTGCCTGCGAAGTTATAATTTTTTTCCTACAATTGCAAGAACCAGGACTATATTCACTTCGATCAGCGACACCTAGAGGCTCCAAGAGCGACCAGAGCATTCGCACAAAAAAAGGAATCCGGTTTGGGGATTCCTTTTTTGTGCAGTCGGCGCCCTGCTTGGGCAGTGACAAGAGTTTAGTTTCCTGACAGTAGCATGTCGATGAGGGTCGTGACATCAGAGATGCTTATCATTTCATCCCCATTCACATCACCACAAATCGGGCAGACTTCACCAGAGCCCAACAGGTAGTCGATGAGTACTGTCACATCGCCAATGGAAACAATATGGTCATGGTTCGCATCGCCCAGGTCGAAGCCGTGGTCCTGACCGTGCAGGGTGACTTCTTCAACATTACTCCATTCGCTCTCGCTGCCGTCAGTATACAGGGCTTTCACCTTATAGATATAGGTACCTTCGGCTTCGAGATTGCGCACCGTGTAGAATCTATCGGTAATCTCGGTGATCAGACGGTAGGCCGTGTCACCGGTCTCCATGGCGAGCAGCTTAGCCTTGGCATTGATGTCACCGGCATAGATATAAACGCTCTGGATGGAGATGTAGTTGGCACGAGCCTGTACACGTACACGGTCACTCGATGAGCAGTTCAGCACAACGGTGATTTCCTGGAAGTCCTCATCATCGGAAGAGTTCAACGTGTAGTCGCTGTATGCCGAACCAGTCGAAATCCTCACTTGGCCAACACCATAGTTTGAGGGATTGAATGACTGAACCCTGACTACTACAGTCACCTGATTGCTGCCAGTGAGGTCAAGCGTCGGGCTGACAATCGCACCGTAGGTAGTACTCCACCAACTGGAAGAGGCTCCCGTGATGACAGAGCCGTCATTAACGTAGAGGTAGTTCTCGGCACTCCAGCCGTCGGGCAGGTAGTCGGTAGCAGAGTTGACTACATTGGGCAGGTAGCCTTCATCGTTGGTAACTGCCTCGATATCGGTAAAGTCACAGACACCACCCTCAACAGGTACGGGGCCATCGGGCTTGATCATTACCTCGAGAGTGTAACTCTCCACATTCTCGTCTGGGGTCTGGTCGGTCCAGTCGGCACGGAACTCAGTCAGGTTGATATACTCCTCATTAGCGGGTAGCATCACAGGAGTATAGCTCTCAATGAGGCCCTGTCCCGCCAGATTGACAGTCACATTCTCGGCACCATTGCTGGCGAGCGTCAGCGTAGCGTCGTAATTCTGTACTGCCGTCGGCGAGAAAGTAACGGTCACAGTCACACCCATAGCGGCATTGGCGCTATTGATGACCATGGGATTTACAGAGAACACGCCGTTAGGATCGTTGAGCGAGAGCGTGATGTTGTCGGTCAGTGCCAGACCAGTAACAGTAAATGTCTGGGAAATGCTGGTATTGACTGATGTAGCACCACAGTTGACATTTTCGTTCGAAACCTCGATGGTGGGATTGGTGATGGCACCCTTCATGTACCAGAAGCTTGCAGTTCCGTCGTTATTGATGACCATCTCGGTCACGGGTTTGCCCAGATAGCCGGCATTGCCCGAAATGTTACCATTGGCGGCCATGTTGAGTTTGGCGGCAGGAGTCGAGTTGTCGGTAAACTCGGTTTTGTTATTCCTGGGCCACGTGTCTCCACTCTCGTTATTGTCCGATAAGGTGTTGTCGGCGGGCATGATGGTGACCAGCTGGATATTCTGGTTGTTGGGTGTATTGGCCTGCCAGCGGCTGGCACTGTAGGTGATGTGGTGGATCAACATACCTTGAGCAGGAAGGTACCTATCCCAACCCTGTTGCATACGGTTCTCAATAATGAAGAACTCATTGCCATTGATATCGCTCTGGAGGAACAAAGCCTTGTCGGTTTCTTCATTCTTCTGGTTCCAGATGGGCAGGGTGTAATAGGTTCCGGGATTAGGAATCAAGTAGTCAATCCAACCCATGAAATTCTTCTCATAGGCTGAATAGCCTATGGGAGTATAAGTGTCATCGGCATAGCAACCCGTGTCCATGATGTCCCAGGAACCCATGCCATAGTGACCGCCGTAGTTCGTATCATAGAAGTCAGGCAGACCCAGGCAGTGGCCAAATTCATGGCAGAAGGTTCCGATACCATCGATGGTGCTACCGTTGTCGTTGCTGCCATGCACCTCGTTGAATACGGCAAAATTGTTCACATAGACGTTACTGCCGCTGGGACGGAAGGCGCCGTTACCACCCATGCCATAGTAAGAGGCCGACTGGAGATTCCAGTTGCAGGGCCAGATGGAACTGGGAACGGAGTAGGAAGCCTGAGCCTCGCCCACACCGGCATAGATGACGATGACCACGTCACAATAGTTGTCACTGTTGGTATCAAAACGGTTGAACGATACACCGTCGGCAGCAGCCATCTGGCAAGCCTCGGTTACCATCAAACCCAGACCTTTGTCATCACCGCTCGAGTTGTTGCCGCCATAAGCCTGTCGGTTCTGGCTCAACGTGTAGATACCGAAAACCTCAAAATCGGGGTCATACTTGCCGTTGGACTGATCTCTAAAGTATTGTTGAACACTCTTGTTGCCGGTCAGCATGGCTTGGATAATCTGCTCGCGGGTATTTTTGAACCTCTTATCCTGGTACTCAACAAGAATAATGGGCACCTTGCGATTACCTTGTGCAGGCACATCAGCCTCGGCATTGCTGCCGCCGACGCCAAAGGCGGACTTGCCACGTAAGGGCTTAAACTCCTTATGGGGCATCATCAAGTGGCTGCGCTGAGCTTCGACAAACGCAATCTCAGTAGCATTGCGATCGCTGGCCTCATGGGCGCGCACTGTGGTCATGCCTGTTATTGATGAGTTGTAGTAGTAATCCCCATCTTCTCCTAAAGCAACCATCAAGCCATCCTTAGTGAGCAGGGCATGATTAAAGGCATTACCCACAGCCTGTACAGTTAAGGTAGTACCTTCACTCTGATGCAACGTATGCCAGCCGGGTTTAGCGGGCACTGCCATTGCTGCCAGAGCACAACTCAACAGCAACAGCATCATAATACAAATTCTCTTCATCTGAATCTTGAATTTTGGTTTTTAAATAAGTCAATTGGTTAATCTTTTTACAAAGCGGCACAAATATAGTCATAATCTTTAATTCCAACGATATTTACAACCTAATTCAGCACAACCATCACAAAATTTCATCTGCAGGCAAATTGAATACCCATTTCCAGCATGCGCGCAAGGCAATAGTACAAAAAAAGGCTAACACGGTAAATACCGCATTAGCCCTGTGCTTGAGTCGGGGTGAGAAGACTCGAACTTCCGGCCTCCACGTCCCGAACGTGGCGCGCTAACCAACTGTGCTACACCCCGAATCTCATTTGAGCGGTGCAAAAGTACTGCTATTTTTTCAATCTGAGCAATTTTTCCCCGAAAATATTTCATTTTCGCATAAAAGCAGCATCTCCATACACCTATATACCCCTATCAATGGGCATCGAGCCAGTTGCTGGCGGCACCGTGGCTGGCGGTAAGTCGTACCTGGCCTTTATAGACGCCCTCCATCTCCTCGATGACGATGCGCTGCACGCGATCGAGTTCGCTGGGGATGACGTCAAAGTTGAGTTCGTCATGCACTTGCAGAATCATCTGGGACTTGATGCCCTCAGCTTGGAAACGCTGGTAAATGCGCACCATCGCCAACTTGATGACATCGGCAGCAGTGCCCTGGATGGGAGCATTGATGGCGTTGCGCTCGCTGAAGCCTCTTACCACGGCATTCCTCGAGTTAATGTCGGGCAACATGCGGCGACGGCCATAGAGTGTCGTCACATAACCCTTTTCACGGGCTTGGGCAATGCTGCGGTCGATATAGTCACGCACTTGCGGGAATGTCGTGTAGTAACCGTCGATAAGCATCTTGGCCTCGTCGCGCGGGATGTTTAACCGCTGTGCCAGACCAAACGCGCTGATGCCGTACAGGATACCGAAATTGGCGGTCTTGGCTTTACGGCGCTCGTCGCTGGTGACCTGCTCCAGCGGCTTGTGATAGATGCGGGCCGCAGTGATGGCATGGATGTCATGCCCATGGGCAAACGCGTCGAGCATCGTCTTGTCGTGGCTCAGGTCGGCAACCAGACGCAGTTCAATCTGTGAATAGTCGGCACTGAAAAAGACATTGCCATCAGCGGGGATGAACGCACGGCGTATTTCCTTGCCGTCGTCAGTACGTACGGGAATATTCTGCAGGTTGGGGTTGGTCGAGGACAAACGACCCGTAGCAGTCACCGTCTGGTTATAGGTCGTGTGGATACGGCCAGTCTGCGGATTAATAAGAGCCGGCAATGCGTTTACATAGGTAGATAACAGTTTGCGGATACCTCTCAATTCCAATATCTTATCCACCAGCGGATGGCGGTCACGCAGTTTCAACAGGATATCTTCAGTTGTGCTGTACTGGCCCGTCTTGGTCTTCTTGGCTTTGGGGTCGATCTTCAGATGGTCGAACAGTACCTCACCCACCTGAGCAGGGGATGCAGTGTTGAACGGCATGCCTGCCAACTCGTGGCACTCGGCATCCAAGCGGTTCATCTGTTCGGTCAGGGCGACGGAATACTCTTTCAACGCCTTGACATCGATGCGTGCGCCCGCCTGTTCCATGCTGGCCAAGACCCGCACCAGCGGCAACTCAATTTCGGTCAACAATTTATCCAAACCTTGTTCCTTCAACTGTTTGTCGAGCACTTCGGGAAGTTGCAGCGTCAGGTCGGCGGCTTCACAGGCCCAACGGGTCAACGCCTCGGCAGATACCTGGGTGGGCTTGAGCTGATTACGGCCTTTGGGACCCAACAGGCTCTCGGGTGTGATAGCGGTATAGTGCAACAGTTCGTATGCCACTTCGGCCGTGGAGTGTCCACGCTCAGGCTGGAGCAGGTAATGGGCCACGGCTGTATCATAGTAAGGGGCCATGAATGCGATGCCATGCTGGTGCATGACAACCATCAGACGCTTGATGTCACTGCCCACGATGCAAGCCTTTCCACCAAAGAGCGGCGCTAACACCCGCAACATGTCGGGCTGGCCGTCACACTTGATGTAGGCGGCTTCATGAGCCCGTGCACACAGGGCAATGCCCAGAATGCTGAACTGCATGGCACTATCACCCAAACCCAGCAGGCTGACGGCCACACGCGGCGCATCCTGCAACTCGCTGATCAATGCGGCAGCCTCAATGGGAGAGGTGATCAGACGGTAGGTGTGACCAACCTGATCAAGAGACAGATAGGCTGGAGCGGGTGTGGAATCCTGAAGCGGATTGTCGAGATCAAACAGAGATAGCTGCTGGCCACGTGGGGCCGGTGACGCTGAAGAGTCTGGCGCTTCAGTTTTCACTGGTGATACCGGAATGCCTTCCAAACCCGCATTGGCCTCGCCACCATCGATTAGACGCTGGGTGAGCGTGCGGAATTCCAACTCGGTGAACACCTCACGCAGCGCCTCCATATCGACGGGCTCACGCTTCAAGGCATCGGCTTCGAGGGTAACGGGAACATCTGTGATGATGGTCGCCAGCCACTTCGACAGGCGTATCTGCTCAGCATTATCTTCTATCTTCTGTTTCAGCGCTCCCTTAAGTTCGCTTGTATGCTCCAGCAGATTCTCTATCGAGCCGAATTGCTGGACAAGTTTCTCGGCTCCCTTAGGTCCCACGCCAGGACATCCAGGGATATTATCGGCACTATCGCCCATCAGGCCCAGTATATCAATCAATTGGGTAGGCAACTTGATGCCATACTTGGCTTTGACTTCCTCAACGCCTTCAATGATATTCTTGCCTGGGTTCAGCACCTTGATATTCGGTGTTACCAACTGGCCGAAGTCCTTGTCGCCAGTAACCATATAGGTAAAGAAGCCCTGCTGCTCGGCCTGGTGTGAAAGCGTGCCGATGACATCGTCGGCCTCAAAACCATCGACCTCAAAGATAGGGATGCGGTATGCCGCGAGAATGCGTTTGATATAGGGAACCGCTACGAGGATGCCCTCAGGCGTCTTTTCGCGGTTCGCCTTATAAGCCTCATAGCTCTTGTGGCGGAATGTACTTCCCCCAGGGGGGTCAAAGCACACGGCAATGTGGGAAGGTTGCTCACGCTTGAGCAAATCCTGCAAGGTGTTGACAAAGCCGAATACCGCCGATGTGTCGATGCCGGTCGAGGTAACCCGCGGGCTACGGATCATAGCATAAAAGGCCCTGAAGATGAGCGCATAAGCGTCAAGCAGCAGCAGTTTCTTATTAGGTTCCATATTGAATCATTGTTTTAAAGGGGTAAAGATAGTGATTTTTTAGCGATTTAAGTAATTCAGAGGGTGATTTTCATTTTTACTCTTAAAAATGGTGATGCTCCCAGGAATTATTAGTAATTTTGCAGGCTATGGCAATATCGTTGACACATATCCAAGAGCAACTGAGACCTCAACTTGACGTGATGAATGAAATCATCACCAACACGTTGACTAGTAATAGTGAACTCACCAACAACATCGTGACCTCTTACCTCAAGAGTAAAGGCAAGATGCTGCGACCTATCGTAACACTACTCAGCGCCAAGTTTTTTGGCGGCATCAATGACAAAGCGCTGCAAGGAGCCGCTGCACTTGAGATGCTGCACAACGCCTCGCTCATCCACGATGACGTCATCGACGAGGCCAAGGAACGCCGTGGACTGCCCACGATCAATAACGTGTGGACCAACCACGTGGCGGTTCTCGTAGGTGACTTCTTTGTTACGGGCGCCTTACGCTGCGGCGTGGCAACGGGCGACGGACGCATCTTGAGCGCACTGGCCGATATGGGCCGCGACTTGTCGTTGGGCGAGATCGATCAGGTGGACATGGCACGCCATCACAATATTGACGAGGCCACCTATATGGATATCATCCGTGCCAAGACAGCCTCGCTGTTCGAGTGCTGTGCCGCCGTCGGCGGATATGCCAACGACGCACCGCGCACGTCGATCGATGAGTTGCGCCGCTATACCCGCCTGCTGGGCATCTGCTTCCAGATCAAGGACGATACCTTCGACTACTACGATGATCCCATCATCGGCAAGCCTACGGGAAATGACCTTCGTGAGGGTAAGGTGACGCTGCCGCTCATCTACGCCTTGAGCCGTACCGACATGCCTGAGCACGACGAGATGCTGGCTCTGGTAGAGAAGGAATCCCTCAGCAGCGATGACATCTCCAAACTCATCGACTTTGCGAAGCGGGCCGGTGGCATCGACTATGCTTACGAGACCATGGAGCGTCTGCGCGACGAGGCCAACGACATCCTCTCGCCTTACTCCCCCCACGATACCGTCGATCAGTTCCGCGAAATCTTTGACTACGTCATCGAGCGGAAACTCTAGAATGTCTAGATGCGATAGAAATTCTAGGCGATTAAACAATCACTGAAAAGTTGCTGGAGGCTTATCTGATAGCGGGACGCATCGAGGCTGGCTGTGACGAAGCCGGCCGAGGTTGCCTCGCGGGGCCGGTGACGGCCGCGGCCGTTATCCTGCCGCCCGATTTCCACAATGACCTGATCAACGACAGCAAGCAGCTCACCGAGCGGCAACGCGAGCGCCTGCGCCCCATCATCGAGCAGGAGGCAGTGGCGTGGGCTGTTGCCATGGTGTCACCTCAAGAGATTGACCGCATCAATATCCTGCGGGCCAGTATCACGGCTATGCACCGCGCACTGGACCAACTCACGGTGCGCCCCGAGGGCATTCTTGTGGACGGCAACCGCTTCTTTCCTTACCATGACATTCCCCACACCACGATTGTCAAAGGTGACGGCAAGATGCTAAGCATTGCTGCCGCATCCATCCTGGCCAAAACCCACCGCGACGAACTCATGTGTCAACTGGACAAGGAGTTCCCTCAGTATGGCTGGGCGCGCAACAAGGGTTATCCCACCCCTGACCACCGTGCGGCTATCGCGCAGTATGGCGCGACCCCACATCACCGCCACACCTTCCAGCTGCTACCGCAACCCACACTGTTCGACGGTCTGGACATGCCGGAATAATTTGAATCACTGTAATACAATAAACAAGGGCGCGCCATCGTCGGCGGGCCCTTGCTCAATAATGCAAAGAGTTATTGTATTGTATCTATTTGTTTTTCTCTTTACTTGAGGACCTTAGCGGTCGAGGTCGTTCCGTCGTTGTAATGTGTCACGACGATATTCAAGCCGACAAACGGTTTGCTGGACTGCTGACCCATCACATTAAAGTAGGTCACGCTGGTCACCTCACGGTTAGCCACAACACTCGTCAAGCCAGTATGGCCATCAAGGTTTTGAGACGAGAAGGTGAAGTTGCGTGTAGTCTCAGCAATGTAGTACTTGCTGTCTTCGGCTTGATCAATACCACGGACGGGAGCATGCATGCCAGCGGAAGACGTTTGGTCAATGTTGGCAGTGCGGGTGTAATAAGCCCTGATGATGAACTTCATGGGCAACTCGTCGATGACGCCAGTCTCTTCGGCCGTCTGACGCAATTTCTGCGCACCGAAGGTGGCCATAACCTCCTCAGTACCAGGAGCCCAGTTAGTATAGAACTCAGTGATCTCACTGTCACCCAATACATTACCGCCCACGTTGGTATTCTCGTTCAAGACGGTAGTTCTGTCAAATTCATCATTGTTCTTTTCCTCCATGAGGAACTCGACAAAGTCTTCTCCGTTGACTGTAACAACATTTTCAATGCGCTCGGCACGGTTACGCTTGTCGCCCTGGTCATATTGCTTTTCTGCAACCAGATCTTTGGCCACCTGACGCCAAACGCGCACCTTGTACAGGTCATAGTCCTTCAATGGAGCGCTTTCAGCCATAGGAATCTGCAAGTCGCTCAGCCTGAGGGTTACCGTGTAGTGGCAATATTGATTATTGCCCACAGTCCAAACGCCATTATCGTTGCTGCCAGGCCTTGCTTCTACACTAATGATGTAGTCCTTGACTTCGGCGCCGATCGTCGCAACACCGGTCTGCTGCAGGGGAGCACCATAGGTGTTGTAGTCACCACGGGTAGTGAAGGTCTCGACTACGGGAGCATAGGTGTACACGCCAGCCACGTCTTGAACAACATTGTCCATGAAGGTAGCCAACTTGGTCTCACCCTGAGCGATAGTCACATTGTTCTCATTCTGGTTCTCACCATCCATTGAGATGGTGTACTCGCCTGCCTGGTTACCGGCAATGCCAGTGGGAGCCTCGTCCTGCTCACTAACTGCGCCTGTCGAGGGATTGAAGGTCGAGTTAGCAAAGTCAAGGATGTAGCCGAAGTCTTCATCATTCTCGTTCCAGCGATAGAGGTCATAACGCAGAATGTCGGTCTTACTGCTGTACGTCACCTGCTCATTGACCGGTCGAGTCGTGACATCCAGACTGTGGTCTGTATCGCTATCTACCTCTGCCTTAGAGTAGCCCAGCACATCCATGTCGGTTTTGTGGATAGCCACACCGATTCTGTTACTGTGGGCCGTGTTACCATTGGTCCCCTGAATAGTCACTCCGGCAGGAGCCTCAAACTCTACCTTATAGAGATAGAAGCCCGGGTGGTTGTTTTGAGCCACCGACTCACAGAAGTTGTCATACAGGTTGAAGTTCTGGAACGTCACATTATCAGAGCCATCAACCGTGTAGCTGACTGTTGAAGGATTGTTCATCTTGATCCAGTCAAGGTTGTTGTGGGTATAAAGGCCATTACGGTTCTGGCTGGGCAGGTCGGTGTTGATGGCCAGCGAGCCATTGTCATTGCTGGTAGCCTCGGCCACAGCAACCCAAGTAGTGTCGTTGCCACTGACGGTACCACGCAGGAACGTGAACTTGGCTCCATTGCCCATATATGCGCCCTTGATGTTGGTGCCCGTGTTGTTGACCACCTTCAACTGGTTAGCATAGTAGTTGGCCTCGGTCAACGGGTCGAAGCGGCTATAGTGGTCAAACTTGGGCGAAAGCTGGAAGATTTCATTCTTGTCAAGACCTGGAATGATGTAACTTTCCTCGTTGGACATCTGCAACGACAGGAACTCGGTCTGGTCTTGGCCTTGAACAACATAGGTTACCTGCTGGCCATGCTGTGCCATGGGCACATGGTCAACATAGGTGGTCTCACCTGAATTGATTTCGGCTACTGAAACATAGGTCTTGTTACCGAATTCATCGGTTTCAACACGGAAGAGTTCATATTTAGCTTGATCTTGATCGAGGAAATTGAGCAAGTTAGAAGTCCAACTCAAATTCAAGTCGTAAATATCTGCACTGGCTTGCTGTTCACCAGTAATCGGATACTGGTGGATGACAAACATGCTCATCGAGGGCCTAAACTTGGGAGTGTAATTAGTAAATCGTTCACCTTGATCGCGGGCACCATCCTTGTTCATGTTTTCATACCACCACGTCATTCTGTACTTAGGCACAAAGAACATCATGTCACGCACATCCTGACAGTCGTCTGTCTCAGAATCATAGCCATACATGTTGAACTCATGGTGGCCAGTGTAGAACGGTACAGAGACACAATCATGAAGCACATAGAAGGTCTCCATATTGATGAGTTTCTGATACTGGTCAAGTGCAGCCGTAGTGGCAGTGATATCGTTGGGACTGAATTCCTCAAACATGTGATAGAAAGGAGCAAGCACACCAGCGCCAACATTTACGTCGCCCCTACTTGTGCTATTTCTTTTTCCATTCGCATTCTTACTCTTGTAGCGCAATGAGTTCTCAACAAAGTAACCATTATCACCAAATTGCTCACCACTGTAATCGGGCAGACGAAGTTTACCCTTAGCCAGCAGGAAGAAGCGGTTAAGCTTATCGGCGTCTATCTTGAACAGGGTACCCACCTTGGCCGAGTCGGTATTCTCCAGTTCCTTGAATGTAGTAATAATGCGAACCGACTTGAATGCAGCGAATTTATCAACAAGACTGAGGCCGCCACTAATGGACGAATAGCTGGAATTACCAGCAACATCAACTGGCTTATTATTGGAATCCAGAGGCATGTCAGCTGAGTCCTTCAGCTCGACAAGAAGCAAAGTAACACCTTCTTCAGTAGGCATATACTCGGTGGGATCCAGATAGTCATAATACCATGTGGTATTCTGGCTGCTATCCTTAGGCTTATAAGTGCGCGAATCTGTCAAGATTGGGAATTCGGTGGCATCATTAGGTATGTTCCATCCATAGGTGTCCTCCCATACTGCAGGATAATTCTCGGCAGCCTGCTCAATAACCTGGCCCACAGCAGGATAGCTCACAAGAGGATAGATATCTTTATCCTTCTTGGTGGGATCACTCAAAGCATCAGAAGCTGCATCATTTTTATAACCACGAATCTTATTTCCAGGAATAGCTTTTTCCATATATACCTTACGCAACATGGCGATCATCTGCTCAGGCTCGGTAGCGATATCCAGCAGGTTGCTGGTATGCTCTTTACCGTTGGCATCAATCCAGGTATAATCCTTGTCATAGATGGCCGAGTGGTCGTTCTCATCATACTTGCCGCCCTTACCAGTAAGAGTAAAGGCACAATCGGCAATACCGTTGCCAAAACTCAACGTAGCCCCATTGGTGAAAGTGCCCTCAGCTGTCGGGGTGAATGTGATGGTAATGGTCACACTTTCACCACTAGCCAATTGAACAGGAGTATAGTCGGTACTGAACGGAGCGGTCAGCGCCGTCAACGTCGGAGTAACAGGCTGAAGACCTGTATTGGTGATGGTGATTGTCTTTGACTTAGTTGCACCTGCCTCATTGTCAACGGTGCCAAAGTCGATGGTACCGCCATCAGGACTAACTGTCACGGCATAATCTTCAGGAATGTCAATAATATATTCTGCACTAGCCTCGCTGGTGGTCATGCCACTCTTTGATGCCTTGGCCATAATCGTTGTGGTCTCACTAACGGTGATGGCGCTAGTGTAGGGAGTCCAGGTCATGCCGTCGTCAGTGCTATAGCTGATGGTTGCACCTTCGGTCTCACACGAGATGCTCACCTGTTGAGCACTATTGTAGGTGCCAGCAGCAGGCGAAAATGTCGGCGTAGCAACAGTGGGGATAGAAGAAACAAAGGAGAATGTAGCCTTAGGCAGGAACTTTATCAATGCAGCACTACCGTAACTGGCTTTATTATTATAGGCACAATTATAGTCCTGTGTTTCCCCTATAAAATAGGTGTAATTTGAATAGTTGTCACAAGTACCAGCTGTACTAACCACTGTTTGAATGATTAGATTCTTGCCAGAAGTATATTCAAGACCCGGATTGAATTCTATTTCAATCTCTGTCATATCAGTACTCGGCACAAAACTTGCGCTTGCGGTGCTGCCAGAAATTGTCATTGCGGCAGTAGATGAGAACGAGCTATCATCAGTCATACCAATTGTCACAGTATTCGAACCATCTGAGAAATGGACACCATTAACAGTATAGAACTTGACACCTTTAATAGTAGTTCCATTAAGCGCCGTCAACTTGTCGGCTGGGTAAATTACCTGAATAGTCGTATTTTGCGTATCATGATAATAACCAAAAAATGGCACTAAGTAACTTTGGTCTGTACCATCCTCAAATATGGTGAAATCACTGCTGGGCTCCACTTTGGTGTAGGTCGCCTCGGCGACTTCACTGTCGGTGTAACCGTTGAGCACAGCGATAGCCTTGACGGTTGTTGTCTCGCTCACTGTGAAAGGAGCGCTGTAAACAGTGCTGCTCGTGGTGGGCGTGCTGCCATCGGTGGTGTAATAGATGGTGGCGCCATCGGTTGCGCACGAGATTGTGACGGATTGGGCTTCGGTAAAGGTACCCTCGGCAGGATTGAACGTCGGGGTAGCTACTTGCTCAAGTACCTTATTAATAATGAACGTGCCATCACTGCCATTGAGCGTGATTGAGAAGGTACCTGCAAGAGATGCAGGAATGGCAATACAGTTGTGAGCGCCAGCCGAGAGGTCAAGATAGGTTGAAACACCCAAATTCTCATTATTCACATCCCAGTTGCCGCCACTGACGGGGCCATACAGATACTGGTTATTGCTGTTCCATGAGACATCGCTGCCCAGTTTCTTGCTGAAAAGAAGGAAGGTTTCACCAGTTGTTGTAATCGTGGCAGTATAGGTGCCATTGTTATTGGTCATCGCTGTTCCCTCAGCAAAGTTCCAACCATTACCATAGTCACCAATGATATACATGTTTGGCTGGTAAGTGACAGGAACCGTCACGTCGGTAGCACCAGTTGAACTCAAAGTAACCGTGTTGGTAGCGCTCAGGTAGCGGCCAGTATAGGAAACGTCAACGGTACCACCACTAGTGGTGAGGTTGGAAGATAAGTTCCAGTCATAGGTGCCGCCAGTCAGGCTTGCAGTAATGGCGTTAGTCAAGTCAGTACCAGTCACATTGATCGTGCCAGTTGTCGCATCAGTAATCGTCAACGACTCGTCCGCCTCCAACTTTGGGCTACTGCCCTCCCATTCAAACTGGATATCATCCAAGATAATCTTACTACTCGACGAGGTATTATTTGAAATAATACCAATATACTCATAGTCACCACTCACTGTGATAACTGTGCTCATAGAGTTCGTCGTACCTAGCAATGTGCCTTTTGTTGATGCATCAGTAAGATCACTTGAACTAGTGTAGGCCGTGTTTTTACCATACACCTCAATCGAGTACTTATCTGTATTTTGATTAAAGGTGAAAGTTACAGACTTGATTTTGCCACCAGATGTGGTGGATACGATGCCAGTATTGGCATTTTTGGTGGTTAAGATAATCGCACCACTGGAGTGTTTGGCTGTCCTTCCAGCATAGACAGCGCCACTCGGTTTACTCACATTAGTAAAGTAAGCTAACGTGGTGCTTGTCGCAGCCAGGTCACTAGCTGTAATCACATCGGTTGTAGTTGCCCAGGCTGGCGGGATGGCCAGAGCGAGGGCAAAGAACAAGAAAAGTAATTTAAAATTGAAGTACTTCATAGAATGTTGAATAAAAGATAAGTTTATAGTTAAATAATTTCATCACCACATTAAGTGTTATCATTCATCTTAAGCAAGATTTTTGATGCTACAGCAGGCAAAAGTCGAGTAGCTTGCCACTTGAGGACCAGACTGGTATCATGCTTGTCTTTTATCAGTTGGAAGGCCTTTTGATGATAGTGTTACGTGACTCTTTGCGTGGCAAATTTAGGATGGCATTTTGAATATTGAAAATAAATTCATCTTATTCTAAAACAACTTTCAACCAACTCCCAAATCACTTCAATAAACCCGAAAAAAAGGGGCGACAGGCAAGACCTGTTATTGACAAACAACACCAGCCATAAATCCAAGACTAAAAAACTTTTACTACCTTTGCGCCCATGAAACGAGAAATCAAAGGCAACGTATGTGTATTTTGCGCCTCAAGCGCCAATATCGACGTCCGCTATCTGGATGCCGCCCGTGAGTTGGGCACTCTGATGGCCAGCGAGGGATGGCGTTGTGTGAACGGTGGCGGCGCTGTGGGTCTGATGGGTGCCGTGACCGACGGCACACTCGACGCCGGCGGCGAAGTGACGGGAGTCATCCCCAAGTTTATGGTGGACCATGGCTGGTGCTACGACCGTCTGGATGACGTCATCGTTACTGCCGACATGCACCAGCGCAAGCACATCATGAGCGACATGGCTGATGCCGTCATCGCCCTGCCTGGCGGTGTAGGCACCCTAGAGGAACTGCTGGAAACGCTCACATGGAGACAGCTAGGCCTCATCCAGGTGCCCATCATCATCCTGAACACTATGGGTTACTATGACTCTCTGCTGGCAATGTTGAACCATGCCATCGGCGAGGGCTTCATGAAACCCTCACATGGACAGTTGTGGCAGGTGGCAGCCACGCCACAAGAGGCTATGGCCCTGCTCGAAAACAGCAAGCCCGTGGACTTTGAGTCTAAATATTGATTTGCCATGCCTGACAACACGCATCAGCCACCGATTACAGTTCTACCAGCCGATACTGCCGACGCCTATTATGCGCCGCAGTATCTGGACGGGTTCCCAAATACGGAGCCTGGAGACTCGGCACTGGATGATGTCAATACCCTGCCAGTAATGGAACTGCCCGAACCAGGGCAGGCTCAGCCTTTTGTTCGATCGCCCCTGCACGACACGCCGTCGATGGTGTTGCTGCTGGCAGGCCTGCTGGCAGTGGCATTGAGTTACCACACGGGCTACAAGTATATCGAGAATTTCTTTCATTACATGTTTTCGACCCGACGCCGTGAAAACCTGTTTGAGGACCACACCGTCAACGAGACCAGCATCCTGGCTGCCCTTATCGCCAACACATGCATCGTGGAAGGCTTCCTCATCTACTTTGCCGTGCAGATGCTTTGCCCGTCGCTCACCGCCCAGCTCCACCAGAGCGTTTTCGCCCACATCGCGGCCTATTGTGGCCTGGCTGTCGGGTTCTATGCCATCCAGTGGGTGGTTTACAAGTTGCTGGGCTATACGTTTACTGACAAAGTGGGTGCCAAACTGTGGATTGATGGTTTCAAATCCTCCCAGTCATTCCTGGGCCTGCTGTTATTGCCTGTACTGGTTCTTGTTATGCTCTATCCGGGTCATGGCAAATTGTTATTATCGGTAGCCGCAGCACTGTATTTAATAGCCCGTTTAATATTTATTTTTAAGGGTTTCAGAATTTTTTATGGCAATCTGCCATCAATTCTGTTTTTTTTGTTGTACCTTTGCGCCGTCGAAATCGTTCCCTTGTTCATTTTAACAGGTGTAACGTATTGGATTAGTGGTATTTAATAGTCATAGAAACGCTAAATGAACATTAAGAAGATTCTGGTTTCACAACCAAGACCGACGTCTGAGAAATCTCCTTATTTTGACTTGGAGAGAAGATATGGTGTTGAAATCGTATTCCGACCTTTCATTAAGGTGGAAGGACTTTCATCCAAGGAATTTAGACAATCCAAGATCAACGTGCCCGATTACACGGCCATCATCTTGACCGCTCGTACGGCAATCGATCATTTTTTCCGCCTGTGCAAGGAATTGCGTTACAATGTGCCCGACACATTGAAGTATTTCTGCGTGAGCGAGACGATTGCACATTACCTGCAGAAGTATGTCATCTACCGCAAGCGCAAGATTTTCTATAGCGAATCGGGACTGATGGAGGATCTGATTCCCATCATCGCCAAGCACAACAAGGAGACCTACCTGATGCCTGTCAGCGACGTTCATAACGACAAGGCTGTGGTACTCGACAACAACAAGGTGAAATATGTCAAAGCGGTGATGTACCGCACGGTAAGCAACGACTTCACGCCCGACGAGCCGTTTGACTACGACATGCTCGTGTTCTTCAGCCCCGCCGGCATCAAGTCCTACACCACCAACTTCCCTGACTACAAGGACCGCAAGGTGGTTATTGCCGCGATGGGACACACCACGCTTGAAGCCGCCGACAAGGCTGGCCTGCATGTGGATATCACCATCACGCCCGAGACACCGTCCATGGCCAGTGCCATTGAGCACTATCTCAAGAAGAACCAGCCTGTCAAGGCCGATGCTTGAGGCAAGGGCAATAAAAGAGATTTTCATGGGGTATGGTGATGGCCATACCTCATTTTTTTGTAATTTCGCATCCTGAATGGATTACAAGCTACATAAAGCCGAGAAACTGACGAGCCGCACGTCTATCGAGCGTCTCTTTGGCGAGGGGAAGTCGCTGATGGCGTTCCCCCTGCGTGCTGCCTACCGTCTGCACGAACCTGGCGATGCCCCAGTACAGTTTCTTATATCCATCCCCAAAAAACGCATCCGCAAGGCCGTTGATCGTGTCACCCTGCGTCGTCGCACACGTGAGGCCTATCGCCTCAACCGCCGCGAACTGCTGACGGACATTCTGCAGCAACATGGCATCGGTGTGGATATCGCCTTTGTGTATCTGGACTCCACTCCTGCTCCCTATGCCGTAATTAGCGATAAGGTGACGCTCCTGCTTAGCCGCATTGCCCAAGCCGCATCCAAGCAGCAACCACCCCGCCAAGAGAACGAGAAATGAGCCATTTCATCGAGAAAATCGGACTTTTTTTCAAGGCGGTGCTGCATTTCATCGGCTGGCTGCTCATCCTGCCCATACGCTTTTATCAGAAGTTTATCTCACCCCTCAAACCACCCTCATGCCGCTTTACGCCCACATGCAGCCAATATGCTATCGAGGCCATACGCAAGCACGGACCATTCAAGGGTTTTGCACTGGCCGTGTGGCGTATCCTGCGCTGTAACCCGTGGGGAGGTAGCGGTTATGACCCTGTGCCATGACCACCATCCTTGATTTCCATACCCATAACATGAATGCCACGAGCGCCCTCATCTCGGTCAGCCCGCGGCAATTCAATCCGCAACCGGGCAAGTGGTATTCGGTGGGCTACCATCCATGGCATGACGTGGACCATCTCACCGATGACGATTTCACCTTGCTGGAACAATGTGCCGCCCACCCTCAGGTGCTGGCTATCGGCGAGACGGGAATGGATAGCCTTCGCGGGGCTCCTATTGACATACAGGCCATGGTGTATGTCCGCCATCTGGAATTGGCCGCCCGTCTCAATAAACCCGTCGTGGCTCACAACGTGAGGACAACCCAGGAAATTCTGACCCAGCGCCACCGCGCCGGGCTTGACCATGTGACACTCGCCATTCACGGCATGCGCGGCAACGCCCATGTGGCCCGTACGCTGATTGATGCCGGGTGCTACCTGTCCTATGGGCTGCAGTTCAATCCCGCCGCACTGCAGGCCACCCCACTCGACCGCCTGCTCATCGAGACCGACGATGCACCCATCAGTGTCCATGAGGTGACGGCCCACATAGGCGAGAACCTGCACCTGCCAGTCAATGAACTGGTGTCGCTCGTCAGCCGCAATTCAGCACGGTTCCTAGGGCTCGACACATAACAATGACGGCCTGGATTGCTCCAGGCCGCCATGATATCAGTTCCAGAATGTTTCAATCCATCGTCACTCTGCCTTGGTGAGGGCGCTCTCGGCCTTCACGGCGCGCGAGGAAACGGACTTGCTCACATCTTTCTTCTCTATTGATTTGCCCTTCAACTGGTTCAGATCCTTAGCGGGTGACCAGTAACCTGCGGGGCGGTAAGCGGTGTACTGGGTGTAACGTCTGTCAAGTGACATGATCAGGTATCCAGCGTTGTCAAATCCGTAGAACAGATAATCGGAATCACCGTCATAGTACCTGATGATGAGACGGTCACTATAGGTCTCCCAATCGAAGTCAACATAGCAGAGCCCATACCAAGTGTCATAGTAGGTGTAGCGGCCGGTGTAGTTGGCATAGAAATCATAGCGGACCACATCCCGACCCAGGATATCATATTCATAGACACCGTTGTAGCCGTAGTAGGACTCCCAACTGCCGACGATGCTTTCAACGCGATAAGGCGAATCCCAGCCATCACACGACACCATCGTCACTGCGAGCACTGCAAGAAGCAGCATGTAGTATATCTTTTTCATAGCGCAATTGAGTTTAGAATTGTTAGTAATGTGCAAAAGTAATCAATTTTTGCCTAAAAGGCTAGAACTCGTGTTCTTTTTCTAATAAAAGCGCGTGTCACCAGTGTGACCCGGATCATTAAGACCCTCCAGCGACACGCGCCACCCAGAAATCACGTTGATGCTAGAAATTCACACCCACGTTCAACGTGAAGCAACCTGTGTGGGTGTCGTCAAAGGCGTCTTGGCCGATGTTGGCAAGTCCTATATCGTAGCTGGCATCCAAATAGAGCATATTGAAGCCCACTCCGCATCCAAGCTTGATACCGCTGTCAAAGCGCTTGAAGTAGCCGTTCTCATAGGAACTGAACGCATCGCGGTGACCGTAGTCCTTGATATTGCCGTCGGTACCCACTGCCAGAAAGGCGCCTACATAGGGCTGGATGCTTGTCTGGTTGCCCACAAAGTGTTTGTACTTGATCAACAGTGGAATCTCCAGATAGTTGAGGTCGTAGCTGAACTTTTCACCACCAGAACCGCTCTTGCCACCCTTCTGGGTATAATACAGACCGCTCTCGAGGAACAGGGGTGCTCGATAAGTGAGCTGGGTTCCGGCGGCAAAGCCAATGTTCAGACCAGTTTTGACGCTGCTGCCGTCAAGCTGGGGGCTCTCGCTGCTCACGTGAGAAGCATTCAATCCCAAACGCAGGCCAAAATAGTAGCGGTGCCATGCGACATATTCGTTACCGTGCCGTCCTATAGTTTGCACTCGAGGTTGATATCCACGGCCGTAACGGTAACCGGGTTGTGCCATTGCAGGTAAAGCAAGTACCATACACAGCAGGCTGAGAAGTAACGTCTTTTTCATAATCGTATTGTGTTTATTTGTTGTTTCTTGACTCTTAGACCCACAGGGACACAATAAGGTTTAACCCCACAAAACGCCAAAAACGATAAGCGGCCCAAGCCGAACGACAAAAGGCCAAAATCAACCGACAAACAGGGTTTCAGGACAATGTGAAAATGTTAGCGCGTGAATGTAGTGCGCAGATAATCGAGCAGAGGCTGGGTGTGGAGTGCCCGTGAGAAGGTTTCACGCTCCAACTCCAGACAGACGAGAAGTGTCACCACCAAGAGAATGACGAAAAAGATGCTCCAAACCTTAAAGGCCTTGCGCCAGTGACCTTCATGCAGGCGGCACAATACAAACAGGCAAACTGGAACAAACAATGGCTCGACTGGCAGCAGATAACGATTAACCGAACCGGCAACGACATAGGCAAGAACAACATATACAGCAGCGGGCCACCAAGCCCAAATGCCCATATTCTCGTTGCGGCGCCAACTCAGGAACAGATAATAAAACAACGTGATACCGCCTACAATGTACCAGCCATAGGTAATACGGCAAATCTCATTGGCTACCGTAGGCTCCTCAGCCGCCAACCAGGGGAATGGAGCTACAAACTGCACCGACATCGTGAGCGGCAACAGCAACAGCCTATGCCATGGCGAATACAGATAGTAATAGTCAATCATGTAACGGTAAGGACGCTGCGGGCCATCCATGGGGAAAAAGCGCTGCATATTCCAACCGCCACCAACAATCTCGGCATGACGCTCAAAGGAATAGGAAGCATAGTAGTTCCCCGCAAAGAAAGCGACTGCGATGATTGATATCATGGCCAATGCCATGCCCCAGTCCCGCCGCCAGTGGGGCAAAACCATGATAAGAACACCCACGAGCATGAAATACAGATATGTCGTTCGCACGATGGCCAAGAGCAGACATGCGATGACAAATAGCAGCAAATCCCGCCACAAGTGGTGCCTCTCCTCATCACATGTGGCCATCGACGACAAGGCAAACCCGACCAGTGCTGTGGACAGATACACGGATCCCTCTTTCAAAACGGCCATACCGATCATGAGATAATAGCACAGGAGGCACATGAGGAACATGCCGCTATACAACAGGGTAACACCTGAAACACTCACACGGTGCGCAAGCAGGCGCCGACAAGTCATTCCAGTCAAGACCACCGAGGTCAGCGTGAACATGGTATTCATCGCCAGAGGCCAAACCACATGAACCCCAAGCACACGAAAGATGTTGAGCATAATCAACGGGAATCCCGGGAAAGCCAGGTGTGGACAAGTCACACGCCCGTCGTAGTGGCTTAATGCCCACTTATAATAACCACGGGCATCACCTGCGAGGTTGGGCATTTCCAGCGAGTATCCGTCAAGGCGAGACCAAACCACCATGTTGCTGAGGCCTACAAACATCAAGACCACAGTCAAAATAAACAGGATGACCCTGGCGGTTGTCGAAGTGTCACGGGCACGTTCGAGAACGATGCGGGGAACGAGATAAGCAACCAGATAGGCAACGGTGATGCGGCCTGCATCGGCCATACCGAAACGAGAAGTAGCCACCACAGCAAGCAGAGCAAAGGCAATCACCTCGGCGAGCAGCAGCAACAATCTAGACATTGTCAGTCCCTTTCTCATCTCAGCAGGTTTATTCGTAATGTGTGGCCTGTTTTACTTAATTTTGACATGCAAAAATAAAACATTTCGACATTCCAAACAAATTTTTTACTTCAGGCATTACTTTTTCGGGCAAAATATCTAACTTTGTATGTTTGAACCAAACTTAAAAACGAGACATGAGCGGTCAACCGATAAAAATAGATGTGGATAAAGTGCTTAGGGATCGACTCTCTGGACACTACAAGTACATTCCGCGCTTCGTCGTGCGGTGGCTTGAGCGCACTATCTGCCAAGACCGCCTCAATGCCATTCTCGAGAAAATGGCCGGCAAGAACAGCGTTGATGCAGCCACAGCAGCGCTCGACGAGATGAACATCACCGTCAAGGCCAGAGGACTGGACCACTTGTATGACGGACGTTTCATGTTTGTTTCCAACCATCCACTGGGGGGACTTGACGGCTTGGCTCTCATCTCGCTGCTGGGAAACCGCTATGACAAAAAAATCAAGTTCCTGGTCAACGACCTTCTCATGGCTGTGGAACCCCTGCGCGGCGTGTTCCTACCCGTGAACAAGTATGGCAAACAGTCCCGTACTGTCGCCACCCAGATCGAAGAAGCCCTCAAGAGCGATAACCAATTCATCACTTTCCCTGCTGGTCTGTGCTCACGCATGCAGCCCGACGGCTCCATTGCCGACTTGCCATGGCAGAAGGCTGCTGTCGTACACGCCACCAACTATCAACGGGACATCGTCCCGGTCTATTTTGATGCCCATAACTCTCGCTTCTTCTACCGCTTTGCCAAGTGGCGCAAGCGGCTGGGCATCAAGTTCAACATCGAGCTCATCTTCCTGCCCAAAGAGATGCTCAAGAAATGCGGCAACACCTTGCAAGTCATTATCGGCGAGCCCATTCCCTGGACTGCGATCGATGCGTCACGACCCAAGCAGGAAGCTGCACGTCTACGTGAAATAGTCATTAATATGGCCCCAACGCCATCAAACCGATAGAGAGACACCCTATGGAAACCATCATTGACCCGATTCCCGTCCAACTTGTCGAGCAGGAGCTCACTCCTGAAAGATTGTTGCGACACACTAACAAGGCCGACAACGACATCTATGTGGTAACTGCCCACAACGCACCCAACACCATGCGTGAGATCGGCCGCCTGCGTGAAATCACCTTCCGCTCTGCTGGAGGCGGCACCGGCAAGGCATGTGACATTGATGAGTTTGACCTGATGGATCCGCCATGCCAGCAATTAGTCGTATGGAACCCCGAGAAACATGAGATTATCGGAGCCTACCGCTTCATCTGCGGCTGGGACGTGAAGGTGGAACACAATATTCCGCGCATCGCCACGGGACACCTGTTCAACTTCAGTGACAGGTTCCTGAGTGAAATTCTGCCTGTTACCATCGAGTTGGGACGCTCGTTTGTACGTCCCGAGTACCAATCGACGCGTGAGGGTGTGCGTGCACTGTTCGCACTCGACAACCTGTGGGACGGATTGGGCGCACTGACTATCGTCTATCCTCAGGTCAAGTACATGTTCGGCAAGATGACGATGTACCCGAGTTACGTGCGCGACTGCCGCGACATGCTGTTGTGTTTCCTCAACCTCTACTTCAAGGACGAAGAAGGGCTGGTAGTTCCCATCGACCCGCTGCCCGACACACGCAACGATGATCCCGAACTGATGGCGCACTTTGTGGGCAACGACTTCCGCGAGGACTACAAGCGGCTGAATGCCTTCATCCGCCAGCACGGCATCAACATCCCGCCGCTGGTGAACGCCTACATGGGCCTGTCACCCAAGATGTTGCTGCTGGGTACCGCCATCAACCGTGAGTTCGGCGACGTGGAGGAGACGGGCATCCTCATCAACCTCGACGAGATTGCCGACGAGAAAAAGCGCCGGCACATCGACTCCTATCTGGAGAACATCGAACGATAACCAGAACACATTATGATAAAAAACATCATATCATCACTCTTTCTGGCTTTGTGCTGCACCGCCACGGCGATATCACAAGTGCCCACCTATACCCCACAAGCCCATATAGACCAATCGACCGACACGGTTGAACTGATCAGACACTATGACCCTGGCACCTTCAACGAGAACGTCTATTCCTTTGGCATCCTGGCCAATGCGGGCAACAGCGATTTGGCACCCTACTACATCAGTTCCAACTATGGCGGCATTACCACCCAGCAATACTCTGCCCTAGCCACCGCCTCGCTGCGGCACAACATTGATACGAGCAAGCGCTTCTCGTGGGGCGCGGGACTTGAAGCTTGGGGAGGTTTTGCGTCCAGTGCAGGCTATCAGCGTTACATGGGCAACGGTCAATTTGAGGTACAAAAGCAACATCCCGCACGGGTATGGATTCAAGAAGCCTATCTCGCTGCCAAGTACCGTAGCATCTTTGCCGTGGCAGGACAAGCCTGCAAAACATCACCCATCGTTGATGGATCGCTGAGCAGCGGCGACCTGGTGTGGAGCAACAATTCACGGCCTCCCGTAGGATTGCGTGCCGGTTTCATCGACTTCCAGAATATCCCGTTCACTAAGGGCTGGCTGCAAATCCAGGGCGAGTTCGGCTACTTCCGCGAACTGGATGACAAGTGGCTGGAGAACCACTATAATTACTATAACCACTTCATCACCACTGGCACATGGCTACATTACAAGAGCCTGCACTTCCGCACCAACCCCAATCAGCCAGTAGTGTTCACCATCGGTGCCCAGTCGGCTTGCCAGTTCGGCGGAACGGCAAAATACTACGAAGACGGCAAGGTGACCCGCACGGTCAAGATGGATGCTGATCTGAAAGCCTGGTGGCGCACATTTATTGCGGGCAGTGGCGGCAACAGTGCGGGTGACTCCTTTGTCGAGGGCAACCACCTGGGCTCTTGGGACATCGCACTGCAGTACAACTTGAGAGAATATCAGCACCTGCGCGCCTACACCCAGTGGTTCTGGGAAGACGGCTCGGGCATAGGCAAGATGAACGGCTTTGACGGCCTGTGGGGCATTGAATTCCGCCAGAACGGAAATCACCTGGTCTCGGGTGCGGTTATTGAGTATATCGACTTTACCAACCAGAGCGGCCCCATCCACTGGACACCCAACGACCACGTGGGCACACCCATCACCAGCCACTCCTCGGGTGCCGACGACTATTACAACAACTACATCTACAACGGCTACCAGAGCCGCGGCATGTCCATTGGCTCACCCTTTGTCAAATCGCCGCTCTACAACCTTGACGGTTACATGCGCTACCGTGACAACGTGCTGCGCGGTTTCCACGCCGCAGTCGAGGGCTGGTTCAGTAACGAATGGTATTACCGCCTGCAGGGCTCTTACCGCAAAGCGTGGGGCACACCCATCATCCCCCGAGTGGGCAGCATCGACGACTTCTCAATGGCACTAAAGGTCAATTATTACCACCCTTACTGGCTAGTCGATGGATTGTCGGTGAGCGCTACCGTGGCCATCGACCATGGCAAGCTCTACGGCAACAACTGGGGCGCCCAATTGGGCATATCCTATAGCGGCAACTTTAATTTCAAGAAATGATGAAAAGGACATTATTATTTATAGCGTCGCTCACAATGCTATTGGTGTTAGGTTCATGCACCCGCAACCACGGCGATATCGGCATCTGGTTCGGCACATGGCACGTCGAGCAGATTACTGCCGACAGCACGCCCGTCAACGTCGAGGGTGATTACTTCTTCCAGTTCCAGAGCAAGGTCTTTAGGGCCTCGCTCGTCAAGAGCCGCGATCAGGTTACTGAGAGTTTCGGCACATGGAACGAGGACGGAAACATCATGACCATCGATTTCCCCGACCCTACTGTCTTTTATATCGAGATGCCAGGCTTGGAGAGCCACAACAGTTTCACCGTCACCAACTTGTCATCCAAGGAGATCACGTTCACCAAGAGCCACACCGAGGGTGTTGTCTTTTCCTACCATCTGAAAAAACAACCCTGAAAAAACGCCTAAATAAAGAAACTATTATTAATCGTTGAGGATGAGCATCGCGTCGCCATAAGCGCCAAAGCGATACTTTTCCTCAATGGCTACCTGATAGGCATTCATCGTCTGTTCATAACCGCCAAATGATGCTTGAGCCATCAACATGATGGAGTAAGGCATGTGGAAGTTGGTCACAAGGGCGTCACATGTCGTGCACTCGTAGGGCGGGAACAAGAACTTGTTGGACCAGCCCCCGTAGGGCTTGATGCGTCCGTTCATACCCACACAGGTCTCAAAGGCGCGCAACACCGATGTGCCGATAGCGCACACCTTGTTACCGCGTTCACGCAGTGAATTGACCTTCTCAGCCAGCTCTACGCTCACGTCCATTTCCTCGCTGTCCATACGGTGCTTGGTCAGGTCCTCGACATCGATGTCACGGTAGCTACCCAGGCTGACGTGCATCGTGATAAAGTCACGGTCGATGTCGTAGATTTCCATGCGGCGCATCAACTCGCGCGAGAAGTGCAGACCGGCAGCGGGCGCCACCACAGCTCCCTCCTTGCTGGCGAAGATGGTCTGATAGCGCTCGGCATCCTCGGGTTCGGCCTCGCGATTGATATAATAGGGCAACGGGGTATTGCCCAGGTTATAAAGATCCTTCTTGAACTGGTCGTGGTCGCCATCATAGAGGAAGCGCAACGTGCGGCCGCGTGAGGTTGTGTTGTCAATGACCTCTGCCACCATCGAATCGTCCAAACCGAAGTACAGCTTGTTGCCGATACGGATCTTGCGAGCAGGCTCCACCAGCACATCCCACAGCTTGTTGTTGGGATTCAATTCACGCAAGAGGAACACCTCGATGCGGGCACCAGTCTTCTCCTTATTGCCATACAACTTAGCGGGGAACACCTGGGTGTCGTTGAACACAAACATGTCATGCGGGTGGAAATACTCGAGTATCTCCTTAAACACGCGGTGCTCAATTTCGTTACTGCGCTTGTGAAGCACCATCAGGCGGGATTCATCACGCACAGGAGCAGGATACGAGGCAATCAGGTCCTCGGGCATCTTGGTATTGAATTCTGAGAGTTTCATATTATTTAAGTTGTAAGTTTTGAGTTGTCAGTTTTAAGTACGACTTCTACAGCCTGATGATACGGCCAGTGATAACATTTATTTGATCTGCGACGTGCGGCGAGGCGGCGCATCACATTTCCGCTCTTGTTTGCGGACTTGGCGCTCGGCCTTCTGGCGGGCAGCACGCTCGCGGTTTTCTATTCGCTCACGTTCCAGGCGCTCGGCGGCAGCCTGTTCGGGTGAGACATAGGTCTCGGTGTCGAGTTTCTCGACCAGCGCGTCAAGCGTCAGGCAATCTTCCACCCTCACGTCGCCCACACGCGTGCGTCGCAATCCTGTCAAGTGGGCTCCGCTGTCCAACGCTGCGCCGATGTCGCGTGCCAAGGCGCGGATATAGGTACCCTTGCTGCACACCACGCGCAGTTGCAGCGTCGGTTCCTCGGGCAGTCCGCAATTCAGCACCTCGATTTCGTCGATGACAAGGGTTTTAGGACGTATTTCCACGTCCTGGCCCTTGCGAGCCAGTTTGTAAGCGGGCTTGCCGTCGATCTTGCAGGCCGAGAATGAGGGCGGCACCTGCTCGATGCTGCCTGTGAACTGTTCTTGCAGCACACTGTCGATGAGCTCGCGATCGATGTGATGCCACTCGAATGTGGCATCCACCTCGGTCTCCAGGTCATAGCTGGGGGTTGTGGCTCCAAGCCTCAAGTCGGCGATGTACTCCTTGATGCCAGCCTGCAATTCATCGATGCGCTTGGTTGCATGGCCGGTGCATAACATCAGCACACCTGTCGCCAGCGGGTCGAGCGTACCGGCATGGCCCACTTTGACCTGACGGGTCTTCAAGTGGGTACGCAAGACGGCTCGCACTTTCTTGACCGCTGCAAACGAGGTCATCCTCAGCGGCTTGTCTATGCAGAATATTTCGCCTTCTATAGGGTTAAGCATTGTTATTCTTAACTACAAATTGCGCTAATTATACTAAATTGGCATCCGTATCAAATTATTACGAATTAAACTAACAAATTTCTTGAAATTGTGAAATTCGTGTAATTCGTAGTTTTTTATTTACATTACAGGGGCAGGCATCAGCTGCGAGAGGGCGATGGCCAGCAGACCGGCAATAATGCAATACACGCCGAACCATACCAGTTTGCCCTTCTTGACGATGTTAATCATCCACTTGCAGGCCAAGCATCCAGCCAGGAAAGCGGCGACGAAGCCCACCACGAGGGGCAACGTGTCGATGCCGCCAAAGGCTTCTTCGCCCTTGACCATCTTGAGCACGTCAAGCAATGCTTCGCCCAGGATGGGCGGAATGACCATCAGGAACGAGAACTGCGCCAGCGACTCTTTTTTATTGCCCAGCAGCAGACCCGTAGCAATCGTGCTGCCCGAACGGGACAGTCCCGGCATCACGGCACATGCCTGAGCGATACCGATGACCAACGCATCACGCCACGAAATTTTCTCCTTCTGCCTCGGTTTGGCATAATAGGAGAAGATGAGCAATGCGGCAGTCAACAGCAGCATGCAGCCCACAATCAGCAGACCGCTGCCAAAGATTTCCTCCACCTTGTCCTTAAAAAAGAAGCCCACGATGCCGATGGGAATCATCGACACCAGGATATTGATGAAATACTTGGTTTCATCGTTCATCTTGAACTTGAACAAACCCTTCAGGATCCAATCAATTTCGCTCCACAGGACCACAAAGGTGCTCAACACCGTGGCCACGTGCACCAGCACAGTAAACGTCAGATTATCGGCACCCTCGATGCCAAACAAATAACTGCCAATTGCTAAATGGCCGCTACTGCTCACAGGCAGATACTCGGTCAGACCCTGGACAATGCCCAGTATCAATGCTTGGAACCAATTCATATTTCAGTCGTCAGTAATTTCAAACAACCTGAACAACAAATACAACTTACAATTAAAGCATGCTGTTACCGTTGTTCACAGTTGATTTAGTTGTTTGACAATCAATCCTAAATCCTATTTCTTGCGGTAAATGATGGCAAACGCCATAAGCACAAATCCCAGGAAGGCGATAATCGGGCCTGTGGTGATGCGGCTGCTCTCAAAGATCTTTGCGTTGAACGTGTTGCCCACATTGGCATCACCTGTCATCAGCCAGAAGCCGATGATGATGAGCAACAAGCAGATACCCATCAGAATAAAGTTGATTTTTGTAAGCGGATAAGACACCTTGCCCTTAGGCTGATTTTGCTCTTTTTGAATGTTGTTTTCTTTTGTTGCCATTGTCTTTTCAGGTTTTTGTCCCTAATAAAATCTTCTGGTGATTATGCGCAAAATGGCGTACACCATTGCAATATGCCGCAAAAATACAACATCCAGACCCCTTTGTCAATACTTTTAACCCTTTTTATGTATTTGGGGGAAGAGTGCAAATCAATACAAAAAGGGGAAAAAGAAAGAGTATGTCATCCCGACACACTCTCCCTTCAAATTGGATAATGATGAAAAATTACTAACTATTTCCTATAAAAATCTCAATAGAATTTTTGCGCTATCAATTCAGAATCTTGAACACCTTGGGTTGCATGCCCTTGCGATAAACCACAATGACATTGACACCCTTGATGGTCTTGATTGAAGCCTGATTGTCATTCTTCACGTCAACAGCGTTAACGATCTTGCCGTCGGTTGAGATTACCTCCACCTTGATAATATCGTCGTTGCTGCTTGTCACTGTAGCGACATCACCCTTGACATTGAGATTGACATTTTCAGCTATTGACTGCATCTCACCCACACTGGTAAAGATGTTGTTGTCAACGAGGTAGAATCGGCCAATGCTGGTACCCTCGAGTTCAAATTCATTGGACTCATCAAGGCTATAAGTGTTGCCGGTCTCGATATCAAGCAGTTCATATCGGCTCAGATCTATACCATCAGATGCCGAGAAATTCAAAGTCACGGTAGCAGCGACGGGCATATAGATACCCAGAGGTATCTCATGCTGGTCATTCAGGCTGTGGATGTCATAGCTGCGTCCATCAAAGACGGTGAAGACAGCCAGCTTGGGAGCGGCATCCTCATCAATGAGGGTTGGAGCGGTTGCATCCACGCCATCAAGCAGCAGGGTACTTGCGGTAACGCCATTGCTGGTGGCACTGACGCGGAGCTCGTTGAAAGCGGCGGTACGCTTCGGAGCGCGCATCATGCTGTGCATCGCACCATCACCAATCATGCTCTCGGTAAAGTTAACGGTTACAGACGTACCCTCGGCAGCTTCGACAAAGAAGGACTCCATCGGGTTAATGCGGGTGAATGCTTGACCACTATAAACCATTACACCCTGGATGTCGATGGCCGAGCTGATGGTCGTACCGTCAAAGTACTTAAGACCAGTCACATTGCTGTTTCCATTCATGAACGGCTCAACATTGATGTGGCTCATCAGCGGGTTGCCCACGATGAACGTGGTCACGTTGCTTGCCGTGGCGGGCGTGGTGATGCTCAAGGGCAGGTTGGCATAGACAGGACGAGGCACGCCGTTATAGTCGTATGTCATCGTTGCAGTACCCTCATAGACGAAGCGGTCGCCATTGGTACGGGTCAGATCCTCCTTGGCGCTGACTTGCTCCTGAGAGAAATCATCAAAGTAATAGTACTCGGTATGGGTCTTGGGCAGACGCATGATGTAGTTGCCCGTGTTGTCGGGATCCTCACTGCCATCGGCAAGCAGGGCAAAGCCCTCGCCCAGCACATAATTGTGGTTGAGCGCGTTGAAGGCGTAGCTCCACTGTGTGGTCTCGATAATGGCACTGGTCTGATCCTCAAATTCGCTGGGACTAATCCAGCTCTTGCTCTTGTAAACCTTGTTCTTATCAACACGGTCCCACAGGCGCTGATAAATCTTGGGCTCAAAGCGCTTGGCAGGCGTATTATCAGGAGTCAGGTCGGTGAAATAAACCACACGCTCATCCCCACCAGTAACAAAGTCGTTCTCGGGCACGAAGAAGTCACCGGTATAGGTGCTCTTGAGAGCGGCACTCAGCAGATAGTTCTTGTTGGCTTCCACTTCCAAGTCAACCCATGCCTTCGTGTAGTTCAAGCGGTGAACATACTCTACAGCGGCACCCGGCTCAAAGTGGATGGCAGCACAAGGATACTCATCGCCTTCGACCATCGTCGTGGTGGTGAGTGAGGGATACTTGGCGGCACCCGTCGGGATGGTAACGTTGGTACACAGGTAGGGAGCGCCGTTGGTCCAGTTGGCCCACTCGTTCCAGTCAGCATTGATGGTGTTGTCACGCCAGCGGCTGTAGGTGGGATATACTCGGTAGTCAAACGACGAAACAAACTTGCCGTCGGCAGTGTAGAACAGACCTGTGAACTGGCCTGCCTGGGTAGCAGTAATGCCATTGATTTCTACCTCGCCACCATCGCCGGTCACAACAGGAATGGTGCCGGAGAACTGTTCAGGCATACTCAGCAACAACGTGATACCGGTATTGCCGCTATAGGTACCCGTGAGGTTCATCGTCTGACCCTCGCAAGCCTTGGTAGTCATCACGCCAGTCACCATGTCACCGCAGGACTCCTCATCCAGGCAATCGGGCACACCGTCGTTGTCGATATCATTGCGGATAAACAGGCCGTAGATCTTCATCTGATCCGCAGCTTCCAGCACATTGGCCACAGTGATGCGGATTTCATCATACTTGAACTTGGGTTGCATGAGCAGCACATTCTTGTCGCCATAGCCGATCACATCGGCACCCAGCACCTTCCAGTCGCTCTTTACATCACCGGTTTCAATGCCCTTGTAGTAGGTCTTCATGGTGAGCCATCCACCCACGTCAACACCTGCGAGATAAGTCTTATTATCAATGACTACACCAATCTGGTGACGATAGTCCAGCGTGCGGCCCAGGTCGATAGCATAGGTCGTACCACCGGCGTTTGCAGTGGAGAAGTGCTCCATGTAGGTCTCAAATTCGGGATCCTCATCCACTATGTAGGTAAGGTTAGCCGAAGTGCTAAGGGCAGTTATCACATTGATGTTTCCGGTAGCATCAGCATTGATGCGGGCACCATGCTCTTCATTATTGAGTTGCTCCACACCGCAACCAAATGGCTTGGCGCAAGGTGATGCTTCAGGACTCATGTCAATGAAAACATCGTAGATATTCAGACGCGAGAGGGTCAGGTTCAAGAGACCAGACTTCCATAGTGCAAAGCGGTCAAACTTAGTACCTGCAGGCACTGTAATCGCAAATTTCACACGTTGCACCTTATCGGCACCAATCAGGTCAAGAGACAATACATTGCTCTCGTTGATTACCTTCTGATAGGTCTTGACATCAACGTCATAAGTGCGGATGTTGAAGAACTGCAACAAGTCGGCTTCAAGGCCGTTACTGGTGAACTCAACATCAAAGCCGATGCGCACATCATGCGTTTGAGTACCGTCACAGATGAAGCTGCCATCCGCGGTCTTCACGCCCACAATCATCAAGTCATTGGCAATACTCAAACCAGATGTATAGCCTGCGGCAGTCGATTTATATTCATCAAGGATAAACTCTGGATGGTCAAAGTCGGTGATACTGAGCAGCGAACCGGTTGCACCCTCACCAACAGGAATTGAATTCATAAGGGCATAATTATTACCGTAGAGCATCTGTTCGCAGTTCTCGACATCAAAATTATCATTACCCTTGTGTATCACGATATCCACATAGCAGTTACCGTTGGCATCAACGCCTTCACTGCCCGGAATACCCTTGCCGCACAACGAGGTGGCACGGAAGACATAATCACCATCCACCTGATCCAGGCCGGTCACGAGTCCACTCGGGCTGATCTGCACATTGGGATTACCGTTATTGTCAACAACACTCCACTCGATGGTCAGGTCATTGTTGGCATAGAGCTGCATGGAAGTCTGAGTAGAGCAGATGTCGGTTTCGGCCGACGTATGGATGGCACAGTGGTGATCCACGCTGGCTTTAGGACGGACGAAAGCATTCTGGATGCCCGGGCCAGGACCCAGGTCTGCGCTAAGAACCGTATAGTAGTCAATCTTGTAAGAAGAGAAAGGAACCTTAGCGATAACCGAACTGGTCTTGTCGGCAGCCGTCACCAGATTCAGGTTGAGGACACTGGCATCGATCACCTCGGTCTGAACCTCAACACCGTTGCGGTCATACAAGCGGAACTTGGCCCACAGGCCAGCTTGTAGATTCAAAGCTGAACCCGACACATCGGTGAAACCGACTTCACAACCAGCCTCAAAGGTCTCGCCATTATAGGGCGCACCATTTTTCTCATAAGCTTCGGTTTTAATTTCAACAGTTCCCCTGTAGCCAATTGATGCTACACTCACAACATATTCATGGGTCGTAGGATCATCGTCGATAAGTTTATTGGCGTCAGTCTTGATGGGAATAAGCACGGGAACAATCCATTTGTTGGCCTCAACATTATACTTGACGCCGTTGTAACCAATGTGACCATTGGTGGTCGTGATGATGTGCTTATTGTCTTTTCCGACAAACGCATACTTCACTCTAAAGGTTTTACCTACATCGGCGACAACACCATGCTGAATCAGGCAGATTTCGTCAAAGTCGCCTTTGGTAGTAGTCGCTTCAAGATACATGCACACGTCTTCCGAACCCGGAATCTTGACGACATTGAGCGCAAGCACGCCACCCTCTTGGGCCACTTCAATCGCCTTGGTATCTACCAGTTCTCCATCTTTGTAGAACATGATAGATAAGCAGTTCAGCGCATTGAGTGAAACGACCGACAGGTCGGAAGCGACAACGCAGAAACCGGCCGTTGTGCCAGCGGCATAATAACGACTGATGTCGCGTACACTCACAAGTCCGGGCGAAGCCAACAGTTCGGCCTGCACGATGGCGGGGAACGTGGCCACATTGTCCAGGTCCTCGTCAAGCATGTTGTTGGTGTTAACGTTCCACGAACCCACATCAACTGTGGAGAAGATGCGGTTAATCATGCAGTCCCGGCCCACCAACGCATGGCGATAGGGCAGATAGTTGGCAGCATTGGGGTCTGTATCCTGCCAAGTGGGCTTTTGTGCCCAAACCATCAACGGCAAGATGGCCGCCAACAGCATCATTAAGGATTTCAAATTAAATTTCATATCGTTGTTGTATTGTTAGGTTAATCAAGTTTTATTGGATGAACACTTTCTTGCCGTTGACAATGTAGATGCCACGGGTGGGATTCACCACTCGACGACCCATCAAGTCGTAAATGACTTCCTCGGTAGCCTCCTGCTCAATCACGACTTCCTCAACGGCAGCAGAGGAATTCTGCCTGCTGACAAACAGGAATCCTGCAGGAGCGCCAATGGGATTCTCAAGCTTGACGTATGCCTTGTTGGCAATCAGATAGTCACCATTGGGGTGATACATGCCCACGTTGCTCTCGTTGTGGTCATAGGTATTGCCACTGAGCACATAATAGTAGCCCCAGCCATAGTTGACGCAAGTGGAATCCACAGCGTTGTTAGCGCCCCAGAAAGCGATTTCGGTATCGCCGTAACGGTTGTTCTGGTCAATGGGATAGCACTCACTCTCAACGATGCCGCTGAAAGGTGAATTGGCAAAATATTGCGACGAGGATGTTGCCTCGGCGATAGCAAAGCTATGACGATCCTGATTAGCTTGGCCCTTGATAATCATACCATTACCTGCAGGCACATCATTCAAGTCGGTCAGGATAATGCCCGAGTGGTCATCGGTCCACTCACCGGTATAGACCTCCATACCAGGCGTGGGAACGACGTCAAAGGGGAAGTAGGCGCTTGCCCATGAGGCATTGCCGATGGTGTGCATCACAACCTCGATCTCTTCGGCCAGGTGCAGGTACCAGGCACCCTCACTATTGGCGGCAGGAGGTGTCGTGACAATCTTCAAGCCTGTGCAATAGGGCAATGAAGTGTTGGTCTCGGCTACAAGGTAACCCACGTTGTTGTCAGTCGTGGTGCTTGTGCGGTCATACATAGCGATGCGGTACTGACCCTCACCCAGCGGCTCAAACCAGAAACCGGCCGAGTAGCGGGCTTTCTCGCTCTTGATATTGCGGACAACGGGCAAGTAACTGCTACCGTTACGAGCGGCATTGACCTCACCAATGTACTTATTGGTATTGGCGTTGCGGATGCGGTAGATATTGTGGGAATGTGTACCCAGCACACCGGTGGCTTGATCGTTACCATCGCTGTTCTTGGCAATCGCCAGTTCAATCTCCCACAGGGCAGCGGCATGGCTCATGTCGGGGGTCACGCAGTAGATATCCACACGGTCGCCAGGCATATCCTTCATCGAGGGGTCGGCACGGTGATCGACGTCCTCAAGCCAGCCACCATCTTCAGCAACGTTGGTACCGTTAGCACCGATGTCATGCTTAATGCGATAATTCTCGATGCGGAAGAATCGACCCATTTCAATATCCTCTTCGGTATAAAGGATATCATCGTCATCCACCGTGTTATAAGGAATCAGTTCCCAGTCGTTAGTAGCAGTAACACCAGTTGACCATGTGGCAGCCTCACGTGAAGCATCACCGTAGAGCGAATGCTGTTGAGCTCCACCAATGATGTAATAACCATCCTCAGCATCATGGGCAGGCATCAAGGTCAAGTCATTGGTGCCCTTAATGCGCATGGGGTCAAGACCTTCGTGCAGATAGCTCTGGATTCTTACTGTGCTACCACCGTCATTGACAACGCTCCACACACAATTGGTGGTCAACTTGGTTGAAACCGTTAAGTCGTTGTCACCGGCAGCCTGGCAGATATACTTTTCATTGTCTCGGTTCTTAATCACATAGACACCTGTCGTCTGGGCTGCTGCCAGGGCTTCCTCATAAGGGATGAAGATAAAATCACTCTTGGTGGCATCACCGTCATCATTCTGCAAGCGGGCATAATTCTCAAGGCCATAACGGTCGGTTGACCAATGCCTCTTGTAAGTTGTAGCTACAGGTCTGTAATTCCAATAAATAGACAGACCTTTCTGTCCTGAAAATTCCTCAGCTATATACCATGTGGTACCAGTTGCACTGAAGTTTTGCAGATATGTCGTTGTCAGATCTCGACCTTCCAGGAACAGGCCATTGGAATTCTTGGCAGCAATCTTCACACCATTGCCATCGGCAACAAAATACCACAATAAGGCATCGCTGAATTGTGTATTTTGATCCACATAGATGTCACTACCGTTACCCCTGTGGCGCACATAGAAGCCATGGTTAACCTCCATGATAAGATAATACTTGGGATTGGCCGTTGTAGAGGTTTCGGGCATGGCTTTTGGATTATAAGCCATTGCATCCACTATACCAATGAACACTAAGAAAGAAAAGGCGAGTAATCGGCTTATCATTGTCATATTCTTTTTCATCGTTCTTTCCTCCTTATTTTTATTTCATTAATTGCTTGATAACACTCGACGTGCCGTCACTATAGGTCGTCTTCACGATATTGATGCCGGCAAAGGGTTTGCTGGAACCCTGACCCGACAGGTTGTAATAGGTCACGGCAGTGACGTTCCTATCGACTACGACATCAGTCACCCCAGTAATCGGGTCATACTTCTGAGTGGGAGCCTCAAGTGGATAGAATTCATACTTGATATCCCAATCCTTGGTCTCTACGCCAAAGTACGGGTCGGGCTCTGCGTTGATGCGACGGGGACCCCATTGCGGGCTCTTCACAGTGCGAGCCTCGGTCTTGACCAGACCTATCACAGTATGCATCATACCTGTCTGGAAAGCCTTGCTTTCGCCTTCGCCAGCCAATTGGTCATCTGCTGAAATGCCAGCATTGGGATTATAACCATCACAATAGGTGAAATTAATGTCCACTCTACCCTTCAGGTTAAAGATGTTGCGTGAATGAGTCAAATCCAAATCGCCCGTTTCTTGATCATATTCAATATATTTCGCAGGCCCTTCAAAATAATAATTGTGATTGGTTTGATCATATTCCAGAATAGCCCATTCCAGGGTGCACACCTCATTGGGCTTAGCAATAGGCAGGAACTGCGGACCTTCCATTAAGTAATCCAGGTCACCGTTATAGTTCGCATCATAAGGATTACGCATGTTGTCGTTGTAGATACGGCCCTGGTCATGCAGGTTAAAGAAGGGCACACTGTAGGTGTTGACTTCGGGCTCGGCCTCGATAACTTCAGATCCTACAGTACAAGCCTCCATTTGCTCATTAGTCAATTCCAAGGTGATGTCAAAACTGTTGGAAACATTCAGTTTACCAACAATACCACTAACGTAATGGCCTACCCAGGTACTTACCTCTTCTATACCTTGAACTGATAAGTTGGGGAACTGCAAAGCCACCCAGTTATTCTGCTTGTACAAGCTACCCTTCTTGTACACGTGGAAGTCATAACCATTGGCCCTAAGGTTCTGGTAGAAAGCGTCATTCTCATTTTGGTACCACTTGTGGTCGGCATCATTGGCTACATCGCTTCTCAGAATAAGCATATTCTGGGACGCAATGAAGTAAACTCCATAATAAGTGCCATCCAACGCCACTTCATTGATCACCCACTGGTCAGGCAGATACATCTCATTGGCAGTAAGTTGTGCAAGGCTCATTTCCTGGCCCCAGTGACCAACCATTCTGTCGCTGCCCAGGTCAGTAATCACGTAGGTGCCATCCCACTGAACACTCAAATCCTGGGTCTGGTTCAACGCGATATTCCACGAGGGTTCGCCGTTGGCATTCATGCGCACAAAGACAATCATGTCATTGTAACTGGGGACATTGAATGCCAGCTTGTTGCCCGACGGTGTACCTGCATACCACGAGCCCTGACCGTTGGTGGGAAATGACCAGGCATACCACACATTACCCTGTTCGGATACGGCCGATGCATCGAGGTACACGGTCTTATACGGGGTCACATTCACATTCATGACCCAATCAGTGATCGTGTAGATAGTGTAGGTCGCGCCGGCAATCACAGTCAAATCCACAGTGCGATTCCACACCACAGTGTAATCATCGGGATTAACACGGGCAAACTGGAAGTAGTCGTGGGTGACGTCAAACTCAATGAGACCATTACTCAACACGGCTGTGGGGTACACCCATTCGCCTTGTTGACCACTATCCCATGCCCACACAAGCCACCGAGGATTGGAGGCATTGTAAGTCGCAGGCACATCAAGATAGACTTGCGCAGCTTGAACTTGAGCTGCGAGACTCATGACCGATAGCACAATCATGAGACGTGCAAAAGTAAAAAATTTCATCATTCGTTTAATTATTTAAATTAATATGGTATATCCTAAAATCGAATAAATATCCAGTATGTTTAGTTTTAAGTAGAATGAAGTGTAACTATATACACAAAAAATGCGGACTCTTCATCTTGAGCTCACATTTCGGGGATTTCGCACAATTTGGCAATCAATAAATAAGAGCTTGATGAGTCCGCGAACACACGTGGAATACCACCTTATTTAACTCTTGATTGCTTCTTCAAAAATTGCCGATTTTCCCGAAACAAGAATCAAAAAAAGATTTGCAGATATGTAAACAGATAATCTTAGATTTTTACATAGGCATCAGTTGACATTATAATACAGACTCCATCCGTCCTTCAGATAAAAACATGGCATCAAGCCATTCATCGGCTTGTGCCACATCTGTGTTGCGCGAACGGCCGCAACAGTTCGTTTGATTATTTTGCATGAATTCTTTACCCAAATGATGATAACCGGATAAAGACAACTTTCCAAAAGCCATGATGAAATCCCCACACACATAATCACCACCAAGTGGATCTTGCGGCACATGGGGGGGTAAATACTTGATTTACAGTTATTTACGCAGTATTTCATCATTATTTTAGCTACTTGTAGCCATTAAAAGTCTATTAATACATAGTAAAGCCTGCAATACCATTAAAAACATGGACTTCATAGCCCTTTTCAATGTTTCGGAGGTATCGGCAAACACCTTAGCAATCATTGAGCAAGCTAAAAGTCCACGTGTTGGATCACATTTGAATATCATCCTCTACAATCCCAGCTTATCTTGATTGCTTCTTCTAAATTGCCGATTTTTCCGAAACAAGATCTCAAAAGTATCGCATGGCTGCGACATCCAACGTTCCCATTGGAAACAACTAGACGCCGCAAAATTACTCACTTTTTTTCAAACCAACAAAATAATATTACATTATTTCTTTAATAGTTTTACTTTTCAATACTATATATTAGGGGACAAGTGCAAATCAATACAAAAAGAGAAAAAGAAAGTGGTTGTCATCCTGACACACTCTCCCTTCAAATTGGATAATGATGAAAAAATACCAACTACCGTTTCAAGACCTTCTTAGTTGTTTTATGTCAATCACTATAGGTTGTTAAAACAATACTGATACCCTGCCAAAAAAGTAAACCAAACTGTCGCCAGAAAAATTATTTGATTTGAATAATTCAATTTAAATAATTTGATTTGCATAATTTGAAAATAGGTTTTATCTTTGCCACCAAAATATAACTTGTTATGGAGAATCCGTTTATTGTTACTGGCAAGATTAAGCCTGAATACTTTTGCGACCGTGTGGAGGAAGTAGAACGTCTGACACGATGCATTCTGTCGGGTGGAGAGAATATGGTGATTATTGGAGATCGACGTATAGGAAAGACTGCACTGATCAATTACTGTTTTGACAAGGATGAGGTGAAAGAACAAGTAACCACCTTGTTTGTTGACATACTAAGAACGTCAAGTTTACAAGAATTCATCTATTTATTGGCACACACGGTGTTCAATGCTTTTGTTAGCCAAAGCGAGCACATGATGAATATCTTTATCAAGACCATGCACTCCTTACGTAATTTTTGGGGCTATGAGCCGAACCAAGGCTTACCAATATTTAATGTTAAACTGGGTGACATTATCAATCCCCTACTTACGCTGGAAGAAATCTTTAAATGCATTGAGCTAGCTGACCAACGCTGTATCGTAGCAATTGACGAATTCCAGCAGATTGCAAATTATCCTGAGGAAAACGTAGAAGAGCTGCTCAGCCAGAACATCCTTCAATCGACCAATGCCAACTTCATTTTTACTTCTTGTGAACAACACTTTATTAATGAATTATTCCTTAATCCCACACGACCATTCTACCAAAGTGCCTCAATCATGACGCTTGATGTATTAAATGAAGACTTGTATAAAGAATTTGTTCTAACTCATTTCAAAAACAGCCAATTAAACATTTTTCCAGAGGTTTTACTATTAGTAGATAGTGTGTTCTTTGGGAATACATATTACATGCAAAAGGTTTTTCACGAAGCCTTTACAGCATGCTTACTGGGCAATACTTGTGACGTTTCACTTACTGAAAGTATCATTGACGATATGGTACAGGAGAAAGGACATCAATACAGTCAGACATTGGCTCGGCTCACCTTACCACAAAAAGAATTACTATATGCTATCGCAGAAGATATATACGCATCACGTATCACCTCGTCACAATTTATTAAGCGTCATCGATTGCTATCCGCCAGCAGTGTGCAGGCAGCTATACGCAAACTTTTGAATTATGGCCTTGTAATCAATAAACGAGGTAGCTATATCATTGAGGACCAGCTATTAAACCTCTGGTTGCTACAAAGTTAGCCTTCACAAAACTTGGGGGCACTTCACAATTCATTCGTTGAATTATATGTCCGTGCTGCGCACCGAGAAATTAAATAATAATTTTGTCTTGTTTAATTTTTATAAAAAATTTTTGTTCAATTTCTCGGCCGCAAGGCCGATCAAAGATCTAGGTGCTAATTATGACTCACCCTCACATTTGACGAGGTGATGATTAGGGGGGTGTCAGGGTTGCTCGAAGGCTTCAACGACTTGTTTCAGGTGGTCAATGATGTCGAGATGCTGGGGGCACTGGGCTTCGCATTGGCCACACTCGATGCACTCGCTGGCGCGTCCGTGGCTCTTGGCAATCAGGTCGTAATATAACTTGCAATTACCCTTGAGCTCGGGAAATTGCTTCATGTTATTGTAGAGGCTGAAGTATCCGGGAATGGCAATCTGCTGGGGGCAACCCTCAGTGCAATAACGACAAGCGGTACACGGGATGGCAATAGCATCGCGGATCGTCTGGGTCGCACGCGCTATAATGGCCTGCTCCTCGTCGTTAAGTGGCTGGAAATCCCGCATGTAGGCAGTGTTATCCTCAAGCTGTTCCATGTTGCTCATGCCACTGAGGACGGTCAGTACATTGGGCAGCGAGGCACAGTAGCGAATGGCCCATGACGCAGTGCTGGCATCGGGGTTATATTCCTTGAACAGGCGCTCCACGGCCTCGGGGACGCGGGCCAGAGAACCACCCTTGACAGGCTCCATGACAATCACGGGTTTGCCGTGTTTCACGCACAGGTCATAACAGGTCTTGCTCTCGATGGCAGGACTGTCCCAATCCAGGTAATTGATCTGCAACTGCACGTATTCCGCCTCGGGGTATTTGTCCAGAATCTCACTCAGCAAGGCTGAGTCGTCATGGAACGAGAAGCCGATGTGACGGATGCGGCCCTCGGCCTTCTTGCGGGCGATGAATCCCCAGCCGTCCATGCGCTCCATCACCTCGACACGCTCACGGTTGAGGGCATGCAGCCAGTAGTAGTCGAAGTAATCCACCCCGCAACGCTCCAACTGCTCATTGAAAATCCGTTCCAGGTCACTTTCCTCGTTGATCGCCCACACAGGCATCTTGCTGGTCACCGTGAATGCCTCACGTGGATAGCGCTTGACCACTGCTTCGCGCAAGGCCTCCTCGCTCTTGCCGCCATGGTAGGGATAGGCGGTATCAAAGTAGGTGAAGCCACGCTCCATGTACACATCGACCATCGCCTTAAACTTCTCGATATCGATACTCGTCTGGTCGTCGGGATTGACCAGCGGCAAACGCATGAGTCCAAATCCAAGTTTGCGCATATTATTTAATAAGTTGTAAGTTGTGAGTTGTAAGTTGTAATTGAAGTTGTAAGTTTTAAGTTGTAAGTTTTAAGTACAATTACTAACGCCTAAAACCTAATGCCTAATGCCTGACACCTAACGCCAAACGCCTAACACATAACGTCTAAGGCTTAAAACCTGAGGTCAGTGAAGCGTTTCACGCCATGCAGGTAGTAGGCAGTCACGATGTTGACACGCTCTTCGGGCAATTGCTTCAAGAGGTTGACTGTGGGTTGAGAGGTGTATTGGGACCGTTTTTGGCGGAATTCACGATGGGCACGGATAATCGCCCTCGCGTCACCGAAATGGAATTTTGCAAGAGCCATGCCGAAGGCCAGCGTATCCATCAGGCGGCGCACCAGCAGCAGGCGCTTGCCCTCGCCGCGGGGCAGATTCTTGTGCAGCAACAGCAGGTTGTTGCGGAAGTTGAGAAAGGTCTTCCTGGGATTACCATAAGCCAGGCTGCCGCCACCCAAATGAAAGACGTGGCTGGAAGGCAGCATCATCAGGTCATAGCCCGCCAGGCGAATGCGCCAACACAGGTCAATCTCCTCCATGTGGGCAAAGAAATCCTTGTCCAAGCCACCAACATCCTGATACAACTGGCTACGCACCATCAGGCATGCCCCCGTAGCCCAAAAGACGCTCTTAGGGCCGTCGTCATACTGGCCGTGATCATCCTCGACACACTCAAAGATGCGACCGCGGCAATAGGGATAGCCATGACAGTCAATGTATCCGCCCGCAGCACCGGCATAGTCAAACATCGTTGGACCGTCCAAACTGTCGTGCAACAGTTTAGGCATTACTGCACCCACTTGGGGGTGGGCCTCCATGTAGTCCAGCAGGGGGTTGAGCCAGTCGTCTGGAGTGCGCACATCGCTGTTCAACAGGACCGTATATGGGTACATCGTCTGGCTGATGGCCAGGTTATACCCCTCGGCAAAGCCGTAATTCTTCTCAAAGCGCAATACCTTGACTCCTGGAAATTCTTCCTGAAGCACTTGCAGGCTGTTGTCGGTGCTGCCGTTGTCGGCGACGATAACGTCGGCAATGGCAGCATCGGTGCCCGCAATGACTGTGGGCAGATATCGGCGCAGCAATTCAGCACCATTCCAATTCAATATAATGACAGCAACCTGTTTCATGATTCTTCCTTATCTGGTTGTATAAATCCTATTGTCCGACGGATTTGATGACGGCGTTTATCTTGTTGTAAATCAGCCAATGCCGTGCTGATGGCATCGAGTTGGGCACGGGTATCCTCATTAATCTCGTTTTGGTCCGCAAGGATTTCGTTCATCTCGTCACGCAAAGCCTGTATCTCCCGCCGCAAGTCGGCATTGTTGTCGGGCAAGGCAAGGGCGGAGGCCATGCGACGGATTTCGGTAAATACACGCATTATGCCTATATTCATCTGTATGGCTAATGGTGAACGGAGCACGCTGCTCAACATTGCCACACCATTTTCGGTGAAGGCATAAGGGAGTTTGCGAGTTCCCATTTTGGAGAAATTGGATATCACAATTTGTGATTTCCAATCTGTATCTTCTTGGGTATCATCAGTTTTGGATATCACAAATTGTGATCTTAATAAATCTAACTCACCTTTTGTGAGCTGAAACATAAAGTCCTCAGGGAAACGTTCAATATTGCGTTTCACTGCTTGATTCAAGACTCTAGTTTCAATACCATAAAGTGTTGCCAAATCGAAATCAAGCATCACTTTTTGACCACGAATTTCATGAATCCTATACTGTATTTTCTCAATCTCGTTCATGTCATTGGCTTTGCTTGTTGGTGACTACCTGGGCATCAACGGAGAGGTCGTCGTTGAGGGATAGGAGTTTTACGTTCACGATTTGGTTGGCGAGAGCCATGTCGGGGGCCACGTTCACGCGGATGTAGTTGTCGGTGAAGCCGTGCATCATGCCCTTGCCACGACCATGCTCCAGCAAGACGGGGCGAATGGCGCCCAAGTAGCGGCGCGTGAAGTCGGCCTGCTTCTTGTCGCTCAGGGCAATCATGCGGGCGGCGCGCTGCTGCTTGTCCTGCTGGGTGACGATATAGGGAATGCGCAACGCCATCGTGCCAGGTCGCTCACTATAGGGGAAGACGTGCAGGTGCTGCACCTCAAGCCCCTTGATAAAGTTGTAACTGTCCTCAAACAATTCGGGTGTCTCGCCACGGGTGCCCACCATCACATCAACACCGATGAAGCAGTCGGGCATCAGTTCGCGGCAGCGCTGCACTTTGTCGGCAAACAACTGGCGGTCGTAGTGGCGGCGCATCAACTTGAGTACGGGGTCACTGCCACTCTGCAAGGGGATGTGGAAATGCGGCATGAAAGCACGCGAACCAGCGCAGAAGTCAATGATCTCATCAGTCAGCAAGTCTGGTTCAATCGAGGAAATGCGGTAACGCTCAATGCCCTCGATTTCATCAAGTGATTTGAGCAAATCGAGGAAACTCTCGCCCGTATTTTTGCCGAAGTCGCCAATATTCACCCCCGTAATGACAATCTCCTTGCCCCCCTCGGCGGCCACCTCACGGGCCTGCCCGACGAGTTGGGCAATCGTGCCGCTGCGGCTGCGGCCACGTGCGGCAGGGATGGTGCAATAGCTGCACCAATAGTCACAACCGTCCTGAACCTTGAGCCAATAACGGGTGCGGTCACCACGGTCGCACGAGGGCGAGAACGAGCGGATATCGAGTGACGGAGTCACCTCAATCCGCTGCTGGCGGTCCTCAAACCAGCGTGTGACATACTGGGCGATTTCGCCCTTGTGCTCACTGCCTAGCACGATGTCCACCCCAGGAATTTCGGCAATTTCCTTTCCTTTGAGCTGGGCATAGCAACCGGTAACCACCATCAGCGCATCAGGGTACTGGCGAATGAGATGACGGATGTGCTGTCGGCACTTGCTGTCGGCCAGGGCAGTCACGCTGCACGTATTTACTACACACACGTCAGGAACCTCGCCACGGGCAACAGGCACAAAGCCATGCTCACCCAACAGCGACTGCATGGTGGCCGTTTCCGAGAAATTGAGTTTGCAGCCCAACGTCTCGAGTTTTACGGTATGTGTGATAGTACTCATTATCTCGTGCAGACAGAACGGATAAAACGGACAGAACGGAAAAATTCCTTATACCTAAAGCCTATCTCTTGCGGCCACGGGGTTTACCCGAGCGGCCAGCTTTACTCGAACGGCCGGACTTGGCGCCTCTGGCTTCCTTGACCTGTCGGCGGGTGCTGTTGCCACGTGCACCACGCTGCTGACGACGTGAAGCGCTACCGCCCTCATATTGCATGCGCTGGCGTTCGTCGCGCGAGATTCGTCCGCTGGTACTGCGGCTGTTCAGCTCGGTGATGGGCTCACGGTCGATGCGGTGAGTACCGGCAGGATTCTCCTTGTCAACCAGGACGAAGTCAAGCTGTTTCTTGATCAAGTCGGCACGTGCCACCTGAATGGTGATGGGATCACCCAAGCGGTACAACTTGCCTCGGCGACAACCACGTATCCAGTAGTTCTTCTCATCAAACTCATAGAAGTCATCATCCAGGCCACGGATGCCCACCAGGCCTTCGCAATGGGTCTCGTCCAGTTCCACATACAGACCCCACTCGGTCACTCCCGAGATATGACCCGTGAAGACGCCACCCAATCGCTGGCCCATGAACTCGACCTCCTTATATTTTATCGAGGCGCGTTCGGCATTGGCTGCGAGTTGCTCCTGAGCACTCATGTGCTTACACTGGTCTTCCAGTTTAACAGGGTCAACGCTTTTGCCACCCGCGGCATAGAGGTCGAGCAGGCGGTGAACCGTCAAGTCAGGGTAGCGACGGATGGGTGAGGTGAAATGGGTATAGTAGTCAAAGGCCAAGCCATAGTGGCCGATATTGGTCGCGCTATAGACTGCCTTGGCCATCGAACGGATGGCGAGGATGGCCAGCATCTCCTCTTCGGGTTTGCCCTTAGCTTCTTCCAGCATCTTGTTGATGGAACGGTTGATGTCGCGCCCCGAGCCCTTGGTGCGCACCTTGTAGCCAAAGTGGGCAGCGATATCGGCAAAGTTCTGCAGCTTGTCGAGGTCGGGCTGGTCGTGTATACGATAAACCATGGCTTTGGCGGTCCTGTTCTTGGGCACCTTACCGATGTGCTCGGCCACCTTGCAGTTGGCCAGCAGCATGAACTCCTCGATAAGTTTGTTGGCTTCCTTGGACTCGTGGATATGCACAGAAATGGGTTTGCCCGTCTCATCGATGTCAAATTTTATCTCCTCGCGGTTGAAGGTCACCGAACCGCCCTCCTCAAAGCGACGTTTCCTCAACTGCTTGGCCATCTCGTTGAGTACTGCCAGTTCTTCGGCCAGATCGCCCTTGCCGGTCTCCAGGATTTGCTGAGCCTCCTCATAGGAGAAGCGCCTGTTGCTTCGGGTTACTGTGTGGCAGATCTTGTATTTCTTCACCCTAGCCTCGGCATCCATCTCCATGACCACCGAGTGGGTGAGTTTGTCCTCGTCGGGACGGAGCGAGCAGATGTTGTTGCACAGTTTCTCGGGCAACATAGGAATGGTACGGTCCACCAGATAGACCGAGGTGGCGCGCTCATAGGCTTCCTTATCGATGATTGAGCCAGGGGTAACATAGTGGCTCACGTCGGCGATGTGGACACCGATTTCCCAGTTGCCGTTCTTGAGTTTCTCAATCGAGAGGGCGTCGTCAAAGTCCTTGGCATCGGCGGGGTCGATCGTGAATGTGGTCACATCGCGCATGTCGCGGCGCTTGGCGATCTCCTCGGGGGTGATGCCTGCATCCAGGGCCTCGGCGGCCTCGGTCACATTCTCAGGGTACTTGTAAGGCAAGCCAAATTCGGCCAAGATAGCATGGATCTCAGCATTGTTCTCGCCAGCCACACCCAGGACGTCAACGACCTCGCCAATAGGCGTGTTGGCATCCTCAGGCCAATCGACAATCTTGACAACGACCTTATCTCCCGTCTTGCCACCAGCAAGTTTGTCGAGGGGGATAAAGATGTCGGTCGCCAGGAACTTACTGTCCGTTGCCAGCTGGGCGAAGTACTTGAGCACCTGTAGCGTACCCACGAATACCTGTTCCTTGCGCTCGAGAATCTTTACAACCTCGGCCTCGGGTTCCATGCCATGGCGGGCTGCGCGGATGTGCACCAGCACACGGTCACCATTCAAGGCATGCATCGAATTGCGTTCGGCCACCATAATGGGCATCCCGTCATCGTTGGCAGTATCGACCCTGTTCTTGCCGTTGCTGCGGCGGATGAAAATGCCTTCGGCCACCGACGAGCGGTTGGCTGCCTTATAACTGCCCATGCCCACCTGGACCAAGAAACCGTCAACGGCAAGTTGATCCAGTATTTCGACAATAAGGGTGCGCCGCTTGGGGGTATTGGCGCCCACGGCTGCCGACACCTGCTTGTAGTTGAATGGCGCTTCGCCCTGTTCATTAAAGAAGTTGATAACCCTGTCGTGATATTCACGACGCTCCTGTTTCAACGATTGTAATCCGCCTCGTTTTGCCATATCTCGTTTTGTTTTATTCAATATTGCGTGAAGATAATCCTACAAAGATACTGTTTTTTATTGATAATGTCACTATTCATGAAGCCTTTTCGCATTTTTTATAAATCATTGGGGCTATTTTTGAGAAACTTTTAGCAGGATACTCCTACGTTTCCCAGTTTTTTTCTTACCTTTGCAGCCAACTTTACTCAGAATACAACGATAGCAATGGTTTCATGAATATGAGCAAGACCACTATATATACCTTGATAGCAACCATTATGTTCACTCTCATGCCGTTGGCAGGGGAGGCTTCGCCGCAGCACAACGACATCACCAAGCCCACCCGTGAGCGTGTGAACAAGAACAAAAAGGATAACAAGGACAACAAGGACAACAAAAATAATAAGGACAATAAAGATAAGTCCAGCGACAATAAAAACAAGAAACAGGAAGCTGCTCCGGCCAATACCAAGGCTCCCGAGAAGAAAAAGGACGAGACACCTGTCGAGAAAAAAGACAATGTCAAGGCACCCGAGCCCCAAAAGGGAAACGCGGCACCTGCTCCTAAGGCTGATACTGCTGCCAAAGCCGAAGAACCCAAGCCCAAAGTGCGCCAGACCGTTGACCCGGCCAAGGTGCAGTTCGACGGCATTGATGTGTCCAAGCATCAAGGCACCATCAATTGGGAACAACTCAAAGAGCACTCCAAGATCAAGTTTGTTTATATCAAGGCTACCGAGGGCAGCGACTACATCGACCCCCGCTACAAGGAGAACATCCGCAACGCCCGCAAGCACGGCTTCAAGGTAGGCAGTTATCATTTCCTCTCGACCAAGAGCAGCGTGTACACGCAATTTCAGAATTTCGTCACCAATGCCAAGCGAGAGGAGCAAGACCTGCTCCCGCTGATTGATGTGGAGGTAACCGGACGATGGTCTTCGCAGCAACTGCGCGACAGCCTTAAAGTGTTTGCCGACCTGGTCGAGGATTACTATGGCTGCAAACCTATGATTTACACCAGCGAGAAGTTTTTCACAAAGCACCTGGGACGTGCCTTTGCCGAATACCCCCTCTTCATAGCCAAGTACAGCGCCAACCAACCCAATATCGGCTACCGGTGGATCCTGTGGCAGTTCTCGGACTGTGGCGTCTTTAAACCTGCTGTCAAGGGCAACTATGGCGAGGTTGATATGAGCCGTTTCAACAAGGGCTGCTCTGTCAGCGACATCACCTACACCCCCTCCAAGCACAAGCCCAAGAGCAGTGTGAAAGACGCTGTTGACCACAAGGACAAGCCCTCAAGCGTGAATCTGACGGAGCAAAAGCCCAAAGAAACGCCTAAGATGTCCAAACGGCAACAGGAAGAAGCGCAAAAGCAAGCCGAAAAAGACAAAAAGGCTAAAGAGCGCAACAAGAAACTAGCCGAAGAAGAGGCCAAGAAAAAGGCCGAAGAGGCTAAGAAGGCTAAAGAAAAAGAGGAGCGCCTAAAGAAGGAGAAAGCCCGTCAACAGGCACGTGAGGAAGCCGCCAAGAAAGAGGCTGAAGAAAAGGCCAAACGCAAAGCCGCAGCACAAAAGGCCCGCGAGGAGAAGAAGGCCAACAGCCAGACCTCTAAAAAGAGCGCCACCCTCATGCAGACCAACACTTCCAAGCTCTCACAGACACAACGTAACGACAGCATCCGCAACGCCCGCAACAAGGGTCGGAAGACTAACAAGAGTTCGGCCGACAACGATTAACGCGACGTCTCCTCACTTCCGACCAGGCGTGTATAGCGCCATGCGTCCCACTTCATCGACAGACCTGCATTAAGCACGATAATGGCCCATCTGGCATTACATATCAAACATCCTGCAACACTGGTCGCCGCCATGCTGGCGACCGCCATCTTGTTGTGCGCCTGCCAGAATGCCAACCCCGGCTCGCGAGGCAAACCCACCGTGCCACCCCGCAATACCCAAGCCGCCTATGACGGCATCGACATCTCCAGCCATCAGGGTTTTATTGATTGGAAAAAAGTGAGCAGCGACAAGGATATCCGCTTTGTCTATATCAAGGCTACCGAGGGTGCCACCTACCGATCACCGCATTACGCCCATAACCTTACCCAGGCTCGTAGATACGGCCTGCTTGTAGGCAGTTACCATTACCTCACCTCCACCTCCACCATCGACCAGCAGTTCGAGAATTTCTCAAAATATGCGCTCAAGTCGGTGCAGGATCTCATCCCCATGCTGGATGTCGAGGTGCGTGGCGACTGGTCACGCAGCCAGCTCATCGACAGCGTGGACAAATTCTGTGAGTTGACCGAACGCCATTATGGCGTGCAGCCCATGATTTACAGCACAATGGGATTTTACAACAAGAACCTCACACCCCATTTCAACAAACACCACCTCTACATCGGCCGCTATTCCAACGCCAAGCCCGAGATCAACTGGGAGGGCGAGTACACCATCTGGCAATATAGCGAGACAGGCATTATCCCAGGCATCGATGCCTATGTGGACCTGTGCCGCTACCGTGACGATGGCTGGCTTGACGAGATTCTGCTCCCTCAAGAGGACAACAGTTCCTCAAAATAAGCACGATATTTTTCACGCAGTTGGCGGCAATGGGTGAGAATGTCCAGGTCGGTTTCGGCGGCAGGAACCTCATCGGTAGCGACAACCCACTGTTTCTGGAGCTTGTCGGTGGCCGCACGCAGGGCATCAGCATCAAATGTCTTGCCTGCAATGACAGCCGAAGTCGCCTCCCTTATATATAATTCCCAACGCTTGGAATAATAACCCAGCATCAGGCCGCTCCAGTTGCGGCAAGCGTAGTCGTTGAGGCTACCGCCCCAGGTGGTGATCAGGCGGCGGGCATTCATCTCATAGTAATCCTTGACAGCAGCACTCCGACCCAAATCGCGGGCCTGGCCCAGCCACTGCGCCAGCGTGGCATGGGGATGGTGGCTATTGAGCGCATCCAGGTCAAACAGGAGATCATACAGCAAATCGCTGAGCCTAAAGACCAAAGCCTTGTCTCGACGCTGGCATGCCTGGTCAAACGCCTGCTTCTCGACGAGGAACAGGTCGCCCAGCAGTTGACGTCCCACCCAGATGAGGTCGATGGTCATAGCATCGGTAGTGACAGCGTCCTGCTGGAGCAGATAATCCCACACGGCAAGCAGGTCTCGCGGATTATAATTCATTGGGCGGGACTCCTTACCTAGAGCAGGATAGGAACAGGGAAGTGGGGCAGCAAAATTGCCGGGCGTGATGTCGAGCACGCTGTCATAGAGCAGCTTCCAAGCCTCACGCACTGGGGCGCTGACTCCACCCGCATGGCGGTCGGCAAGTTCGTCGATCATCTGCTGGTCGGTCATGGCAAAATCCCATGCCTTCCCCAAAATGTATTCATAGGGGAACTGCTGCACATCAAGCCCTTCAAGCGTCGAACCGATGCCTACAAGGTTGCCGCCACATTCAGCCAAAGCCCGCTCAATGCGTTGCCCGGCCTCCTTGACGCGGCCCTGAACATTGGTGTTTCCGCCGAAATTTCCTAAGTAACACCAGATGAAAGGTTGGCCATAGAAGCCCTCATGCTCGCGCCACATTTCCTTGTACTCACAGTAGTAGTCGAGCATCGTCATCTTGCCCTGGGGAACGCCCGTGAGCATGGCACGAGTGCGTTCTTGGGTGTAATCCTTGCGCTGATAGTAGAGGAACCACGCCATCTGCAGCCATTCGGCCTCGGGGTCAACGGCAGTCAGGCTCTCGTAAATGTGTTGGGTCACCTTGTTGAGGTAATCAGGTTCAAAGCTGGGAGGATCCACCTCGTTAAACGGGTCAATACCATAGATGTGGTCGGTGCCGAACAGTCGCGTCTGTTCTTCCAGGAACAGGCGCTGGATGCGGCCGTACAGCGGATCCTCGCTGTTTAGGAAATAGGTGCGGTACTGCTCGTCAAAACCTGCCCAACCGCCCAGGGCCTGAATGTCGGCATTGGGAAACAGGTCGCGCAATGCCCCCGGCACATGGCCTGCAAAGGCGGGCAGTACGGGACGCATATTCAACGCCCGCTCCCGTTCCACGATGCGCTGCTGCAGGGCGGTCTGGTTGTCGAGCCACTCCTTGGGCAGCGGTCCGCACCAGCCGTCGATATTGGCCATGCGGTGCCACGGCAGGTAGGCCGGTCCCGTGAAATAGGAGCGCACCTGTTCATCGCTCAAGCCCAGGCTTCGCCACACGTTATACCACACCGCTTCCTGGCCCGTGATAGCCAACGGCAGGTTCACGCCGTTCAATGCCATCCAGTCGATGAAGCGCTCCCAGTCCCGCCATTGCCAAAAAGGCATCGTGTAGCCCCATGTGCAGTAATTCAGGAAGAATCGCTGGGGCACCCGCGCCGTGATGTGCTCGGGAGAGGGCACGTCGGGCAACACCGCCGGCAAATCCAGGGGCACGTCGGCATACCACGACACCGTCACCTTGCAATAGCGGTTCAAGTAACAATTCAGACCCACTGCCATTGAGCCCGCATTATTTCCGCCGATAACAACCTTGTTCCCCCTGTTGTCGAGGGTAAACACGTCCTTGCCCTGATCGGCCTCGATTTTCTCAAACTCTACCTTCTGCGCCAATGCGGGCGACAAACGCCCAGCCAGGGCCATAGCCTGCTCCACATCGCCAGTTACCTTACCGCTGGCCGCCAGCGACACCAGTGCCGTCATCAGCCATATCGCAAATCGCGTTGCCATATCCTTCATTGTTATTATGACCTTGTTGTTGAAAACGCAAATATAGCGATTATTCCTTATAAACAGCCGCCTCATAAAAGTTTTTATGGATTTTTGACATCCTAAAAACAGGCTTATCTGCAAAAATAATGTCAATACATGCGACATTGTGGCGGGTATTTAAATCTTTTTGATTAATTTTGCTGCTTTAACCATTTGCACATATAATAATATGAAGCTTATGAATATCAAGCATTCATTACTACTGTTAGTTATTATAATCGCAGGTATGAATCTGCCCGCCATGGGACAGATTGTCACATCAGAAAAATCTGAAGCTCAGATTGCCGACAGTATCCGCGCTGAGCTGGATAGCCGTCCCTACTTCAGCCTGTACAAGGACACCTACTTTGTGGGCGGTACCGTGTTAGGCGGCAAACCCACCATTCACAATTCCGACGTCAAGTTCCAGATCAGCTTCCAGCAGCGCCTCACCAAGAGTGTGCTCCCCTGGCACTCCTACCTGTATCTGTTCTACACCCAAAAGGCCATGTGGAACGTCCTCGAGCTCTCCCTGCCGTTTCATGACCTGAATTTCAACCCGGGTATCGGTATCTCGCGATTCATCATTTTGAAAAACCGTCTCGTGGGCAAGGCCACCCTGATGGTCGAGCATGAATCCAACGGCAAGGACGGCATCGCCTCACGCAGCTGGAACAAAATCTCGCTGGCTGCCGAAGCCTACATCTCCCCCCAGCTCATGGCTCACGCCAAGTTCTGGATCCCCATCATCGACGGAGAGTACAACAAGGATATCCTCAAGTACAGCGGTATTTCTCAAGCGGGTTTCCAAGCCATCAGCAACGATAATAAATGGGTACTCGACATGACTATGGTTAAGCGCCAAGGCTGGAACCTCAATTTCAATACCATCGTCCAACTGGGCTATCGCATCAACAACAATTCCAACCAGTTCATCATGCTGCAGTATTACAACGGTTACGGTGAGACGATGCTCGACTACAACCAGTATCACTCCCGCATACGTTTCGGACTGCTCATCAGACCCAAATTCTTTAGTGACTTCTAAATTCACCTAGCCTGGAGTAACTTTATCATTTCCTTTTATTTGGTTTTCACGTTTTTATTACTATCTTTGCGACAATAGAAAAAATCACCGATTATGCAGTACTGGATTAATCATAATGGAGTGCAGACAGGTCCCGTGGATCTGGATGCCATCAAGGAGATGAACCTCACCTCCAGCGCCTACGTCTGGCGTGAAGGTCTTGGTGACTGGGTTAAGATCACCCAGATGCCCGAGTTACAAGGGTTTTATGAAATGGTGAACGTGAATGCTGAACCTCAGCCGCAGCAAGCCAGTGAGCCCAAAGCCGATGGCGAAGCCGTCACGGGACTGCCCTATCAGCCACAGCAACCCCAAATCAACCTGCAGCCGCAGTATGCCCAGCCTCAGGCTCCTGCCGAGCCCTGCCCCCCGACCAACCTGGTGTGGGCCATCATCAGCACTGTCTTGTGCTGCATTCCCACGGGCATCGTCGCCATCATCTATGCGCTCAAGGTGACCAACAAGTATCGCGAGGGCGACATCGAGGGAGCTAAGCGTGCCAGCGAGACGGGAGCATGGTGGTGCATTGCCACGATTATTCTGGGCATCATCATTCAGCCCTTCCTGTCAGCCCTTCCCATATTGACCGCCTCGATGAACTGATCTTAAGGCGACATGCGCCGCTCACTCATCATTCTGCTGGTCATCGCCGCCCTGCTGGTGTTCGGCTTCATTTACTATGCACTCGACCCCATACAGTCCGGCTTGTTTCCGCGCTGCGGGTTCTTGACGCTCACAGGCTACAAATGCCCCGGCTGCGGCAGCCAGCGTGCCATCCATGCCCTCTTGCATGGCGATGTCGTCGCAGCCTTCAAGTATAATGCCCTGTTGTTCATTTCGGTTCCCTGGCTGGCGCTCTGCTTCTATGCCGAGAGCCGCCGCACGCGCAATCCACGCCTCTATGTCCGCCTCAACGCGCCACTGCTCATCTGGCTCTTCCTGGCCATGGTCCTCCTCTGGTGGCTCCTGCGCAACATCTTCAACTGGTAGAATCAAACTACGAATTGCACGAACCTTTAGCTCGACGAAGTCAATTTTACGAATTTGGAAGTTCGTCTTCGACCCGGCCTGAGGTTGTTGCAAAACTCATGTCTCTTATATAATGATCGCGCTACGCGCGAGAAATTAAGCAAAATTATAAATAAAATTATAATAAAAATTTATTTTGTTTGATTTTTATACAAATTTTGTTTAATTTGGCTTCGCCGAGCTAAAGGTTCTCGGCCGTTAGGCCGATTATAACTGCGTCATGTGAAGTTTTGCAACACCCTCAAAAGCCAAGCCTGCGGCAGGGGTTTTTGAGACTACAAATTGGCGCCAAGAACTTTAATCAGCCTTGCGGTCGCGAGGCCTGCTGTAAAAACAAGAAAGGAGTTGAATGCGTTCAACTCCTTTTCTTGTGGTTGCCTTGCCCGGACTCGAACCAGGAAATGCGGCACCAAAAACCGTTGTGTTACCATTACACTACAAGGCAATCCATTGTCACTCGAGCGGCATGCCGCCCCAAATGCGGTGCAAAATTACTGCTTTTTTTTTGATTTGCAATCTTTTTAGCAGGATTTTTTTGAGATTACAGGTTTCCGAGAATCTCTTTCCTCTCGGCATCTGTCATCTCCCACCATTGCTTATCTCGCGTTATTTCGATGATTCGGTCAATCTGCTCGGGTGTGAGCCTGCGAGGACCTTTGTGAAGCAGTGGCCATTCATCCATGTTTTTTTCAAATTCTTTATAGTCGCCTCTTACTGCTCCATCCTTTCCTTTTCCGAGAAGTTCATTGATCTCTTCCTCGGTGGGCACAAACTGCCGTTTAGGAGCACACCTTACCTCAGCGAAATCCTCAATAATCTGTTGCTTCTCTTTCTCGGTGAGCTCTTTCCTTTTGAGTTTCAGAATGAGGTCATCGATGTTCATTTCGGCGAGCCTGATTTGAAACTGCTTGAAATAGTCAAGAATCTCCTGAAGCTCTTTGTCTGTAATTCGATTCTGTTCCATAAGATATAAGTTAGTTGGTTAATATTAAGGGTGTTTCACCCGGTAAATTGATTATGAATATGTCTTTTGGGGTAGTAAAGAGAAACGGGTCCTGCACCACTCTGGCACAGGACCCGTATGTATTCATCACTTCACAATCAGCAGGAAATATTTCTTCTTGCCCTGCTGTGCCAGGATGTACTTGTCATTGAGCAGCATGTCGGCGCTGGCAGGCATGTTGGGGTCGGCGAGCTTTTCCTTGTTGATGCTCACGCCACCGCCCTGGGTCAGCTTGCGCATCTCACCCTTGCTGGGGAAGACGGCTGCCACCTCGGTCAACAGCGAGATGAGCGGCGTACCCTCGTCGATGGCACTGCGGGGCACCTCAAAATGGGGAACACCCTCAAAGACGCTCAACAGAGTCTCCTCGTCGATCTTGTGCAGGATGTCCTTGGCCTTGTTCGAGAACAGAATCTGCGAAGCCTCGACAGCGTTCTCATAGTCCTCGGCGCTGTGCACCATGGTAGTGATCTCCTTGGCGAGGCGCTTCTGCAAGGGACGCAGGCCCGGATCCTTCTCTTGCTCGGCGATGAGTTCGGCAATCTCATCCTGGGGCAGGGCGGTGAAAATCTTGATATACTTCTTGGCATCCTCGTCGCTCACGTTGATCCAGAACTGGTAGAACTTGTAGGGCGAGGTGCGCTTGGGATCGAGCCACACGTTGCCGCCCTCGGTCTTGCCGAACTTGGTGCCGTCACTCTTGGTGATAAGCGGGCAGGTGATGGCATAGGCCTCGCCGCCGTTGATGCGGCGAATCAGCTCGGTACCCGTGGTGATGTTGCCCCACTGGTCGCTGCCGCCCATCTGCAGCCTGCAGCCCTCGTGCTCATAGAGGTAGAGGAAGTCGTAGCCCTGCAACAGCTGGTAGGAGAACTCGGTGAACGACATGCCGTGGTCGGCATTGGCTGCCAGGCGCTTCTTCACGCTGTCCTTGGCCATCATGTAGTTGACGGTGATGTGCTTGCCGATGTCACGGATGAAGCTCAGGAAGGTGAAGTCCTTCATCCAGTCATAATTGTTCACCACGATGGCGTGGTTGGGGGCGTCGCTGTCAAAGTCCAGGAACTTGGCCAGCTGCTTGCGGATGCACTCCTGGTTGTGGCGCAGCGTCTCCTCGTCGATGAGTTTGCGCTCCTGCGACTTCATCGAGGGGTCGCCGATCATACCCGTAGCACCGCCAATCAGGGCGATGGGACGGTGGCCTGCACGCTGCAGGTGCTTGAGCATCATCACGCCCACCAGGTGGCCGATGTGCAGTGAGTCGGCTGTCGGGTCGATGCCGACATAGCCGCTGGTCATTTCCTTGTTGAGTTGCTCCTCGGCACCAGGCATGATGTCATTGATCATGCCGCGCCATTTCAATTCTTCTACAAAATTCATCGTTATCTCTATTGTATCGTTATAGTGTTGATGATTATTCTATTGAACGGCAAAGGTACAAAATAGTTTTCAGTTTTCAGTTTTCGTGGCTTGTTTTTTGCAGAGTCAGGAAAAAACCGTTATCTTTGTCACCGTCAAGGGATGCGCTGTGGTGGATATCCCGCGACAGACATTTGAGTAAATAAGGAAGCGTTTCGTGCTTTATCCTAACCATTGAAATCGGCAAAATTTCTTCACCGGATAGGGCAGTCAACAACGCTCATGCGTGCATTGCATCCACCCCACCATCGCATGGGGTGTCATGATAGCGCATGGCGTGGGGTGGGCTGTTTATTGGTAGTAAGGTGTTTGGCGATACCTAATGGTTGATAAACAGACAATGTCCCCACGTTTTCACATTCTATAACCACCCGCCGCCGTTGAGAGGGACCACCGCGGCAACACGAAAAACTATTAGCACGCTTATGAGAAACCTTAACCACTTTTTTCGAACAGCCCTGCTGGCACTGTTTTCACTGTGTGCAGTGTCATCAGCGCTGGCACACGACTTTGAAGTCGATGGCATCTACTATAGCTATTGTCACGATGATTATGGTAATTTCACTGGTAGCGTGGCCGTCACTTACAAAGGCGAATACCCTGCGTCGTATGATGGAGAGTATAGTGGTGTTGTCACAATACCTGATTCGGTTACTTATGGAGGCAATACTTATCCTGTTTCAGCAATTAATTGGTACACATTTCAAACTTGCCCTGAATTGACAAAAGTCCTGATAGGGAATTCTGTAACTGCGATTGTATGGTCTGCATTTAGTGGGTGTTCTTCCCTTCAAGAAGTTGTCATTGGGAACTCTGTGAAAGAAATCGGAGAATATGCGTTTTCAGGTTGTACAAGCCTGACAAGTATCACTATTCCAAAATCAGTTCGGTCAATTGGAGGAGGCGCATTCAGTGGTTGTACTTCACTATCTAATATTGATATTCATGAAGGCTTAACATATTTAGGTAGTAGAGTTTTTAAAGAATGCCAGAGTCTGACGAGTCTCACCATCCCAGAAACGCTGGAGCTGGTAGAAGATGATGCATTTATGGGCTGTTCAAACCTGCTAAAGCTTAACTGGAAAGCAAAGCGATGTAATGGACCCTACGGTACAATTGATGATTGGCCCGCTTCAATTGAATATGTCCAAATTGGCGAACAGGTAGAGTACATACCTCGATACTTTTTATCTGGAACAAACATTAAATCTGTTATTATTCCAGATTCAGTCACTGAGATTGGTTATGAAGCATTTCAAGGCTGTGAACAGTTAGAATCATTAACCATTGGCAGATCTGTAAAGACAATGGGCCATTTTAGTGGCTGTCATAATATTAAGTCTCTCACGTGGAATGCAGTCAATCTAGATTATTATTATGATATTATAGCTGATCGAAGCAACATTGAACAATTCATAATTGGTGAAAATGTAGAACTAGTTCCCCGTGGCATTATTGATGGATCAAAAATCCAATCGCTAACTATACCCAGTTCTGTGACAATGATTGAGAACGGAGCTTTCAATAGTTGCAGCAAGCTCACCAGCATTATGGTAGAACCTGGAAACCAAATATACGATTCCCGTGACAATTGCAATGGCATTGTCGAGACAGCCACCCATACGTTGATTGCGGGCTGTAAAGGCACCGTAATTCCTAATAGTGTGGTAGTCCTTGGCGACTGGGCTTTTACCAATTGCACCGAGTTGACAGATATTACAATTCCCAATTCCGTGATTTCTATTGGTACAATATCTGACGGATATAATGGATACGGAACTTTTAGAGGTTGCACAGGTTTAGCTGGAATCATCTTGCCTGAATCCTTGAGAGTAATTGGTAATAATGCTTTTGAATACTGTGAAAATCTAACAGAAATCATTATTCCTGAAGGCGTTACAGAAATCGGTAATAATGCTTTTGAATACTGTGAAAATCTAACAGAAATCATTATTCCTGAAG
>CAMYUW010000005.1 GCA_947302275.1 uncultured Prevotellaceae bacterium
ACGAACTGAAGAGCATCTTCCAGACCTATCTGTTCGACGTACTGGGCATCCGCGATGATGCCGCCGGCGGCGACAGCGTGAATCTGGAGCCCTACCGCAAGGCCGTTGACCTGCTGTTGGATATGCGACGCACTGCCAAGGCCAACAAGGACTGGGCCACGAGCGACCTCATCCGTGACAAACTGGGTGAGTTCGGCTTTGAGGTCAAGGACACCAAGGATGGCTTTGAGTGGAAAGTGAAATAAAAACAGTTAGAAAGTGGAACCACTAGTTTCGGTTATTGTTCCCGTCTTTAACGTCAAGGACTATCTGGACCAGTGCCTTGAAAGCATTGTGGCCCAGACCTATACGCATTTGGAAATCCTTGTGGTTGACGACGGGAGCAATGACGGTAGTGGTGACATGTGCGACCAGTGGGCCAAAAGGGACCAACGCATCCGCGTCTTACATCAGGCCAACGGCGGCTTGTCGGCTGCCCGCAATGCGGCACTCGATGTGATGCAGGGCGAAATGGTCACGATGGTTGACAGCGATGACGTGCTCCGACCAACGGCCATCAAGGTGATGATAGAAGCCATGGGCAAAAGCCAGGCTAGCATTGTCGTGGGAGATTACACCCCCTTTGATGACCATGGTACGCCTATATGGCCCAACCAGGGCGAACAGCCCATGCCCATACGCATTCCCCAACATCGGGCAATACGCAGGATATTCTATCAGCAGGGGCTCACACACTCCGCCTGGGGGCGTTTGTATGACGCCTCTCTGTTCGAGGGCATCCGGTACCCTGTAGGCCAGAATTATGAAGACCTCGCCATCATCTATCCGTTGATGCTCAAGTGCGGCCGTGTGGCTAAAATCAATTACACACTCTATGGCTACCGCCAGCGTCAGGGCAGCATTTTGGGCGCATTCTCAGCCAAGAGGGCTGATGTACTGGACGTGTGTGAAGGATTGGAGAAACATGTGGAGCAACGCGACCAGCGATACTTGAAAGCTGTGCGCAGCCGATTGTTGAGTGCCTACTTCAACATCCTGCTGCTGAGCAATCAAGACAAAGCAACTGATCACCGAGCGCTGCAAGACAGATGCTGGCAAGGCATCAAGCGACTCCGCTGGGGCTGCTTGTTCGACAAGAATGTCAGGCCCAAGAACAAGTCAGGTATACTGGCCTCCCTGCTGGGGAGAGGCTTCCTGTGCAACGTGGTGGGACGACACTACCAGCCTAAAGCATGACCATCGCCTGTAAACCGCTTTATTTGTCAAAAAGACACGGCTTCTTGGCGAAATTTGTTATTATTTGCCGTTTTAACCGAAAAAAAACGCCTTTTTGTAGATTTTATTTTGACATTTGATATTGATTATTTATCTTTGTAATTGTCAAATCAGAACACAAATAGTAATAACAATGTTTTAAGACTTTCCTGTCTATTACCATGACATTTGGGTTTAGTTAAAAAAGTATTTAGGCTTCAGAACACTAAAGAAAGGAAAAGACAAGGTGGGAATCTTGTCTTTTCTATTTATGAAATATTAGAATTAATCAGATAAGAGGATGTCAATGATAGCTATCACATCCGAAATTGAGACGGTGCCGTTTCCATCAACATCAAAGGCATGCAAGGCAGAGCCATTATTGCTGAGCAACCAATCGATAAGATATGTGGCATCTGAAATTTCCACCTTGCCATCAACATTGGCATCGCCCACTGGATTGAGAGCGTTTATTGCAGGGTCAATCCACCCAACCCGTCTCTGGTACCAGTATTTTCGGTCATAAACGCGGGTATCGACCGCCATATTAAAATTCCATCGCAGCATTTCAAGCGGTTCGCTGGCCTTCAGGCCCTGGCACTCGTCCGAGAGCGCGAAGGTATTCATCGCATTGACAAAGTCACTATAAAAAGTTGTGCCAACCCTGCGCCACTGCCACACAAATTCATCGACAAACTGACGATTAGTATTATTAAAGAGCTTTTTAAAATGGTGCGTATGACAAGGTGACCATTGCGAAATGACACGTTCGGCCATATCAAAATCCCACAAGACGGGCATCACAATGCGAGAAGTGTCAGTACTATCATATTTGCAGTAGAAACGATTAGCACCTCCAGAATCCTGAGTTCCCATCAAATCATGAGCCAGGCACCATGAGGCAAACGACATGATATCAATCTTCTCAGGATAAGTGGTCTGATTCAAGCTGTTCTCATAATCAGTCACGACTCCTTGAAGATATGTCAACTGCTCTGGAAGGATTTCATCACTGTCCGGATACTTAAACGTGAAATTATAGGATGGAGACGTCACTGAATTGACATACACATCCTCATTCCACCAATATGGGTCACACTCAAAGATATAGCCCGAGGTCTTGTCCACATTGATGCGGCAATCGGGATTTCGCTTCACCGATTCACAAAGCAAATACACACCCCGATACTCATCATTCATGACCACATTGACAAACCGATGTCCTGGAGTCCATGGCATGTTCAACAATTCACTGACAATGTATCCCGCAGTAATAAGAAGGTAATGATCCTTGAGCAGAAGCCATTCCTTATCCTTGAACTTGGCTTCGTCACCGCGCATGAGCATATCCTTCTTTTTCTGTAATTTGATTTTGTAGGGCTTCTTGTCGGCATAAGCGCTCGTATTTCCCCGAATCTTGATGGTCATGCCACTTACATCCTTCTCATAGTCTCCGCTGTCATAGACCGCGCTGTCAAGCCCCTCGATGCGCTGATACATGGTGATACGTCCAGGCACCTTAGTGGCATTACGGATGGTCATTCCCATGCAACCCGAAGGTGCCGACACATATTCGCAGGTGGGCTCTTCACTATCCACCGTCTCGATATTGAGGAGCGGCAGTCCCAACCTGATAATGTCGGTCAGCGGCATCATAGAATCACCCACGGCAACCATCGATGAAGTGTCAGCCTTCGCCTCCTGACAACACCATGCCGCAAAAACTATTAAAAACAAAAATGCACTTCTCTTCATGGCGATTCTTTTGTAGCCGTAAATTTTCTTCATTTATTTCTCTAAAGATCTATCGGAGCATGTCAGCGACGCGGCGGGTGGCGGCGACAAATGAAGCGACCTCGTCGAGCGTGTTATAGACGGCGAATGAAGCCCTGACCATTCCCGAAACACCATAACGTGCCATCAAGGGTTGAGCACAGTGGTGTCCCGTGCGCACGGCAATCCCCAATTTATCCAGCAACAGACCCATGTCATAACTGTTGATCTCACCCACTAGGAACGACACCACACCACTCTTGCCTGGTGCGGTACCAAACAGGCGTATGCCATCTATCGTGCGCAACCCCTCGACGGCAGCTGTCAGCAGTTCATGTTCGTGGGCGGCAATGTTCTCCAATCCGATGCCTTGCACATAGTCGATGGCGGTGCCAAAGGCGGCGATATCGACAAAGTCGGGCGTACCTGCCTCAAACTTGAAAGGCAGGTCAGCAAAGGTAGTGCGGTCAAACGACACATGGCCAATCATCTCTCCCCCACCCTGATAAGGAGGCATTTTCTCCAGCCAATAACGCTTGCCATAGAGGATGCCGACACCAGCAGGGCCATACATCTTGTGGCTCGAGAACGCATAGAAGTCACAATCCAGATCCTGCACATCAACCTTGACGTGGGGAGCGGCCTGAGCGCCATCAATCAGCACGGGCACTCCATGGCGATGGGCAATGGCCACCATTTCCTTGACTGGATTAACCGTGCCTAACACATTGGACACATGAGCCAGAGCGACAAAACTGGTGCTGTCACTGAACAGATCCTCATAGGCCTGCATATCCACTTGACCGCTTTCATCAATCGGCACCACGCGCAGGGTCACGCGCTTGCGCTGGCCTATGAGTTGCCAAGGCACAATGTTGCTGTGATGCTCCATCACCGTGACGATGATCTCATCTCCATTCTCCAGCATTTGACCGAAAGATGAGGCCACAAGATTGATGCCTTCGGTCGTGCCGCGGGTGAAGATCACCTCCTCGATACTGCCCGCATTGATGAAAGCACGCACCTTCTCACGGGTTTGCTCGACCAGATCGGTCGCCTCCTGGGAAATGGTATGTACACCACGATGCACATTAGCCTTGTAGTGGTAGTACATCTGGTCGATGGCCTCCACCACTGGACGCGGTGTCTGGGAGGTCGCAGCGTTGTCGAGATAAACCAGCGGCCGACCCTCAATCTGGCGTTGCAGGATAGGATAATCCTCGCGTATCTTGTTAATATCCATATGATTATGTTTATCGCTTGGAGACTGTGTCACAATTTATTCCTTGAATTTTTATCGCACTTCGCGCGATAACCTTTAACTCAGAGAAACCGAATTAAACAAAACTAAATGAACATATTGTCGTGTTCAATTTTTAAAATAATTTTGTTTAATTTCTCGGCCGGAAGGCCGATCAAAGTTTTAGGCGCTATGACACACCGTCTCTACATTCTTCAGTTCTTACGGCAGGCAGCCATACAGCTGGCACAATTGCTCAGGGTACCGGCAAAGCGTTTCTCCACCAGATAGTGCAGGCGGTCCTTGAGCGCATCCAGGCGAACGCCATCGATGACATCGGCGACAAAGGCCTGCATCAGCAAGCGGCGGGCTTCGTCGATGCCGATGCCGCGGGTGCGCATATAGAACAAGGCATCTTCATCGAGCTGGCCGACAGCCGAGCCATGTGAACACAGCACGTCATCGGTATAAATCTCGAGCTGGGGCTTGGTGTACATCTTGGCTGTGGGTGCGCCACACAGGTTGCGGTTGCCCTGATAGGCTTCGACACGCGGGCAATCGGGCTTCACCAGTATCTTACCGGCAAAGGCACCAACTGCCTTGTCGTTGAGCACATACTTGAACATTTCATTGCTGTGGCAACGGGGAGCATTGTGGCTGATGAAGGTGTGGCTGTCCACATGCTGCTCACCACTGGCGATGGTCATGCCCAGCAACTGGGTCTCGGCATGTTCGCCATTGACCTCGACGTGGTAGTTGTTACGGGTAAATCCGTTAATGAGGGTGATGCCGTCGATGAGCACATTGCTGCCCTCATGCTGATCGACATAGATAGATGACACGCGACTGGTGAGGGGAGTGCTTTCCTCCATGTCATAATAATCGATCATGGCTCCCTGCATGGCAACGATCTCGACCACCTGGTTATTCAGGTAGCGGTAGTCGGGGCTCTGGGTATGGTCACAGGCCAGCAGTTTGATAGCGGCATTCTTGCCCACAACGATGAGCAGGCGACGCTGGACCATCATGTCGAGCGCGGCATTGAAAATATTGACCAGTTGGATGGGACGTTCGGCAACGACTCCATCAGGCACATAAATAAACAGGCCGTCCTGAACAAGCAGACTGTTGAGCGCAACTACTGGATCACTCATCCGGGCCAGGCGGCCATAATAGGCGGTCATCAGTTCTGGATAATCCACAGCTGCCATGCTGAATGGCTCAACCACGACCTTGCCGATATTACGCTCGGCGGTCGCACTGCTATGGAAAGCATCATTGCTGCTATAATACAGGCAGGTGCTCATGTTGGGCACGTCACAGTGAAAGGTCTCGGAAGGATCGGCCTCGAAGGGCAGACGGTTCACGTTCACGCCATAGTCATGGCCAAACACAGCCTCAAGGTCTGTCGCCTCATAGTCCTCGCTGCCCTTGCGGGGCAGACGGGCTCCCTCCAAGTGTTCACGGGCTACCCGACGCAGGTTATTGAGCAATGCGGGAGATTGCTGCTCAAAGACCTCACGGTTCTCGTCATAAAGATCGATATATTGCTTGAGCGCGTTCATCTCTCCTTATTGTTGTGAATCGACTTGTTCCTTAATCCAGTCATAACCCTTCTCCTCGAGTTCAAGCGCCAATTCGGGCCCGGCGCTCATGACGATGCGGCCCTTGTACAGAACGTGAACAAAGTCGGGCTTGATGTAGTCCAACAGACGCTGGTAGTGGGTGATGACAATAGTGGCGTTGTCCTTGCTCTTGAGCGTATTCACTCCGCTGGCGACAATACGCAAGGCATCGATGTCCAAGCCGCTGTCGGTCTCGTCGAGGATGCTCAGTTTGGGCTCCAGCATAGCCATCTGGAAAATCTCGTTACGCTTCTTCTCGCCACCCGAGAAGCCCTCATTTACGGCTCGTGAGGCCAACTTGTTGTCGAGTTGAACGATAGAACGCTTTTCACGCATGATTTTCAGGAAATCGGCGGCGCTGAGCGGCTCCTGTCCGAAGTATTTGCGTTTCTCGTTCATGGCTGTGCGCATGAAGTTAACCATCGACACACCAGGAATCTCAACAGGATACTGGAAACTCAGGAACAAACCCTCATGGGCACGGTCCTCAGGGGAGAGGGCCAGCAGGTCCTTACCATAGAACTCGACGCTGCCTCCTGTCACGGTATAGGCAGGATTGCCCGTGAGCACGGCGCTTAAGGTACTTTTGCCCGAGCCGTTGGGTCCCATAATGGCATGAACCTCACCAGGCTTGACCGTCAAGTCAATACCTTTCAATATCTCCTTGTCCTCAATCGAGGCTCGTAAATCCTTTATTACTAACATATTGTTTAAGTTGTGAGTTTTTAGTTTTAAGTTGTTAGTATGATGACTGTCGCTCAAAAGCTATCAACTGAATCTTTTCTTAGAATCATCCCACCGCGCCTTCAAGCGAGACACTGAGGAGCTTTTGAGCCTCGACAGCAAACTCCATGGGCAACTTGGCCATCACCTCCTTGGCATAGCCGTTAACGATAAGTCCCACAGCGTCTTCGGTCGAGATTCCGCGCTGGTTGCAGTAGAAAATCTGTTCTTCGTTGATCTTGCTGGTGGTTGCCTCATGCTCGACGACCGACGTGTCGTTACCCACCTCAATCACGGGGAAGGTGTGGGCTCCGCTGGTGTCACTCAATAGCAGGCTGTCACACTGGGTAAAGTTGCGGCAACCGGTTGCTTTGGGGGCTATCTTGACCATACCGCGGTAGCTGTTTTGACTGTGGCCGGCGCTGATGCCCTTGCTCACAATGGTGCTGGTGCTGTTCTTGCCCAGGTGAATCATCTTGGTGCCCGTGTCGGCCTCCTGCCAGTTGTTGGTAAGGGCCACACTGTAGAACTCGCCCACCGAGTGATCGCCCTTAAGCACACAACTGGGGTATTTCCACGTGATGGCGCTACCCGTCTCGACCTGGGTCCACGACAACTTGCTGTGGTCACCACGGCACAAGCCGCGTTTAGTCACCAGGTTGTAGATGCCGCCCTTGCCGTCCTTGTCTCCAGGATACCAGTTCTGGACAGTGCTGTACTTGACCTCGGCTCGGTCCTCAACAACAATCTCGACGATGGCAGCATGCAACTGGTTCTCATCGCGCATGGGAGCGGTACAGCCCTCCAAATAGGAAACGTAAGCGTCATCATCGGCCACAATCAGGGTACGCTCAAACTGACCCGTTTGGGCTGCATTGATGCGGAAATAGGTAGAGAGTTCCATCGGACAACGCACGCCCTTGGGGATATACACAAACGATCCGTCGCTGAACACAGCCGAATTCAAGGCGGCATAGAAATTATCGGTGTAAGGAACCACTTTACCCAGGTACTTACGCACCAGGTCAGGATAATCCTTCACGGCCTCGCTGATGGAGCAGAATATCACGCCGAGCTCAGCCAGGCGCTCACGATAGGTCGTCTTAACGCTCACGCTGTCCATTACGGCGTCAACCGCCATGCCGCTCAGGCGCAACTGCTCCTCCAGTGGTATGCCCAGCTTATCGAAGGTCTTCTTCAACTCGGGATCAATCTCCTTTGCCTCGCCTTGTTTCTTCTGGCGTGGGGCGGCATAGTAGCTGATATCCTGGTAGTCGATTTCAGGTACGTGCACATGGCCCCACGTGGGTGCCTTGAGCGTCAGCCAGTGGCGATAGGCCTTCAGACGGAACTCCAGCAGCCACTCGGGCTCTCCCTTCAAGGCGGAGATGCGGCGCACCACATCCTCGTCAAGACCCTTAGGAATGACTTCTGTTTCAATGTCGGTCACAAAGCCGTACTTGTACTCAGCTTGTGCCGCTTCCTCTATAATCTGATTACCTTTTTCAGGTTTCTCGTTCTCTTTCATCGGTTAAAACTTTACCTCTTGCTAAAAGCGGCACAAAGGTACTGAAATTCGGGCGCAAAGCCAAACAAAATGACTGTTTTATTTGGCTTTAAAGCCTTATCACTATTAATAGATGGTGAGGATGAGCTCGATGAGGGCATTGATGTCGGCGATGTTGACTTCATTGTCATGGTTGACATCGGCATTGCCAGGCGTGGCGGTTGACGTCAAGATCAACCCGAGCAGGGCGTTGACATCGGCGATATTGACCTCGCCGTCACCACTCACGTCACCCGTGAGCACCTGTGGTGCTCCAGTGTGGGAATAATGGCAAAAGAACGACTTCATGGCGAGGGTGTGGTCACCCGTTTCACCACCCTTGTTGAGCGTAAACTTGATGGACTTGACAGTCAAGGGGAATGTACCCACGTTGTCGGCACCGCCCAGCGTCGCCAGGTCCAACAGAACCGTGTGATCTTTGCCCGCTTCAAACACCTCAGCGCCAACCGGGTCAATCCTGAGGAAGTTAGACGTTGTGTTATAACGGTTGCGCGTATCAATCTGTATATAGTCGATGGGCATCGTGGAGTTGAAGGTGATGCCCACGGTATCGGGAAGGCTGTAAAGGGTCAAGTCTTTACTCATCTGCAGGTATGGCGCACGATTGCTGCTATAGGTGAAGGTGATATCGCCGGTCGCCTCGTCGATGGCGATATTCTTGGCACCTGCTCCCTTAAAGGTCCAGCCGTCCCATGTCTGGAAGAGATATGGCTCAGGGCTGATTTCGACCATCACACTATCCTGGTCATTGAGCGCCCCTATGGTGCAGTTGATGACTGTCGAGCCGTTTGACACGCCTTGCAGCACCCCATCAGTAACAGTTGCCACAGCCTCATCCTCCACTTGCCAGTCGAGCATGGCTGGGTTATAGAAATAGGTATTGGTGGCGATGGTCGCAGTCACCTCGATGGGATACTCACGGTTATCGATCAGAATAGGGCGCAAGGCGATGGCGGGTTGGGCAGGCAGTATGCGCACGGGCACAGTGGCCGTCATGTCGCCCAGAGTTGCCGTGAGTGTTCCACTGGTGGACTCACCGCCAGCGATGAAAGTGTTTCCGTTTGTCGAGCCGATGGCCTGGTCGCAAGTCAGGGTCACGCCCTGCACATCCTCAGCGACAAGTTCGCCAATCCTGTTATATCCCAATATGCGCGGTGTCGCCGACGAATAAATGGGCACATCCAGGCGGAACTGGTCAAAGGCTATACTGGCCACCTCATGGTCCTCCTCGCCAACGGCCTCGACGAGCCAACCACACGCCACGGCTCGCGGCGTGCCTTCGGTCGTGGTATTGATCACCTTGCCAAACAACATCATCTCGGCCGATCCTCCTGCGTCCATATTGACCATCTCGGTCACATCAGGGCACATCTGCTGCAATATCTGGCAAGCCACTGCGGTGGGGCAACCTGCCGAGGTGCCATACAGGGGGCTCGTCGATTTGTCAATCACCAGCAGGTACAGGTGCTTGCCGTCGGCACTGCTGCCGTAACAGGTGCGCGAATAGACCTGACTGTTGTAGGTCTCGTCGTAGTTGCGGCCCAATAATTCGCCATTATGCATGATAGGAGCATTGCCCCACACCATGTTCTCGATGTCGGGGTTGGTGTGTATGCCGTCGTCCAGGGTTGTCCATCCCGAGGTGACCTCAATGGCGTCGCCCACAGCCAGGGCGGCCATTGTGGCCTTGTTGGCATCGCCAGTGACGGTCAAGCAGGCGTCATAGTCACCCAGCTTCTGGCGGTCGGCATCGGGCACGATGGCCGAAACGATGAAACGCATGGGAGCGTTGTTCGTCCAGCCGCTCCCCTCGGCCAGGGTGAGGTAATAATTGTCGGTATGGTTATTGCCGCGCTCATTGAAGCCGATCCAGTCGTCCTCAAACTCGCGGGTACGCGTGTAATTGGGACCATAGAGGCATATCTCACCTGCCACAGCACGACGGTTGATGTTATGATAGAACAGCGGTTCAGCAAATTTGTCACTGGTGATGGTACCACTCCAAATGATGCGTCCCAGCACAAGTGTCTTGTCGTGCGTGATGGCTGCGGCTGCCGTGCGCTCGGGGCCGCCGTTCCACCAGTCGTTGGTCATATTGTCGTTGACCAGGGCAGTATCGTTACGTATCACACCACCCAGCGGTGTCCCCAGCTGGAACGAACTCCACGGCGCGCCGTTGCCCGACACGACCCAGAAGTTGGCATTGCAGCCCGCAACGGGACGCTTGGTCGCCGTGCGGTTACGGGTGTAGGCATTGGCCAGAGCTTCTGTTCTGCCCACGGTGTTATAGCCGATAGTCGTCTCCACGCGGTTATTGGGATTGTTCAGGTCCACCTCCATCACATAGACATTAAGCGGATAACCAGGGATACGCACGATGGTATTGACCATTCCAGGTCCCACCTGACGATGAACCAGTGTGTCAACGCCATAGCTCTTGCCGTCAATCACAAAATCAGCCCTCGCCTGGACACAATTAAGCGCCACCAATGCCATCAACAAGAAGAGATATCTTCGCATCATAGTCAATAAGTTTTTTACAGTTAGTGGTTATGCAAAGATAACTCTAACTGCAGATATATCAAAAAAAATGAAATGGAAATATTGCCCGCTGAAGGCAAGAATCACCTGCCGATGATGAATTTGTGGAAAGGCAAGCGGCGCAGCACCAGAACCAAAATGGTGCAGACAACAAATGCGAATACAGCGCTGACTAGACTATCCACAAGCCAGTGAGTACGCGCCAGCCAGGGTGTGAGGGGCCAGATGACTTGCCGCAGGATAAGCATCTGGGACAGATAGACGCCAAAGGTGTATTTGCTCAACAATGGCCACCAAGTGGCGGCGACAGGATGTGCCTTGCGGTCGTAACGATCGGAAGCAAAACGCTGAACCAGCGCAAACAACAGAGTCGCCAACGCTATGTTGTTGACGCTGATGTCGCAGGTAATGGCATCAAGATGCTGCTGCCAGGTGATACCGAAATTGCCCTGAACCAGGAACTCGAACATGGGCATCACGACAATACCAAAGGCCAATAACAGCATCCACTTCCAGCCATGCTCACGGGTAAAGACAGGCAAACCGTAACGGTGCATGTAGTAGCCGAGCAGAACGTAGCCATAGTAGTTGGCAAAGGCGCCGAACATGTTGTGACTGTATTGTGAGGCCTCAATAAAAATGCCGTGCTGATAGGGAATAAACGAGGAGAGAACCCACAGCACAAGCAAGGTCTCAACGCCACGCTTGCCGATGGCCTCGATGCACTTGCTCACAAGCGGCAAGGTCACATAGATGACCAGCAGCACATATACATACCACAGCAATCCCTCGACAGGATGGAACAAGACGGACGTCAACAAGCGCGGTGTGAAATTGTGCAGCAACAGGGCATGTTCCAGCAGATAGATGATCGTCCACACGACAAGCGGGAAAAGAACCACCCGCAGGCGACGCTTGACGAAACGCTTGGCTGGCATCGTCACGGGCAGCAACAGGGCTCCCGTAATCATGAAGAAAAGGTTGCAGTTCACCGCCACCAGCACAGTATAGACCGCACCGGCCACCGACGGTGTGTTATAGTAGGAGTCAAATTGCCTGATGGGCGTATGGATGAGGATGACCAACAGGCAAGCGATGACACGCAGGATGTCAAGATAGGGAATGCGACGCTGGAGTCGAGCCTCGTTCATAGGCTTTAGGTATTAGAGGCAGTCTTTTTCTGAATCAGGGCGACAGCATAGGCGGCTATGCCCTCACCGCGGCCTGTGTAACCCAACTTCTCGGTGGTAGTGGCTTTGATCGACACCTGATCGGGCTCACAATCCATGCACGCAGCCAACTGCTGCTGCATGGCGGGAATATGGGGATTGAGTTTGGGCTGTTCGGCACAGATAGTGATGTCGCAGTTGCCCAAGCAATAACCCTTCTCATCAAGCAAACGCATCACATGCTTCAACAGCAGACGGCTATCGATTCCCTTGTAGCGCGGGTCGGTATCAGGAAAGTGGTAACCGATATCACGCAGGGCGGCGGCACCCAACAAGGCATCACACAAGGCATGGATGGCGACGTCGGCATCACTATGGCCCAGCAGACCTTTCTCCCAGGGGATATTCACTCCCCCGAGCCACAGTTCTCGGCCTTCAACCAGCCGATGAACGTCAAATCCCATCCCGATGCGTGACATATCTTTTATTATTATAAAACTACGAATTTCACAAATTAAACGAAAGCCCCACAGCGGATGCTCGATTTAGTTTAATTCGTGCAATTCGTAGTTCTTGTTTAGTTGCGGCCAAAGAGGTTCTTGATGCCGTCCAGGTCAAACGACAAGGTGAATCGCAAGGTCTGGTCCAGAGGACTGTTCTGGGCGGTGGCGATCATGTAGCTGGCGTCAATCCTGATGACGTTGAGCGAGAATCCGGCACCCAGACCGAAGTACTGGCGGTTACCGGCATACTTGCTCTCGTAGTAATAGCCACCACGCAGGAAGAACTGCTGGTTGTAGGCATATTCGGCACCCACCGAGTAGGTGATGCGCTTGGCAAAGTTATCCTTGAAGCTATCAAAGATACCTGAAATAGAGGACTTGTTCTTCCACTGCTCCAAGGCTTCATCATAGGCAAAATTATCACCTCCAAAATCTTCCAGACGCGGCTTAGCGGGCACCAGCAACTTGTTGGCATCGAAGGCAAGCGTCAGGTTATTGTAGTCGGCCAGGGGGAAAGTGAAGGCCGTACCGATCTTGAGGTTGGCGGGCAGATAGGCAGGATCGTTACCTTTGTTATATGACACCTTGGAACCGATGTTGGACACATTGAAACCCAACGCCCACTGGCACTCGTTGCGGCCAATGACGGGATAGGTGGTATAGTAGCCCGAAAGGTCGGCCGAGAAAGCCGATGCGCCCGACGTCTGTTCGCCGGTATTCATCTGGCTGTAACCCAGGTCGCTATAGATGTAACGCAAAACGACACCCATTGAGAATTTCTCACTCAACTTGCGGCTATAACCCAAGTCAACAGCCATCTCAAACGGGTTGATGGTTGCCAGCGTGGCACCGCCATCGTCGGTAGCCATTACCTCGCCCAGCGAGAAGTAACGCAACGAGGCGCTCACCGCCTGATTGTCACCACTGCCGATCTTGTAATAACCGGACAGATTAGCCAGATAGATGTCATTAACAATCTTGCGCAACCACGGGGTATAGGATAACGATACGCCAGCCTGACTGTAGGCAAAAGCATACTTAGACGGATTCCAGAACTGCGAATTGACGTCGGCCTCGGTTGCAGCACCCAAATCGCCCATCGACGCGCCACGGGCATCGGGAGTGATGCTCAACGAGGTCACACCAGTGGTCACGGGATTGAATTCGGTATTCTTGATGTCGTCCTGCGACCAGGCAGTCAATGTGGTAGCCATCAACGCGATGGCAAGTATTGATTTTGTCAGTTTCATTTCTTTCTAATTAGAAAAATTGGTTTGTCTTTTACCTAATTAACTAAGAAATCCGACTTTTATTGTATTTCGCCCTCAAACTTATCTAGCATTTGCATCAATACATGCGCAGGTTCGTTGGCGCATCACCCGACAACAACACGTCAATCAATGCGGTAACGTCACCGATACTGACATTCGTGTCATGATTCACATCAGCGGCTTCGACATCGATTGCAGATTCATCTCCGCCCAGCAGATAATCAATCAGCGCGGTCACATCACCTATCGAGACTATGCCGTCGTGGTTCACGTCACCGACGAGCACATCATCGAGATAAGGCAGATAGGTATCTGTCACATTGGCCACCGTGTATTTGTTGGTCTGGCTTGTCACTTCAAAGAAGGAGGTCTCTCTCACGCCTGCCACATCCACGGTCTGGTGAGAACTTGCCGTGCTGCCGCCCTGGTTGAAGACGAAGTTCACACAGTAGTTTGTGCCCGTGATGGTGAAAGTCTTGTAGTAGAACTTCTCGCCATGCACCATGCGGGTGTCGGTAATCACCTCGCCGGGCCAGTTGCCACACTGCTGCACCTCGTTGCTGTCCCAGCAGTAGTAAGTCACACGGGGCCAGTTGTTGGGTGCCACGGTCGGATCCTTGAGATAGACGGTAATCTCGTAGTTATCGTATATCTCGTTCACGACCGTGTAGTTGCGGGTGATGATACCCGTCACGGCACCATTGATCAGCAGGCCGGCTTTCAAGGTCAGGCACCTGTTGATGGCTACGCTCGCTCCGCTGGCGATGACGGTGCCGTTAGTGGCGGTAGGTTCGCTGCCGTCGAGGGTATAGACGATTTGGGCACCCGATGTCTGGCTCACGGCGGTGAGCGTCACGTTGAACGGATCCTGGATCACGCCACTGGGGACACTGGCCCATGCGGTCTCGGTGCTCTTGCTCAAAGCCAGACGATAGTTAGTGCCGCTTGCCACCAGCACGTAACTGGATGGGATAGAATAGGTCGTGCTTCCCATTGCAGCAAGCAGGGATCCGCGGGTGCCAGTGGTGCGTTGCACATAGTAATTGCTGGCCGCGCTGGAAGCCTGCTGTGCCGTTGCGCTCGTGTTGGTGATTCCTGCCAGTTGGCGGGCATAAATCATCTGCTTGATGCTCTCCTTGTAATCCATCCAGTGCTTGAGGAAAACGCATGGTGTTCCTGGCATGGCCATCATATAGGCATTAGCAGCCTCAGCATACTGGTTGAGGGGATCCTGCGGATCGCTCGCGCTGCGGTACTGGGTGTCGTGGTTCTCGACAAAGGTCACCGAATAGCGGCGGTAGTTGCTCTCCTTGTTCAAGGCACTGCCCGAGAGGTTAGTCCACTTGTTGTTGTTCACCGCGTCGCGCACGAGGTAGCGGAAGGGGAAGTCAAAGGCGGCGCTCTGAATGACATTATTGACCTTGGTGCCGTCAACCCAGCTCTTGAGGTTCGGCAGGTAACCGTCCCAGTACTCGCCCACCGAGTAGGTTGGTGTGGCATAGGTGTTATATATGCCTGTGTAACTGGCGGCATAGCCCTTGGTCATGTCGTAGCGGAAACCGGCATAGCCCAGATCGTCAAGCAGCATTCTCAAGTATGCCTTGACGGTTTTCTGCACATTGGCGCTGGAATGGTCCAGATCGCGCAGACCGCTCCAGTCCTCGCCACTGTCGTTGTTGGCGCTCAAGGATTTGCCGTTCTGGTTCGCCCAGTTGAGGGTGGCGCCTCCGTCATCGTCTCGGCAGATGTCGGTGGAGAGCAGACGGTAAGACACGCCATTATAGGTCTCGTTGGGGAAAGTCACCCAGTCGTTGATACTCTTGCGGTGGTTGATGACCACATCGGCTATGGTGCCGATGCCCTTGTTCTTGAAGGTATTGATCATCGACAACAGCTGGGTCTTATTGCCAAACGAGCTGTTGTAGTTCGAGAACCAGTACAGGTCATCATAGCCCATCGAGGTATAACCTCCACAATTGGCGCTTTGGGGAATCCACACCAGCTTGAAAAACTCGGCAAATTCATCGGCCTGCGACTCCAGTTTTGTCCATTGGCTGTCGTTGTAGGAGTCCCAATAGAACCCCTGCAGCATCACGCCACTATATCCCGAGGGCCAACCCTGACCCTGCATTACCATAGGCAATAATGCGAGTAATGCAATTACGTAAATCTTTTTCATTTTCTCATCCTTTCGTTTTGGTGTATTACACCACAAAAATAGTACATTATCTGCAATCAGCATGACTATCATCCGGTGTTTTTCAAAACAACAATCAACCCCCGCCATTATCAGCAGGGGTTGACCGTCAATATTTCATATCCTGTCCCAAAGGACGCGGATGCCTCTTTAAACTCTAAACTCTAAACTTTAAACTCTAAACTCTAAACTGCGAGCGCAGCGAGCATCAGCATCAGTTCCGATTGCCGAACAGGCGCAGCAGATGCAGGAACAGGTTGACGAAGTCCAGATAGAGCCTCAAGGCACCCATGGTGGCCACTTTACCGATCATCGAGGGGTCGGCCTCGGCACACATCATCTTGATGGCCTGGGTGTCCCATGCGGTCAGACCCACAAAGGTCAATACGGCCGCAATGCTGATGCACCAGTCCATCATCGGGCTGTGCATGAACAGATTGACCAGTGAGCACAAGATGATTCCCATAAGTGCCATAAAGAGGAAGGAGCCGAACTTGCTCAGGTCTTTCTTGGTGACATAACCAGCCACCGTCATGATGCCGAAAGTGCCTGCAGTGAGGACGAACGCCTTAGCGATCGATGCACCGGTATAGGCCAGGAAGATGGGAGTCAAAGCCACACCATTCAGGGCACTATAGAGGTAAAACAGGACGGTCGCCGTGGTTGTACTCATCTTGTCGATGCGGGCGCTCAGATAGATGACCAGACCGATTTCAACAGCAAACAGAATCCAAATCGTTGCCGTCGTGCGGAACAGGAAAGACATGATCGCGGGGCTCGAAAGCATCAATAATGACGTGAAGGCTGTCAGCAAGAGACCCAGCGTCATCTTGCCATATACCTTGCGCATCACCGATGCCACGTAGCGGCGCAACGACAATTCATTCTCGGCTTGAATGGCGGTAGAATAGCCATCCTCATAATTGTTATTCCAGTTGTTCATATTTTTCTTCAGTTTTTAGTTTCAATAGATTTCAGCAAAAATCATGCCAACCTCTAAACCCTAAACTTTAAACTTTAAACTTTAAACTCACATTGTGCCAAGGGGCACAATGTGATCACATCCGATTAGGCATCTCGATGCCGAGCAACGACATGGCACGGCCAATCACGTCGGCAACGGTCTCGCTCAGCAGCTGGCGGAAGCAACGCACGGCGGTGTCCTGTTCCTTGAGGATGCTGCAGTCGTGGTAGAACTGGTTATACTCCTTGGCCAGGTCATAGGCGTAGTTGGCGATGAGCGCAGGGCTGTAGTTGCGGCCTGCATCGGCAACGACAGCAGTGAAATCTGCCAAGCGCTGGATGAGCGAGGTTTCTTTCTCGTTGGGCTCCACAGCGCTAATATCCATAGCCTTGTAGTCCTCACAGCACTTGCGCAGTACCGACTGGATGCGGGCATAGGTGTACTGGATGAAGGGGCCGGTGTTGCCGTTGAAGTCGATCGACTCGCTGGGGTCGAACAACATGGTCTTCCTCGGATCCACCTTGAGGATGAAGTACTTCAAAGCGCCCAAGCCGATCATGCGCAGCACGTCGTCGCGCTCGTCCTCGGGCACGCCCTGCAGGCGGCCGGGCTCGTTGGCCATATCGGTGGCGGTGGCAATCATTTCGTCCATGAGCTCGTCGGCATCAACGACGGTACCCTCGCGGGACTTCATCTTGCCGTTGGGCAACTCAACCATGCCATAGGAGAAGTGAACCAGATCCTTACCCCACTTGAAGCCCAGCTTGTCGAGCAGCAACGAGAGCACCTGGAAGTGGTAATTCTGCTCATTGCCCACCACATAGATCATGCGGTCGATGGGATAGTCCTTGTAGCGCAACTGGGCGGTGCCGATGTCCTGGGTCATATAGACCGATGTGCCGTCGCTGCGCAGCAACAACTTGTGGTCGAGGCCGTCAGGCGTGAGGTCGGCCCACACGCTATTGTCCTCCTTGCGGTAGAACAGGCCCTTTTCGAGGCCTTCGAGCACGGTGTCGCGGCCCACCAGATAGGTATCGCTCTCGTAGTAGATCTTGTCGAACGACACACCCATGCGGCGGTAGGTCTCGTCAAAGCCGGCATAAACCCAATTGTTCATCTTCTCCCACAGGGCGCGCACCTCGGGGTCGCCAGCCTCCCAGCGACGCAGCATGTCGTGGGCCTCCTGGATAAGGGGTGCCTGCTTCTCGGCTTCTTCGGGGCTCATGCCCTTCTCAACAAGTTCCTTGATCTCAGCCTTATAGTGCTTATCAAAGGCTACATAGAAGTCGCCAATCAGGTGGTCACCCTTCTTGCCGGTCGATTCGGGCGTTGCGCCGTTGCCCCACTTGAGCCAGGCAAGCATCGACTTGCAGATGTGGATGCCGCGGTCGTTCACGATGTTGGTCTTCACCACCTTATAGCCATTGGCCTCCATGATTTTGGAGAGGCTGAAGCCCAACAGGTTGTTGCGCACGTGGCCCAGGTGCAAGGGCTTGTTGGTGTTGGGCGAGGAGTACTCGATCATCACCAACTGGCTGTCGTCGGTAGCAGCCTTGAAACCGTAGTTAGGCGTCTCGGCAACATGTTTCAGCACGCCAGTCCAGAACGACGGCTTGATGGTAATATTCAAGAAGCCCTTAATGACGTTGAACTTCTCCACCGCCTCACAGTGGGCCAGCATGTGCTCGCCTATCTCCTGTGCCGTCACGTCGGGCGCCTTGTGCGACGCTTTCAGGAACGGGAACACCACAATCGTTTCATTGCCCTCAAACTCCTTCTTCGTCGTCTGCGGAACAATCTTCTCGGCAGGGAAATCCACGCCATACAACTCCTTCACCGCCTGTGCGGTAGCCTGTGCAAGTATATTATCAATAGACATAATCCTTATAGTTTTTAGTCTCCAGTCTTTACTCTCAAGTCAATTCAAACTGCAAAGGTACAAAAAAGTTTTCAGTTTCCAGTTGCTAGTCCATAGTTTCTAGTTGGCATCTGCCTTCTTTGCTCCACGCGAAGGCGCAAAGACGCCAAGATTCTTTCATAAACATCCACTCTTTTTGTCGGCGGATTATCAGGATTCTTAAGATTAGCATCCGCCAACTTTTTTTCTTGTCTGCGAATATCTTTTTCTTGTCGTCTAATTAAACGAAATAAACGAATGGCATCCACTCGTTATCAGTCTATCTAAATGCTGGATAATAAAACAATGACATCACTATAATCTATTTCATTCTTAATTCTTTCAACTTCAATTTTACAAGCCTCATAATTAAGGTGATAATGCCTATTAGGAATAATCATCTGATTAATACCATCATACGATTCATTATCCTCACATCCCGTTTTCTCGTCAATAAGATAAGCCCTGTTCGGCTCAAAGTTACTCTCTCTAAATAAGCTATAAACTTTACTAGAATCCTCTTTTCTAGACTTAGTAAAAAGCAAGGGTACTTTTCTAAACAAAAACATCAGTATGGAATCATCAAACGAACTAGCGACATAAGCAAACATAGTTATATCAGATATTTCATTTGTATCTTTTGTATCTTTTGCATCTTCTATTTCACCAAATCCCCATCCCTCTATGTCATGATTGGAAAAACCCAAATCACCGAAAGCATGATAATCTTTGGCCTCTGTTATATCATCGTTCTTAAGCATAAAAGCAAATTTTCCCATAAACAGGAATGCCAATCGCTCATCGATTAAATTTCTTGAAATGTTAACATCTATAAAATGACTACTGTAGAATCGCAAATAGCTCTCACATAATGGCAGTGTAATATTCTTTGAAAAGCCTTTATAATCGATATCAAAATAAATATCCAACATATTGATATATTTCACAAAATGACTACTGTTATAGATAGCTGATAAAATCTTATCTTGGTTTTGCTTTGCATCACAATAGATAAAGCTTGCAGCAAAATATTCCAACAAAGACTTGTGTACCCATTTATAATCAGTCCCTTCATGACAGAAGAGAGGAACCGTTGTAATCAAATCTTTTAAAAAATCATATTCTGAGAAAACCAAGTTTCCACAGAATTCTTTGGCTTTTCTAATACAATCAAGAATTGTTTCTTGATTAAATTGTACCCCCGTCTTGACCAAACAATCATAACCAACATATCTTAAAACCCTATAAAAAGCGTCATAATTCAACCCCGAATGCTTATCACGAGATTTTAAGGGTTTAGAAGAATCATGCTTTTCAAAAAAAGCGTCAAAAACCAGTCCATAAAAACGATGTTTTTCAAAAGGTATAGATCTATTATAGTCATAAGCGGTAAATAACAACGATACCAATAATGGATTCACTAAGTATTCGTCAATAGAATCATATTCTCCCGACTTTAGTAATTCAATGAGATTCCTCGACACCACCTTATTTTTGCTCAAATCATATTTTTCTAATAATTCATAGGCTTCTTCTTTAGTTAGTCGCTGAATACTGAATGACTGAAAATCCCCAAAACTTGGCAAATTACCTTCTGGCCTTGATGTCAAAAAATAATAATTCTTAGTCCCAGCTTTAGAAATAAATGCCTGAATACCTTGAGTAACTTCAGTTCTATCGGCTAAAGATATCTCATCATAACCATCCATGAAGAAAATAAAACCACCCGTCTGGATGAGTTTTAGCAACAACTCTTTATTAAATTCTCTAGATAACGAGTTCAACTCTTCTTGTATTTCCAAAAGAATGGCGCGGTCTTTTTTTAACCTATTCAGCTCAATATAGATAGGTATGCCTATATCTTCCATGCCACTGTCAATCAAGTCAATGAACATACGTTTCATTATCGTTGATTTTCCCATGCCAGCAGTATCGGTAATCAGTATTTTTTTATATTTTTTTATTAGGTCTACTGGCAACTTATCGATCTTAGTGGTATCATAATAATCATTATCATTAACCAATGTCTGAGCAACATAAATCTCCTTTAGTTGCCGTTGGGAATTATGAAACACCAACGTATTGATAATGCTATACTTTTCATAAGTCCGTGAAAGATACTCCTCGAAATCCTTACCTTTAGGTATCGGTAGACTCTTGTCTGGAATTCCAAGGCTCTCCGCGAATGTATCAATTTTCTGAGAGACGACATTATCTACAAAAGAACTGATTCGTTCTGAAGTGGCTGCTGTAATAATTGTTTCAGTACTCATATCATAATTCTAATTTATTATCCTTGCATTGAGCAAAGACTGTAATCAAACATTTATCTATCACGCTATCTAAAAAAGATGTATATATTATTGTTCCCTATCGATTCCAAAATCGGGCTGTTCATCTTTTGGCGACGAATTGGTTACAACGGTAGAAAGGGAAAAAGGGAAAAACACTTTTCTGATTAAAAGGTATATCCTTTTAATATCTTAATATCAATTCGTCTTTTCCATATTTAATCAGGTCTTTATAACATGAAGGAGTAGTTCCGCCAGCAGCGTTACTCAATCTTTTAAAAAGTTCCTGAACATCGTTATTAGTTAGAATCCTCAATATATCATATCTAAAAAAGTTGAATTCTTCATCTTTCATCAATCTTTGATTCCTTAAATAGCATATATAACTATAGAAAGATAATGCATCATCAACATCAATTTCAAATTCATCTTCTTTTTCATACCTATTTAGCCAATTCTCTGTCTGATCAAATGTGTAAAGAATCTTTCTTATCCGTTCATCCGCTCTTTTAGAGTATAACTTATCAATATACTCTGCCCGACGAACTTTTAGATTAGAATTCCACTGAACTAATGCGAAGACACCACCAATTACTATCGATATAAATGACAGCATATCAATAATATCACTTACTGATACCTCTGTATTAAATTGTAAACCCATATGAATAACTTTATTATTTGAATTCTTAATATACTGATACCTTTAGCCAGAGAAAGACGTCCGTTGGTATAACTGTATTATAATTTTATATTTCATTTATTAAAATAGACGAGCTATTAGAAATCATCTTGGTAATACGTTCAGCATCCATTTTACATTCTATGTAATTAAGATGAAAACCTTTGAAGCATATTATTAGTTGATTAACTGCATCATATAATTCTTCGGTATCACATCCAGTTTTCACATTTACAAGACAAGCATTATATTTTGAAAAACTATTATCATAATAAGCATATATATACCTAAGCAATCTGGAATGATCTTGAATGCCTCTTGTTTTATTAAAAATAAAAGGTCTTTTTCGATACAATAGCGTCATTAAAGAATCACTATAAAAAAATGATTTTGCTAAATATAAACATTCATCATCCCCATATCCATATCTCTCTATTTCATTGATAGAAAAGCCCAAATTATCCAACTCCCACGAATCCTTTAACATAGATTCATCTGGTTTAGTCACAAAAGCATATTTTCCCCAAAACAAGAATGCTATTCGCTCATCGACCAATTCATTGTTTACACTAATTTGAATAGAATGTTCATCATAGAATTTCACATAGTTCTCGCATAAGGGAAGTGTTATATTTTTTAAAAAACCATTCGTATCTATATCATAATATAAATCTAGCATGTTAATGTATTTATCAACATGTTTACTTTGAGAGATGGCCTCTAAGATCGTATCTTGGTTCTGCTTTGCATCCCAAAATACAAACAATGCTGCAAAATACTCCATTAACGATTTATGAGCCCATTTATACTCCGTTCCATCTTTGCTAAAAAGAGGAACAGCTATCAATAAATCTTTTAAAAAATCATCACTGCCAAAATCCAAATTTCCACAAAACACCTTAGCTTTATCAATTGACTTAAGAATTGTGTTTTTATCAAATTGTACACCTATTTTAATCAAGCACTCATATCCAACATATCTTAGAACCCGATTAAAATCATCAATATCTAAACCAGATCGTTTCTGATGAGCATCTATTCCTTTAGTCAAATCATGAGAATCAAAATAAGCTTCATAAACCTGCCTATAAAACTGATGCTTTTTCAAAGGTATAATATTCTTGTAGTCAAATGCGGCATAAAGCAAAGATACAAGCAACGGATTTTCAAGGTATTCATTAATTGAATTATACTCTCCAGATCTTAGCAATCTTACAAGTTTCCCAGACAACCCCCTTTTTTTACTCAAATCATATTTCTTCAATAACTCAAATGCTTCCTTTTTTTTAAGAGGTTGAATACTAAACTCCTGAAAATGCCCGAAACTAGTCAAACTATCTTCAGGTCTAGAAGTCAAAATATACAAGTTCTTCGTTCCAGCTTTAGAAATGAAGTCTTGAATATCCTTAGTAACCTTTTTTCTATCTGATATCAATATTTCATCATAACCATCAAAGAAGAAAATAAAGCCACCGGTCTGAATAAGCATTAGTAGCAATTTTTCGTCAAACTCTTTAGCTAATAAGTTCAATTCTTCTTGAATATCCATAAGAATTGTTCGGTCATTTTTTAGCCTGTTAAGTTCAATATAAATGGGTATTCCGATGTCTTTCATACCATTGTCAATCAAGCTTATCAACATACGTTTCATAATAGTTGATTTACCCATGCCAGCAGTATCCGTAATCAGAATTTTCTTAAATTTTTTAATCAATTCTGTGGGGAATTGGTCTATCTTTGTATGTCTGAATCTTTTATCGCTAATATAATTATTGACCAAAGTCTGTTCTACATAAATCTCTTTTAATAACCTTTGAGAATTATGGAATACTAGAGTATTGATGATACTATACTCCTCATACATTCTAACAAGATAATCCTCAAAATGCTTACCTTTGGGTATGTGCATACTTTTATATGGAGCCCCACAGTCCTCTGCAAACTTCATCATCTTTGGAGTGATAACTTCATCTACAAAGGATATAATCTGTTCAGCCGTGCCTTCCGTAATAATTGTATCGGTAATCATATCATTCATTTTTTGTCTCATCCTTGTTTTGTGCAAAGACTGAAATTCATATGTTTGCTCTGCATATATTATATCACTTCTTTTCGTTTTCTTGGCGGAGGGTGGTGAGGGTTTTTCCGTTGTAGGAAAAGTATTTGGCGCCTTGGTAGGCTCCGGATTGGTTGCGCATTTCTTCGGGCAGGAAGGTGCCGGTGAAGGGGGAGAGTTTGTAGATGCGGCCGTTGTATTCAACGGAGTCGTCGGTGGCGACTTTGACTTGTATGCCTATCGGGTCAAAGGTTACAAACTCACCAATCTTGATGCCACACATGCTGAATTTGAAGCGGGCACGTTTGGGTTCATGCTTCGTTGAGGTCTTTTCCTCCTCATTTTTAGCGTCCACTACTGGTTTATTGTCCTCGTAGATAGTCACCTCAGCATCATCAATAGTGATGGCGATGTCACGGAAGATGTCAAGAGCCACTTGCGGCGGAACGTTGAAGAATTCGCGGTTTTGTCGGATGCGTAGGTCGGTTAATCGGTCGATGGTCTTGTGTACCAGTTTCTCGACTTCATTGTACTTTGCCGTCTTCATAGTGGCATATATCTCGAAGGGCAAGGGCACGGCAGTGTTGTCGAGTTCTTTTGACCGCACATCAACAGGGCGACTGCTCTTGCCAATCTTCACCCAATCCTCTCTGAAACTGGGATTGGTCAAAATATATACATATCCTGGTTCTGGATTCTTCATCACGTTTAAGATAAAGTTATTGTTAACGATACAAAGGTAATAAAAGTTTTTTAACTACGAATTACGCGAAATAAACGAATGGACCTCCGCAATTTTTTCAACCAACTGGCCTATCAAAAAATCAGATGGGTCAGTTGGTTGAAAATGGAGGCGGAAGCTGTTCGCTAAATTCGTGTAATTCGTAGTTTATTTCAAGTAGTTGGCAGCTAATAGCCTGTCGATGAGAGTGGTAACGTCGCCGATGCTTACATTCCCGTCGAAATTGACGTCAGCGGCCTCATTGCTGATGGTGCCTCCGCTGAGTAACAGGTCGATGAGTATCGTCACATCGCCTATGGTGATGGAGCCGTCTCCGTTCACATCGCCAGGAACTGGTGCCGAAGCATCAGTAAAGTATCCGGGATTGTCAGGGCCTCCATCGATATGGGCATAAGACATGTCAACTTTGCGGTAGTTATAGACAGTGCCCTTACCACCCACGAGGCTGGTGCAGTCCTTGAACACGACATCGGGGGTATAGATAATATAGACTGCCGAAGTTGTCCAGCCATCGCCCACCTTGATGGTGACCAGGCTGCTGCAGCCATTGAACATTTCAGCGATGTTGTTCACTCTCGAGGTATTAAAACTACTCAGATCAAGGCTTGTCAAACTGCTGCAATTCTTGAACGTGCGATACAAAGATGTCAGATTCTGGGTGTTGAGATTGCTCAGGTCAATGGACTTCAAACCAGTACACCCGTTGAACATATCTGTCATGTATTTCAGCTTTCCAGTGTCGAAAGTGCTCAAGTTAAGTGTAGTCAAACCAATACACTCGCTGAACATCTCCGACATTGTCATCACCTGTCCGGTATCGAAGTTGCTCAAGTCAAGGCTGGTCAAAGAACGGCACCCCCAGAACATACCTTCCATGTTTGTCACCTTGGGTGTATTGAAATTGCTCAAGTCAAGACTCGTCAAACTCGAGCAAACAGTGAACATGTGATACATGGTGGTCACGTTCGCATTGTTGAAGTTGCTCACGTTAAGGCTTGTCAATCCTGTACAACCGTAGAACATATCTTCCATACTTGTCACCTGTCCAGTGTCGAAATGGGTCAAGTCAAGGGTTGTTAAACCGGTACAGTCCTTGAACATACTTTCCATAGTAGTCACTTGGGAGGTATTGAAACTGTTTAGGTCAAGGGAGGTCAAGGCCTTGCAACCCCAGAACATTCTTGCCATATTGGTCACCTTATTGGTGTTGAAGTTGGTCAAGTCAAGTTCGGTCAAACCGCCACTGCCATAGAACATACAGTACATGTTGGTCACGTTAGACGTGTTAAAGTTGGTCACGTCAAGGCTCTTCAACGAATCGCAATCGGCTAACATGTACTGCATCGTTGTCACATTCTCAGTGTTGAAATGCCTCACATCAAGGCTGGTCAGACGTGCGCAGCCCCAGAACATATAATCCATGTTGGTCACGTTAGACGTGTTGAAATTGCTGATATCAAGTGTCTGAATATGACTGCAATGCGAAACCAACGCTGCCATGTTGGTCACATTCTCGGTATTGAAATTGCTCAAATCAAGGCTCGTCAGACCAGAACAACTAACAAACATGTAACTGATGTTTGTAGCACTAGATGTGTCGAAATTGCTCACGTCGATACTCGTCAAACCAGAACAGTCACCAAACATGGCATTCATGGTTTTGACTTTTGCTGTGTTGAAATTGCTCACGTCAAGGCTCGTCAGACTGTAGCATTCATCGAACATTGCATTCATGTTTTCGACATTCCTAGTGTCGAAATTACTCACATCAAGGCTCTCTAACTTGCGACATCCAGCGAACATAGCACCCATGATTTTTACATTGGTGGTGTTAAAACCGCTCACATCAATGCCCGACAAATTATAGCAATGATAGAACATTGAACCCATGGTTTCGACATTCCTAGTGTCGAAATTGCTCACATCAAGGCTATCAATCTTGCGGCATTCATAGAACATGCCAGCCATCTCTTTCACGTTGGAAGTGTTAAAGCCACTCACGTCAGCGCTCGTCAAGATGGAACATTTATTGAACATTGAACTCATGTTTGTCACTTGGGACGTGTTGAGGTAATTCAACCCGGTTATGCTCTCAAGGCTCGTCATTTCATAAAACCACCTGAAAGTTGTCGTGGGACGGGCATCGGCAAATGACGGGTCAAACACTACACTGACGACAGCACTGCTAAAACCGTACTCCCACCAGTCTGGTTGATCGTTTGTCGTATTCAGACTCAACGCGTAACCTGGACGCGAGTCCCTCTGATCATCATAATAGAAAGTCAGCGTCCTGTTATCGGATGTGTAAACCACATAGGGGGCCGTGGCGGCAAATGAGCTCAGCGCACTCATCAAGAACGCCGTCACAGTCAACATTTTTAAGAGAATAAACTTTTTCATAAGGAATTTATATCATTAGGTTAATATGAATGTCACTCACAATTCAGGACATGATCGTCGAGGATGTACCAGACGTGGCCGTGGATGGGGGTGCCGGGGAAGATGCGGCGGAGTTTTTCCATATAGCGGTGCAGCTGGCGCCGGTAGCGCTTGTCGTCGCGCTGGCCGCTCTTGTAGTCGATGACCAGGATGTGGCCGTCGGGGCGGCGGATGATGCGGTCGGGACGCAGGTTCTCGATGCCGTCATCGTCCCACAGGTTGTCGCTGGCGGCAGTGATGGTGCGCTCGCTATAGACCTTGTTCGCGGGGTCGAACCAGGCCGCAACGGGATTGGACGGATCCATGATGGGGCCTCGCACATGCTTGTTGATGTTATCAATGCTGCAGGGGTCATCGGGGTCACGGGTAATGATACCATGCTTGAGGCCCATGGCGATGACACGGTCCACATCGTCGCGGTCACGGATGCCGCTCAAGAGGCTGTGCAGCCTCACGCCCGCCTTGATCTGCGGGCTGGCGGCATGATCGACCCTGACATTGATGTCCAGAGGAATATCACCAACGGCATACTTGTCCAGCGGCTGGATCATAGCCGACTGCGACGGTTCGTTTCGCAGGGCGTCGATCTGTTCACGTGTGGAGATTTCGCCGTACTCATACCACTGAGCGGGCTTACCGTCGTCACGGGGAATGGGCCTGAACAAGTCGGCCTCAGTAACAAATGCCTGCATCAGGGGCTTGAGGTCATTCTCCCTGACGCCTTCACAGAAGAGGTGCAGCTCGGTACACGGACGGGTCATGGCGACATAGGTCTTGTTCAGGTTGTCAATCATCGTGGCCGAGCGCTGTTCCATGACAAAGCCGGCTGCCTCGGGGCTAAGCATGCCGTAATCGCACAGCTTGATCAGCGCTGACTTGTTGACCCTGACGATAGGCGGCAACAACTCGGGCTTACACGGTTCCACACCCGGGGGCAATGCCTCGAGCACGCCCGTGAAGGCCTCACGTGGCATCCAGTAGGTTTTCTCGCGCGCATTGTCCTCGATTTGCCAGTTGGCATAAGGGATGACGACACAGTCAAACTCCAGTCCTTTGGCCTTATGGATGGTCATGATATTGACCGAGTCGCCCTTGGCTGGAGAGTTGACGGCCAACGTCGATTTCTTTTCATCCCAATACTTGAGGAATTCCCTCACGCTGCCGCCATTGCGCATCGACGAGAACTGCATGACCGTGTCCTGGAAAGCGAGCAGGAAAGCCGTTTCCTTGTCCACATCGCTAGTGGCGCCGGCCTCGCTCTTGAAATAAGCGATGATTGACTCGACGATGCTGACGAGGGTCGTGAGTTCCTTGTCTGAAGGCAGCAAGCGTGCCAACAGGTCACCCGACTGCTGGCCCGAGGCGGCATCGTCATCATGGCCCGATGAGGTTTCCATGAGGCTCTGCTCCAGTGCCAGGCCGTTGTCCAGCGGGCTATCAGCCGAAGTCGAGCCTACACGCTTGACAAAGTCTCCCAAAGCAGCAAACAGGCGCTGGTCACTGCGGCGCTTGCGCTCAAAGCGCCTCATCTCGCTGGAATCCTCCACATTCTCGTCGTCGATGCCATACTGGCTGACGTTGATGAAGCGAAGCATGGCAATGATGCGCCTCACGGCAGGCGAGTTATTGAGCAGGAGCGATTCACCGGAGATGATGTCGATGGTCTCTCCCGTCGTGATACGGTTATAGTCAAGGATGCTCTGCACGACCTTGTCGCCATGGCTGCGCGTGTTCACCAGGATGCCGATATTGCCCCAGTCGTAGCGCTCGTGCAACTTGAGCAGATACCCTGGCAGCACTGCAAGGACATCTTCCTTGTCACTTGAGGCGGCCGCCGCCTGAATCACGGGATCCTGCAACAGGCCCTTGTAATCGCCCAGGTGCAGGCGCACATAGCCCGGCACCTTCTTGCGGTCGATATCGGCGGGCATGGCCTGGCAAACGTCCTGATAGGACGCCTGCACGGCGGGGAAAGCGGCATAGCGCTGCCTGATGTATTCAAACAGGCTGTTGTTGAACTCGATGATGCGGCGGGAACTGCGATAGTTGGTCGATGTGGGCTTGCCCGGCTCGACTTGGGGCAGATAGATGTCGGAGGCAAAGTCGCGGTCCACTTTCTCGCGGAAGACCGTCGGGTCTGCATTGCGGAAGCGGTAGATGGACTGCTTGGCATCACCGATGAGCATATTGAAATTGCCGCTGGCCAGGCTCTCATGAAGCAGGCCGCGGAAGTTCTCGTACTGCTTGGTGCTCGTGTCCTGGAACTCGTCAATCATGAAGTGGGCAATCGCCGTGCCCACACGCTCATAGACAAACTCGGAACCACTGTCGAGCACGGTGCCTATAAGTTCGTTGGTGTCGCCGATAAGGATAGAGTTGGACTCATGGCGGAAACGCTCCAGATACACGTCAATCATCGCCAACAGACCAAGCAGACCTGTGTCTCGCTCCATCGACTTGAAGAAGGAAGTGACCGCCTGCGAGCGGTACAGGCGGTTGATGAGCGCCACCAGTGTGCCGAGTGTTGCCTCATCAGGGACCATTCCCTTGGAAAACTGGCCAGTTATCTTATCGAAGTCAAATTTGGCGAGTTTCTCGTCCATCTTATCTGGCTCAGCCAGGATATTGCTGAACTTGGAGCGACTGCCAAGGCCGGGTTTCAACGAGGTCAAGAGTGCCAGCAGATCGTCATGGGCACTGTCATGCTCGGCGACTGCTCCCTCAACGACGTGGTGCAAGAATTGCTTGAAGCCCTTGATGCGTGAGAAGTCACTCTTGAAGCCGCCGTTGCCGTCGTCCATGCGCAAGTAGTTGCGGATGTCGTCCATCTTGGCGCGGAAAATCTCGGTATTAATCTGCTTGGCGAAATCGAGGAAAGCACCTCCGTCGTCAAAGAATTTCCAGCTCTTCTTGTCAGGGTCACCATGGATCAGGTGGGACTGGTACTCCTTGACCCACTGGTCCACGGGAGTAGGCTTGCCTTCCTGACCCAACGAGAGCAGGAAATTGTGGATGGCCACGCGCACGGCGTAGGTCTCCTCGAGCTGGATATCATAGTTGAAATCCCGGTCAAGCTCACGGGCAAAATTGCGCAATATCGTCTGGAAGAACGAGTCGATGGTGCTCACATTGAAATGGCTGTAATCAAACAGCAGCTCATCCAGCGCCTGCTGGGCCAGATGCCGCACCGACGGCTCATCCAGATGCGATTCTTCGATAAAACCCTGCAGGTAGTCGCTCTTGGCTCCAGGTCTGGACAGGGCATAGAGTTCGTGGATGATGCGTTCCTTCATCTCGTCGGTCGCCTTATTGGTAAAGGTGATGGCCAGCAGCAGTCGATGGGCATTGAGGATGCGGTCGTCACCTGGAGCACGACGGGGCATGAGATGTCCATGCTCGTCGGTAGTGAAGAGCAGGTGCTTGATATACTGCAGAGCCAAGTTATAGGTCTTGCCCGAGCCCGCCGAAGCCTTCAAGACCATCAAGTTGCGTTCATTGTGGGCATTGATGGAAGAATTGCCGTTCATGAGATATGACGAATGTGGGAAAAACTGATGATTAAATGATGCGGGCCTTGAAACCCATCTCACGGAGCAGGTCGAGCACGCGCTGGCGGAAATCCCCCTGAATCAGGATCTCGCCACCACGGGCGCTACCACCCACGCCCAAGCTCGACTTGAGACGGGAAGCGACTTGCTTGAGCGCCTGGTCGTCGCATGTAAACCCAGTGACAATCGTCGCCTGCTTGCCGGCACGGCCCTTGCGCTCAAACACAATATCAAGGCGCGTGCTGCCCTGTTGTTCCAGGGCATCGCCGCTTGAATCGGGCTGCTGTACGGCATCGGTATCGGTCGGTTGGTCTTGCACGGGCAGGTTAAAAGCTTTGCCCAGGGCTTCTTTCCAGTCGGTGTTGTTCATTTCTCTATCCAGAAAAAAAAATAATAAGTGATTAAACCTAGTGATTTCTTTCACATCAAAGGTACAAAAAAAATGAGAGAAATGGCTATTACATCACAAAAAAACGCCGTTGTCGAAAGAAAAAGCGGCAAAATGTGCTACCAATTCAAATAAAAGCATTATTTTTGTCGCACTGTTTACTTTTACATTAATAATTAATTCACACTAAAATTTTTGAACTATGGCTTATGTAATTTCTGATAGCTGCGTAGCATGTGGAACTTGCCAGTCAGTATGTCCCGCCGACGCCATCAAGGAAGGTGACATCTATTCGATTGACCCCGATACCTGCTTGGATTGCGGTACCTGCGCTGACGCTTGCCCCACTGGCGCAATCGCTCCCGGCGAGTAATTTCGTCTAGCGGATTGAAGAAAATTGCGGTCGCATCACCCGATGTGGCCGCAAACTTTATATATTATAATAATGTAGAGACGCAAGATTTTGCGTCTCTATCAGTCTTGAACTCTATAACTTGAGCAGTTTCAAATTATAAGAATTGCTGAATTCGTGTAATTGGTAGTTTGGTCCTCAATGACTGAAGACTTGCTTACTTCCTCGGCTCGAGGACGATGAGGTTACTGATGGGAGTGCCGCCACAGTTCTTGCCGTCGCTATAGGTCCCGAAGAAGCGGTACAGTCCGGCAGGCACCTGATTACCATTCATGTCCTTCATGTTCCACCTAACGGGGAACGTGCTAGTGGTGGTTTTCCAAACAAGCTTGCCCAATGCATCGGTCACGCGCACGACATACTGCGCTGCGGAAAGGGTATTGCCGTTGTCCTGGAGGTCGAAATTGACGTTACCGCCTACATAGGCCGGTATCTTGTCAGCTACCATACTGGCATTGTTGCCCTCACCAACCATGAAAGTGATGGTGCGCGTTGCACTGTTGCCCAACAGGTCATAGACCGTGAAGGTGAGCGAATGGAGACCGGCCGAGAGTCCCGAAAGGGGATACTCGATATTGATTGACTTGCCATCGGGGGCTGCGGTCACATAGCTGGTGACATCGGTCAGCGAAGGCTTGCCACCATCCAGAGCAAGTTTCATGCAATCGAGCACGGTGCCAGTCTGGACGTTGATGGCCTCATTGTCGCTGGCAGTAATGTAGAGCAGTGAGCTGGGCATAACCACCGAGCCATTGGTAAAGGTGGCCTCATCGTTGAGATACATGGCCTCGATGACAGGAGACACCTGGTCGTTGATGGCCTGGCTGGCATCATAGGGAAGCATGGTGATTTGCTTGGTGAAGCCGTTGACCATACGGTCGGTATTGTCCTTGTGGGCATACACACGCAGCAAAACGGTCTCGCCACTGGCAGCCGTTGTCTTGGGGGCAATCATCTCGCCATGGAAAACGCCATTGACCACGCGGCCTGAAATTTCAGCCAACTTGGCCCGGTTGAAATAAACATCACGTTCCTTACCATACTGAGTGATTGTGGCAAAGAGGTCCTGCTTGTCGTAAAGCGTCACCGTAGCATCACCATTAAAGGTCCTGTCCACATTGCCGCTGGCATCAACGACCTGGGCATCGACAGCGAACTTGGATAGCGGCGTCACACGCGCCATTGACGTCGAATCGGTCAGACTGGTGCCATTCACCTTGGTGATATTGAACAGCGAAACGGGATAATTGATCCTAATGGCAGGGTCGCCCAGAAGGAAGAGCGACAATTTGTTATAGTTTGCATGCTGGAAGGAGTTCTTGGAGAAGCGGTAAGCCTCGCCCAGAGTGGGCATCACACCGCTGGAAGCATTGCTGAACATGCCCTGGATGAAATAGGTATTGGCCAGGTCATTGCCATCGGCAAGCACCATGCGGCACGAGGTATACAAGGCAATGGCGCCGCCATCGCGCTTGTGGAACATAAGCTCGGCTATGCCTCGCGAACCGCAGTCAAAGTGAGCCACATTACAACAGGCAGTGGACATGATGGGCATGTGGCGGTAGGAATTGTTGATTACGTCACTCGATACCCACAAGTCGTTGGCCTTGGTGAAACCGATGGAGCCAGCATGGCCCACGTAGGTTGCAAAGTACATGCCGCTCTTGAGATTCTCGGCCATCAACTGCTTAGCGACTGTGGCCGTGCGTTTCTCCACCTTCACGTCGGCCTCCTCGTTGGAACGGGGATACTGCGAGTTATGGACAGTATTGACGTGCATGCCGGTATTCAGATCATTATCGATCTGGTTCTTATAAGCCTCGCCTTGATACAGGAAGATGCCATCGTTGGGCGAGTCGCTGACGACCATCGTGTTGTTACGCCAAACGCCGTAGTCAGGATTGGCATAATACTCAACGAGTTTGTCCACGTCGTTGCGGGCCTCATCGACATCGACACAGGTGATGCGACCCACGCCAAGTCGTAACTTGTCGGAGGGGAGATTCAAGCCCGAATTATCGTCGAGGAAGCCAAAGAAATCGTCAGTAGTGAAGGAGTTGTTCTCGTAGTTGCTCACATCGCTCTGATAGGTAAGCAGGTAATTGTCGTGTGGACCCATCAGGTCACGGTTATCCATATTTCCAGCGCCCATCAGCAGCAGGTTCTTGAACTTGGACGGGTCACGGTCGTAGAGCATCTTGCACAACAGGCGGTAGGCCATCGCATCGCACGTGCCGCTGGAGAACTCATTGAAAATCTGATCCTGGTCCACGACAGCCACATCAATGCCATCCACGGCACGGTGGAGGTCGGCGATACGGTCGGCCTGCTCATGGAAAGCCTTGTCGGTGATAATGAGCAGTTCGGGGGTCTGCATGGCATGCAGGTTCTGATTGGCTATCGGCTCAAACGAGGTCACCTTCCGCAATGTCAAGGCGGGGTCAAAAGCCACGAAGCTGCGACGACTGCCCACTGGCGAGAAGAAGGCATAGCCCGCGCCCGAATGGTCGTTGTAGGCCGTGAGAGGCACAGACACGGGGTTGCTCTCATCAGTGACATTCCAGACAATGGTACTCGATGACGCATTAGGCAGCTGAAATCGTTCGTTGCCATTGACTGAATAGTAATTCATCAGAATCTGATTGTAGGCGTCTCTCCTGAGGATATTATTACGCCAGTATGTCAGGATGAAGTAGTCAAGCCTGGCTGTCGTGATCTTGGTCTTATTATTCGGTAGATTATTCGTTAGAGTCATGAAGGGTTCAAACTGTCCACGCTCCTGAGTGCTGGAGAGCTTGAGCGACGCGCTGGGCGATACATAAATATAGTACAGATACTCGTCGATGATCGCAGTGGCACGTGAGGTGGAAAGACTGAAATTGACGGTATCTACATACCTGCCGTTGTGTATGGCCACATTGGTATAAGCCAACTCAGTGGTGCGCACCGCAAACACCGGGCTGACCACAATGGTGCTGTCGGCAATGTCTGGCAAGAAGTAATCGACCTTCAGGCTAGAATTATAAAAATCCTCGCCCAGCAGATCCCTACCCGTCCTGCTCACCGTCACCAGTTCCTTCTCGTGGTAGAAGCAGCTCAGGCTCCTAGGCGTGTTGACATAATTAGTCACACTCATGGGATCGGCCATGGGTACCGTTGTCTCGGTGGTAGATTCCTCAGTAAGGAAATAGCAGCCTTCGGAGGAATAAGGATTGAATTTGCGGGTAAAGCGTTGGGACGCAATATTACCTGTCAAGGAAAGCTGCACAGATCCCTTGCCGTAGAAACACAACTTGTTGCCATAACGCATCACCCTCACAGGCTGCAGGTCATCGATAGCGCTCCCGTCAAGTTTCTCACTGATAGCGTAACCGCCATTGCCGTAAAGCCTAACTTGAGAGGGATTGTTGAAACCCATAGCACGCAACTCATCATAGGTGATTTCATACATGCCTGTCTCAGGGATTGAAATTTTCACCCACTTGCCCGTGGCAAGTTTTGACTGGGTCGCATATTGTGACAAGCCAAATGCCGCAGCACTTGCAGCCGACAGGATGACCATCAATGCGGTGCATAGTAATCGAAATTTCAACATTGTGCGCATATCTTTTCTTTATTAGCTTTGAAGGTGTTGCTGAATTGTGGTTACACCGCCTGATGATCAATTGGCGGTCTTGACGGGATCGAGGACAATCAGTTTCCGGATAGCCGTACCACCATAGTTCTGGCCATCGTTATAAGTGCCATAGTAGCGGTAGAGACCACCGGGTACCCTGTTGCCCTGCATATCCTTCATGTCCCATGCCAGGGGGAAACTGCTGGTTGTGGATTTCCACACAAGCTTGCCAGTGGCATCGGTCACACGGACGGTGAACTCAGGCATACGAGACAGACTGGTCTCCACGTCAAAGTTTACCACGTCATTGCTGTATGCAGGCCACTTGTCGGCAGTCAGGGTCGATGAGTTGTTCTGGCCGACAACGAAAGTAATCGTCCGCGTCTTGCTGTTACCCTTGACATCATAGACAGTATAAGTGAGCGTGTGCATACCCTCGGTGAGGTTGGACAAAGGATACTCAATATTGACCACGCGTCCGCCATCGTCCATCACAGCGTAACAGGACACATCGGCATAGGATGGTTTACCGCCATCAAGGACGAGGTCCATACAGTAATCAACCGCACTGGACTGCATACTGATTCCCTCGTTATCGCTAGCGGTAATGTAGAGAACCGCATCAGGTGAGATAACGGCTCCATTGGAGAATGACTCGGCATCGTTGATGAACATGGCATCGATAACGGGAGCCACATTGTCACTGATGGCCTGGCTGGCATTGTAAGGGAGCATGGTAATCTGCTTGGTGAAGCCATTAACCATGACATCGGAGTTATCCTGGTGTGCATAGACACGCATCAGGACAGTCTCGTTGCTGGCTGCAGGTGACTTGGGCGCAATCATCTCGCCATGGAAGACGCCATTCACCACGCGGCCTGAAATCTCGGCCAACTTGGCACGATTCAGGTAAATGTCGCGATTCATGCCCGACTGGGTAGCCGTGGCAAAGAAGTCCTCCTTGTCGTAGAGCGTCACCGTGACATCACCGTTGAAGGTGTTGTCCAGCGCGCCATTGGCTTTAACGACCTTGGCGTCAATGGCGAACTTCATCAGCGGCGAAATCTGAGCCATTGACGTGGAATCGGTCAGGCTAGTGCCGTTCACCTTGGTGATATTGAACCTGGTTACAGGATAATTGATCTTGATGGCGGGGTCACCGAGCAGGAAGAATGACATCTTGTTGGTATTCGCCGAGGTAAAGGCATTCTTGCAACTGATATAGGCCTCACCCAGGGTTGGCATCACACCATTAGCGGCATTGCTGAACATTCCATGAATGAAATAGGTGTTAAGCTCATCATTGTTGGAAGCCTGTACCGCACGTGAAGTGGTGAGCAAGGCAATAGCGCCGCCATCACGCTTGTGATACATGAGTTCGGCGATACCGCGTGAATCTCCATCGTAGTGAGCCACATCACAGCAAGCGGTGGACACAATGGGGAAGTGACGATAGGACGTATTGGCCACATCGCTGGTCACCCACATGGAATTATACTTGGTGAAACCGATGGAACCGGCATGACCTACGTAGGTCGCATAGTACATACCGCTCTTGAGATTCTCGGCAATCAACTGCTTACCAACCGTGGCCGTCTTACGCTCCATGTCAACATTAGGCTGAGACGGCGAACGGGGATATTGCAAGCAATGAACGGTATTGACGTGCATACCCGTCTGAAGCTCATTATCAATCAGGTTCTTGTAGCCCTCACCCTGGAACATGTATCGGCCAGCATCGGGAGCATCGCTGAAAACCATCGTGTTGTTGCGCCACACGCCATAGTCAGGGTTAGCATAATACTCAACCAGCTTATCCACGTCGCTGCAGGCCTCTTCCTCATCAACACAGGTGATACGGCCCACACCGATATTGAGGTGCTCAAAATTGACATTGGCTCCAGAGTTATCACCAAGGAAACCAAAGAAGTCATCACTGGTAAATGTATTTTCCTCGCTGTTGCTGTTATCACTCTGATAGGTAAGCAAGAATCCGTCATGCTTGCCACGCAACTCACGGTTGTCCACCGAACCAGTACCCATCAGCAGCAGGTTCTTGAACTTGGACGGGTCACGGTCATAAAGCATTTTGCACAACAGGCGATAGCCCATCGCGTCTCGCGTGCCGCTGGAGAACTCATTGAAGACCTGATCCTGATCCACGACGGCCACATCGATGCCATCCACTGCCTGATGAAGGGCAGCGATACGCTCGGCCTGTTCATGATAAATTTTGTCGGTGATAATGAGCATGTCGGGTGTCGTCATGCCGTGCAAGTTCTGGTTGGCGACAGGCTCAAAGGCGGTAATCTTTTTCAAGGTTTTTGCCGGGTCAAAAGCCACGAAGTAGTTATAGGTAGCCGCACTACAGAAGAAATACAAACCCTGGCCAGTTTCATCGCTATAGGTTTTCGCGTTGAATTCCTGCGGGGTATAGACATCATTGATGCACCACACCTTGGTTGTTGATGTGGCATTGGGCATCTGGAAGCGGTCGGTAGCCCGCGAAGAGGTATAACCCATCAGCAACTGGTTATCGTCCTCGGCACTGAGGGTGTTGTAGCGCTTATAGGAAATCAGGAAATAATCCAGAAATGCCAATGAGAGCTTGTAGGTACTGTTGTTAATGAGCAAACGAGGCTCAAACTGAGCATGCTCGCCAGGATGCTTAAGTTTTAAGCTGCCATAAGGCGAAGCGGTGTTGTAGTAATCAGTGGGCGAACACGTCAGGATGCGTGATGTGCCAGTGGGATAGGATGTGGTGTCGGACCCACCATTACAGTGCACAACCGCGTTAACATAGGAATGCACATTCAACTTGCCTGCAAGCGAAGTTAAGACAGCGATAGTACTGTCGACAATATTGGGCATGTCGAAGTCAATCATCAGCTTCTCGCTGGTGAAGTCCTCGCCCAGCATCTCCTTGCCCGAGTTGGACAGGGATACCAGTTCCTTCTCATGATAAACGTAATTGAGGCAGTACGGCACGTTGGTGTAGTTGCTCGACGTAACCATACCCTTCATGGTCACCTGGGTCTCAGGGGTGTTCTCCTCGGTGAGGAAATAACAGCCCACCTGCGAGTAAGGGTTGAACTCGCGGGTGAAACGCGGGGTTGAGTTGTAGCCCGTCATCGTGAACTTAATGGGACCGTTACCATAGAAGATCATTTTGTTGCCGATGCGTTTCACAGGCACTGGTTGCAGGTCGTCGATAGCCTTGCCGTTGAGAGTCTCACTGATTTTAAACCCACCATGGCCATAGAGCCTCACCTGAGACGGATTGTTGAAGCCCATCGCAAGCATCTCATCGTAGGTGATTTCATATATACCACTCTCAGGGATAGAAATTTTCACCCATTTACCAGTAGCGAGTTTTGATTGAGTCGCATACTTAGACAGTTCAAATGCTGACGCGTTGCCAACACAAAGCAGTGCCAGCAATGCAATACATGCGACTTGAATTTTCATCAGTTTATACATATCACGATTTTTACTTAGAATACTACTTTTAGATTATTTGTTAGTGGTTTTGACAGGATCCAGTACGATGAGCTTGTTGATTGGCGTGCCACCATAGTTCACACCATCGTTGTAGGTACCGAAATAGCGGTACAGGCCAGCGGGCACCTTGTTGCCCTGCATGTCCCTCATGTTCCATGTCACGGGGAAGCTGCTTGTGGTAGTCATCCACACGAGCTTGCCAGTGGCATCGGTCACGCGGACGATGTACTCGGACAACTGTGACAGACTCGTTTCCAGATCAAAGTTCACCTCACCGTCAAGATAGGCGGGCAACTTATCGGCCACCAGATTGGAAGCACTGCTCTGACCCACCAAGAAAGAGATGGTGTGTGTAGCACTGTTGCCTACGATATCATATACCGTGTAGGTGAGCGTGTGCATACCCTCAGACAGGTTGCTCAACGGGTACTCGATGTTGACCACATGGCCGCCATCGTCAACCACTGCAAAGCAGGACACATCGGCATAAGAAGGCTTACCCGAATCCAGAAGCAGACTCATACGCTTCTCCACAGAACTGGACTGGAGGCTGATGCCCTCGTTATCGCTCACGTTGATGTAGAGCATCGAATTGGGAGCGACAATGGCACCATTGGTGAAAGTCTCACTATCATTGATATACATGGAATTAATAACAGGAGCCTCGTCGTCACTGATAGCCTGACTGGCATCATAGGGGAGCATGATAATCTGCTTGGTGAAACCGTTGACCATGAAGTCGGAATTGTCCTTGTGGGCATAGACACGTAACAGGACCTTTTCGTCTTTTGCTTTTGGCGTCTTGGGAGCAATCATCTCACCATGGAAGATACCATTCACCACGCGACCATTGATTTCGGCCAGCTTGGGGCGGTTGAAGTAAATCTTACGATCGATGCTGTCACCACTCACTGGTAAGGTAATGGTCGTGAACAACTCCTGCTTGTCATAGAGGGTAACCGTGGCATCGCCGTTGAAACCGCTATCCAGACGACCATTTTTATCAACGACCCGCGCCTCGATGGTAAACTTCATCAGCGGGCTTATCTCAGCATTGCCACTACCGGCTACATCGGCTCCATTGACCTTTGTAATATTGAACAACGAGACAGGATAGTTCACCTTGATGGCGGGGTCGCCAAGCAGGAAGAACTTCATCTTGTTGGTCTCGGCAGAGGGGAAAGCATTTTTGCTGTACTTGTAGGCTTCACCCAGGGTGGGCATCACACCATTAGCGGCATTGCTGAACATGCCGGTTATAAAGTACCTGTTAAGTTCATCATTGTTGTCACCATACACCATGCGGGTTGAAGTGAGCAGAGCGATGGCGCCACCGTCACGCTTGTGGAACATGAGCTCGGCAATTCCACGGGTATCTCCATCGAAATGGGCAACATCACAGCAGGCGGTGGACATGATGGGGAAGTGACGATAGGAAGTGTTGGCCACATCACTGGTCACCCACATCGAGTTGAACTTGGTAAAGCCGACAGAACCAGCATGGCCTACGTAGGTCGCAAAATACATACCGCTCTTGAAGCTCTCGGCCATCAACTGCTTGCCGACCGTGGCTGTCTTGCGCTCAAAAGGTTTGTTGGGCTGCGTATTGGAGCGGGGATACTGCGAGTTGTGTACAGTGGTCACGTGCATGCCCGTCTGCAACTGGTTGTCAATCTGGTTCTTGTAGCCCTCGCCTTGGAACATATACTTACCCTCATCAGGAGAGTCACTGACAACCATTGTATTGTTGCGCCAAACACCATAATCGGGATTAGCATAATACTCAACCAGTTTGTCCACGTCGGTTCGAGCCTCATCCAAGTCATTACAGGTCATACGTCCCACACCGATGCTCAACTTCTCTGCATTTAAAGCAGCCCCCGAATTGTCGGCGAGCATCGCAAAGACGTCATCACAGGTATAAGACATATTCTCATAGTAGCTGTTGTCGCTCTGGAAAGTGAGCAGGTTGTTCTCGCGCTTGCCCAGCAATTCACGGTTGTCCACTGAACCAGTACCCATCAGCAACAGGTTCTTGAACTTGGACGGGTTACGGTCAAAGAACATCTTGCACGCCAGACGATAAGCCATCGCGTCTCGCGTACCGCTGGAAAACTCATTAAACACCTGTTCCTGATCAGCAACCACCACGTCAATGCCATCAACAGCACGATGAAGGTCGGCAATACGCTCGGCCTGCTCATGGAAAGTCTTGGCAGTGATGATGAGCAGGTTGGGAGTCTGTGTGCCGTGCAGATTCTGATTGGCGACAGGCTCAAATGAAGAAATCTTCTTCAACGTCTTAGCTGGATCAAAGGCTACAAAAAAAGCATAGTTCTCAGCATGATTAAAGAAAGCCTTACCCTGGCCACTATTGTCGTTATAGGAGGTCAAAGCCACTTCCTGCGGGTTGTTGGTGTCATTGATATACCAAACTATAGTGCTCGACGAAGCGCCAGGCAGCTGGAAACGCTCATTGCCTCGTGTTGAGGTGTAGCCCATCAGCATCTGATTATTCATATCTTCCCTGATGATATTACGGCGTTTATAGGTTAGGATGAAATAATCCAGACGCGCTACCGAGACGCTGTAATCGTCACCACTGATACTCAGTATCGGCTCAAACTGGCCATGCTCTGCAGGATGGGTGAGTTTCAGGAATGCAGATGGTGATGCGGTATTGTAGTACACATACTTGCCAGGCACATAGATGACCGACGAAGGGAGAGTGTAAACAGTCGTGTCATGCCCCTCTCCACTATGTAGAACGGCATTTGCGTAAGAAAGAGTTGTTGCAGCAGCAGATACAACCGTGTTAACCACAATCGTACTGTCGGCCAAATCGGGCATGTCGTAATCGACAAACAAGGGTGCACCAGTCATATCCTCGCCCAGCATATCCTTGCCCGTACCACTGATCGATACAACATCGTTCTCGTGATAGAAGAAATTAAGGCTCGTCGGGGTGTTGACAAACGTGTTGACGGAGGATGTGGGCAACATGGCAACCTGGGTTTCCGTTGAAGCCTGATCGGTGAGGAAATAGCATCCCTCCAGCGAATAAGGATTCATCTCACGGGTGAATCGCGGCGTGGAGTTATAACCAGTCATCGAGAACTTGATGGGACCGTTACCATAGAACAGCAACTTGTTGTTAACACGTTTCACTGGTACGGGCCTCAGGTCGTCGATAGCCTCGCCATTGAGAATCTCACTGATTCTATACCCACCATGACCATAGAGCCTCACCTGGGACGGGTTGTTGAAGCCCATCTGACGCAGCTCGTCATAAGTGATTTCATACACACCGTTCTCCGGGATGGAGATCTTCACCCACTTGCCAGTAGCAAGTTTTGACTGGGTAGCGTACCTAGACAGGTCAAATGCTGACGCATTACCGGCACACAAGAGGGCGAGCAATGCAACACATGCGACTTGAATTTGCATCAATCTATTCATACTGCAACTTTCTAATAAATCAATTATTTGCTGGTGGTCTTAACTGGATCAAGCACGATGAGCTTGTTGATTGGTGTGCCACCATAGTTCACACCATCGTTGTAGGTACCGAAATAGCGGTACAGGCCAGCGGGCACCTTGTTGCCCTGCATGTCCCTCATGTTCCATGTCACGGGGAAGCTGCTTGTGGTAGTCATCCACACGAGCTTGCCAGTGGCATCGGTCACGCGGACGATGTACTCGGACAACTGTGACAGGCTCGTCTCCAGATCAAAGTTCACCTCACCGTCAAGATAGGCGGGCAGCTTGTCGGCAACCAGGTTGGAAGCACTGTTCTGACCGACCATGAAGGAGATGGTATAAGTAGCGCTGTTCCCTACGATGTCATAGACCGTGTAGGTAAGCGTGTGCATACCCTCTGACAGGTTGCTCAACGGATACTCGATGTTGACCATGTGGCCGCCATCGTCAACCACAGCAAAGCAGGAAACGTCGGCATAAGAAGGCTTGCCTGAATCCAGAACCAGCCTCATGCGCTTGTCCACAGAATTGGATTGGAGGCTGATGCCCTCATTGTCGCTCACGTTGATGTAGAGCATCGCATTGGGAGCCACAATGGCGCCATTGGTAAAGGTCTCCTCGTCATTGATGTACATGGAGTTGATGATGGGCGCTTCTTCATCGCTGATGGCCAGGCTCTCATCATAGGGAAGCATGGTGATCTGCTTGGTGAAGCCATTGACCATGCGATCGGTATTGTCCTTGTGGGCATAGACACGCAACAGGACAGTATCGTTGTTTGCGGCAGGAAGATCAGGAGCAATCATCTCGCCCTGGAAGACGCCATTTACCACGCGGCCATTGATTTCGGCCAGCTTGGGGCGGTTGAAGTAAATATCGCGTTCGGTCCTCTGTCCATTGAACGTGAAAGCAAGCGTCGTGAACAGTTCCTCCTTGTCATAGAGGGTGGCTGTGGCATCGCCGTTGAAACTGCTGTCCAGATTTCCGTCTTCGTCAACAACCTGTGCCTCGATGGCAAACTTCATCAGCGGGCTGATTTCGGCATTGATGGTATCGGTCATATCGGTACTATTGACCTTGGTGATATTGAACAGCGAGATGGGATAGTTCACCTTGATGGCGGGGTCGCCAAGCAGGAAGAACTTCATCTTGTTGGTCTCGGCCGTAGTGAAGGAGTTCTTACTGTACTTGTAGGCTTCGCCCAGGGTGGGCATCACACCATACTGGGCATTACTGAACAGGCCGTTGATAAAAAACTTATTCAATTTGTCATTGTTGTCACCATACACCATGCGGGTCGAGGCCAGCAAAGCGATGGCGCCACCGTCACGCTTGTGGAACATGAGTTCGGCAATGCCGCGGGAGTCACCATCGAAATGGGCCACATTACAGCAGGCGGTGGACATGATGGGGAAGTGACGATAGGAAGTGTTGGCCACATCACTGGTCACCCACATCGAGTTGTACTTGGTAAAGCCGACAGAACCGGCATGACCTACGTAGGTGGCAAAATACATACCGCTCTTGAAGCACTCGGACAGCAATTGCTTAGCGACATTGGCCGTCTTGCGCTCAAACGGCCTGTTAGGCTGAGTGTTGGAGCGGGGATACTGCGAGTTGTGCACAGTAGTCACGTGCATACCAGTCTGCAACTCATTGTCAATCTGATTCTTGTAGCCCTCGGCCTGGAACATGTACTTACCCAAATCAGGTGAATCGCTGAAAGCCATCGTATTGTTGCGCCAAACGCCATAATCGGGGTTAGCATAATACTCAACCAGCTTATCCACATCGGTTCGAGCCTCGTCAGGGTCATTACAGGTCATACGTCCCACACCGATGCTCAACTTCTCGGCCGAGAGGCTGGCACCTGAATTGTCGGTAAGCATTGCAAAAAAGTCATCGCTGGTGTAGGAGAAGTCCTCATAGTTGCTATTGTCCGTCTGGTAAGTAAGCAGGCTGTTTCCGTGCTCACCCAGCAATTCACGGTTGTCCATCGAACCGGTACCCATCAGCAGCAGGTTTTTGAACTTGGACTGGTCACGGTCAAAGAACATCTTGCACGCCAGGCGGTAAGCCATCGCGTCGCGAGTACCGCTGGAAAATTCATTAAACACCTGGTCCTGATCAGCAACCACCACGTCAATGCCATCAATGGCACGATGAAGGTCGGCAACACGCTCGGCTTGATCGCGGAAAGCCTTGGCGGTGATGATGAGCAGGTCGGGGGTCGGCATGCCGTGCAGATTCTGATTGGCGACAGGCTCAAATGAAGAAATCTTCTTCAACGTCTTGGCAGGGTCAAATGCCACGAAATATGCATAGCTGGCAGTTGAATGGAAGAAACACTTACCCTGGCCGCTCTCGTCATCATAGGCATCGAGGCTCACATCCAGGGGATTGTTCGTGTCATTGATGTACCATACAGCGGTGCTTGGCGAGGCATTGGGCAGCAGAAAGCGCTCATTGCCTTTAACCCCAGAATAACCCATCAACAACTGGTTGTCTTCATCCTCGCGGATAACATTGTTGCGCTTATAGGTCAAGATGAAATAGTCCAAACGCGCTAGAGTCAATTTAAAATCGTCGCCACTGAAAACCAACATAGGCTCAAACTGGCCATGTTCAGCAGGATCGGAGAGCTTCAAAAAGGCGTAAGGAGAAGCATAATTGTAGTACACAGTAGAACCCGAAGGCACATAGATGCGCGAGGAGCTGACAGTGTAGGAAGTCGTATCGGTTGCCTCTCCACTGTGGATAACCGCATTGGCATAAGTGATGACCGATGCGTTGGCAGCAATTACCGAATTGACCACAACCGTGCTATCGGCCAGTCCAGGCAGATAATAGTCGATGAGCAACGGAGTGCCTGAGAAATCTTCACCCAGCATCTCCTTGCCCGAGCCACTAAGGGTTGCCATCTCCTTCTCATGATAGAAAAAGCTGAGGCTGGTCGGGGTATCGATATAATTCTCATAGGAGGTTTTGGTCATCCTAGGCATGGGAATGTCGGATGCGCCTTCCTCGGTAAGGAAATAACAGCCCACCTGAGAATAGGGGTTAAACTCACGGGTGAAACGCGGTATGGAGTTATTACCCGTCATCGAGAACTTAATGGGACCATTGCCATAGAAGCAGACCTTGTCGTTGGTGCGCAAAATGCGTACAGGCTTCAAGTCATCGATGTTACGGCCATTGAGAATCTCACTGATTTTGTATCCACCATGACCATACACTCTCACCTGTGAAGGATTATTGAAACCCATTTCACGCAACTCATCGTAGGTGATTTCATACATGCCGCTCTCGGGGATGGAGATTTTCACCCATTTTCCAGAGGCAAGCTTTGACTGGGTCGCATAATTTGAAACACTAAAAGCACTGGCATGAATAGAACAGAACAGCCCTATCAGCAGAGTGCATACAAGTTGAAATTTTGTCAGTTTGTGCATAATATTTTGACTTTGTTATTGTTCGCTATATATTGTTATAATCTAACTTTCACGTCGAGCACCCGTTGGCCGCCGATGCTTGCCAAGAGTTTGTCGCCAGGGACCAATTTGTGGTCCGGTCCGGCATCACCAGTCAGCAACAGATCACCCATCTTGATGCTGCATCGGGTACTGACAGCCGCGATCATTTCATCAAGAGGCAGGTGCATCTGTGCAAGACAGCACGATGAGACAACCTGATCACCTACCATGGCCTCGACCACTGCATCAAGGGGACTGTCGACATCCGTCACCGAAATCCAGTCACCGACGATGGCCGCGCCGTCGAAGGCATGGTCCAATACCGCAAGGCGGCTATCATTACCCGCCTTCGCGCGCAGGGTGAATCCAGCAGTAAACGCATCCCAGTAGCGGTGAGCAAACTTGGGAGCCACACACTTGCCCAAACGCCCCATGCGGACGATAATGGTGGGTGTAGCGATAAAAGCGTCTGCAAAGTCAGGCAAAAAGAAAGGCCTATCTGTGAACAAGAGGGACGAATCGGCCATGAGATAAGCCATGGGATTCTGGTTGTCCCCTGAGTCATAGTTTCCAGTGAAGCCTATTACTTTCATGCGATGATTGTTGCGTCTCGGTTTATTATCTTTGTTGTCTCTTATTGTTCGTGTCCGTGCATTCTGTTATAGATGATCGCCAAGTGAGCATAGATTGAAGTGTTGGCAATAATCACGTCGCCGGGAGCTTTGATGCGGTAGGGTGTAAAATTCCATAACGCCGTCATTCCGCTGGAGATGGCCAGTGAGGCCGTTTCCTGAGCCCTCTCAACAGGGACTGTCAAGATAGCGATGGAAACATTGTGCTCCTTTTGCCAGTCGGCGAGCTGATTGATGTCATAGACAGGAAGCCCACCGATGCGGGTGCCTATTACTTCCTCCCTGACGTCAAATCCGGCAACGATGTGCAGGCCATAATTCTCCAAGCCATGATCCTGCATGAGCGCAGTACCCAAACTACCGGTACCGATGACAACGGCATCATGATGCCGGTTGAAACCAAGGAAATCCTCCAGTTCGGAGACAAGGCTCGACACCTCGTAGCCGATGCGGGTCTTGCCCCGGATGTTGAGGAATGACAAATCCTTGGCAATCTGGGATGACTGCACATTCAGTTCCTTGGAAATCTGAGTCGATGAAACATACTCGACATGCAGATTATTCAGCATACGCACGTATGACAGATACCAAGGCAGTCTCCTGATTGTCGGTTCAGGGAGAATCGTCTTATTCTCGATTATCTTGGCCATATTCACCGTATATTGATGCAATTAACCTACAAAGTTACCTCTATTTTTCTTATCTCACGTGTTTTTGAGGCGTATTTTATTGAAAATCGGCGAGTTTTTAACAATTGTTATGGCTTAAAAGAGGCCTCAACGCTCATTGCTCGTCAATTTGAGCATTTTATCACACTTTTTCCCATAGGGAAAAGATGCCCGATCCCTCATGCGGGAACGGGCATCTTTTTGGTTCGATTTCGGATGAATGCCGACGCGTGTCACTCGCCAGTAACGGCAAGCTTCTTGGACTTGGTCGCTTCTTTGACACCATCGGTCGAGATCGTGGCACGGTACACATAGATGCCACGAGGCACACGGCGTCCGCCCAGGTCGATCAGATCCCATGTAACCGGTATCGAAGTGTACATGTCACTGCGGCCCGCCTGTACAGTTTTCCATACCATGCGGCCCATCATGTCGTAGACTTCAATGGTCACGTTCACCACGGCATCGGGACGGTCGTGCTTGACATAGAACGAAGTCTCGTCTCTAGCAGGATTGCCCGTGCAATAGACCTCAGCAATTTCGGGTTTGAGACCATTGACAACAACAAACTGTATTGTCTTCTCGCTCACGTTGTTATAAACGTCCCAGACACGTAGTCGCAGGGAGTGGAGGCCAGGTGTGAGATCGGCCAACTGATAGCTGATACTGCCCAGCGTTCCCTCGTCAGAGAACAAGGGCGTATAATAAGTAGCCACGTCATTATAACTGGTCACTCCATCCAAGGTGAGCGTCATACTGTGACCAATGCCCGCCGAGGACAAATTCACGCCACTCTCGTCGCTCACTGTGGCCAGGACAAGGGGAGACTCGTTGATCTCGCTGCCATCCACAAAGGACTCATTGTTAAGGCCTAGGGTGATAATCCGTGGCGGGATAGTGTCGGCCACCTCTTCGTCCTCATAGCCGTAGATATAGAAGTCGCTATTAGCCCCTCTTGCCTCAAGCGTATCCTGCCTATCATAAGCGTACAAGTTGATCAGTGACGTCAGGTAATTATCATACTCGTTGTTCACCTCGCTGGGAATAATGACACGCACCGTAAAACGTCCTCCAATAACGGTGTCCACATTGATTGCCAAGCGGTTGGTCCGTTCATCATAATGGACAGTATCCAATGGGGTGCCAGAGCCTCCATATCCGTGGGTGATAACCGTCTGTTCAGGGCCGAAAAGGGTCGAGACAATAGCGCCATTGAAATCAGTCGCCAAATCACCCTTAGTGTCCAGAATACTACCGCTGAACTCGACATGCTGACGGGCCTTGAATACAGGCAGGTTATCCTTGTCAATGGGTTTGCCGTTAATTGTTTCTACCTGAGCCGTGTAGCCAGCATAGGACAACCTCATTGCAGGGTCTCCAACGCAGAAGAAACGCCGCTTGTTGTTCGAAAGGGAATTGACGCTGTTTTTTCCCAACATCAGTATATCTCCGACGCGACGCTGACGACCATTCGCATCACGGGCGAAGACGTAGCGCGCTAGCGCGGAACTCAATGTGCCATTTTCATTGATATAAGCCAGACGGGCAGGACAAAGCACAGCGATAGCACCACCGTTGGCATTCAAGAAAATGCGTTCTCCACCAGAGAGAACAGTATTGTCAAATCGGCAGTACTCACATGTAGCGGCATAGAGCACCGGCAGGTGCTTATAGAAGAGGTTATTCTCAACATCAGAGCGCATGAGCAAGCCTTCGCCAGTCCAGTTCTGGGTGCTCGCATGGCCGATATAGTTCCACCAGACGGCACCTTCATTCAGGGTATTGAACATCTTGTTGCGGGCGTCGGGATAGGTACGTGCCCCACCCTCGCTCACAGCATCAAAGGCATCAATAAACACATAGTTGTAAACCATCTCGTTGCCGCCGTTTGCCTTCATGTTGGCAATCATGGATTTGGATTGCCTCATGTGGGCGCCATCATTTTCATCGTCGGCGACAAAGAGTGCCTGATTCTTCCATGAGCCATAACTGGGCTTGGTCACATACTTGATCAGCTTATTGACAGCAGCGCGCGCCTCGGCCACATCCTTGACGATCATACGGCCTACTGCGATGTCCATCGGGGCATCATCGGCAGTGGTGCTCTCATCGGCAAGGATGCCGAAGTAGTCATCTGTCGTGAACGAGTCATCCTCGGTATTGCTGATTTGGCTTTGCCATGTGAGCAAGTGGGGATAACTGAGCGCTGATGCGTCGGTGCCAATCAAACGGTTGTCATAGCTGCCGTTGCCAAAGAGGAGCAAGTAACCTAATCGGTGACCGTCTTCGCTGGCTCCGCGGTCATAGAATAACTTGCACAATCGGCGATAGGCCATCGCATCCTGAGTACCGCTAGAGAACTCGTTGAAGACCTTCTCGTGGTCAAGCACGAGGACGCGGAAGTTATCATATCTTTCATGCAATGCGGCCACTCGTCTAGCCTGTTCAAGGTAAGCACTGGGGGCCAAAATAATCATGTCAGGGGTAAGCTCGGCATGGATATCCTGGTTGTCCACCGACTTCATGAATTCGGGATGGGGATAATTGCCTGATTCATTGAAAGCAATGAATTCCCTGCGTCCCGAAACCGCAGGTGAGAACGTGAGGGTTCCCTCTCCAGCAGTAGCGTTGAGCTGCATCGGTGCACCAGGTCGGGTCACGTCCCACACACGGGTACTACTGCCACAACCACTCAAGCGATAACTGCTGCCCGAACTAGCCTCATGGATACCAAAGGCGAGAACACCATTGACGAGTTCCAGTTTGCGCTGATAATTGACAGTGATGTAATCAAGGCGTGCCAGATATAAAGTTCCGCCACCATTGCTATAAGTAACCGTCAAGTTCAAGTCGTTGGTGCCATCGAGCGGAAATGACCTGATGGCTTCCTTGCGGTTATAATGCAGGTGGGAGGAGTTAGTCTTCTCTCCCTCAATGATATCACTATTGGTAGTGGGCAACGGAGTTCCATTATAACTCAAGGCAAACGTGCTGGACGATCCAACGGTCTTTGCGGCAAAGGCCGTCATGATCTGCACATCGGTTTGGTCCACCCTGCCATCGAGCGAGAATTTAAAAGTCTGATTTCGGTTAGATGAGAAATTTTCACCCAGAAAAATACGGCCAGTCTCGCCCACATTAATGATTTCCTGCTCATGGTAAAGGCGCTCGGTGAAGGTGGTGATGACCTCACCAGCAGGTTCATTAGTGGCCTTGGCTACTTCAATATCATCAAAGCGGTCATCATTGGTGACCAAATAGACGCCCTTGTCGGCATAGGGGTGCTGCACCTGCAGCTGTTGCATGGCTCCGAAGCGTTTCCATGTGATAGGTCCCTGGGCGTAGAAGAGGATGCGGTCGCTGGTGCGGACTACAGGCAACTGCGGCAGGTCATCGACATAATTGTCACCCAGCATTGTTTCGCTCAAGGGTGCGCCACCGTAACCGAACACATGGATCTTGGACAAGTCTGAGCCCAAGCCCCAGCTGCGGGCATCATCGGCGGTAATCTGGTAGATACCACTCTCCTCCACCGCAATTTTGACCCACTTGCCCGATGCCAGCTTACTGGATGGCGCATAGTAGTCCAGCTCCAATGCATGAAGATTAAAAGCGCAGCAGACTATAACCAGAACGGGTATAGCCATACGGACGAAATATCTCATCATCTTTCTCATCGATTTTATGTTTTACTATATTAACGCTTTTTCCCTAGTTTTATTGCCCAAAGGGAGACTTTCACGGCACACAGGGGGTAGCAATCGTCAGGTAATGCCCATCAATCTGTCGGCACTCCAAGCGATATCGGTTGTCGCCACACCGTGCCATCAGGATGGTTTCATCGGCATGAATGACAAATGGTTCCAGAGTAATGCCATCAGTCCAGTCTATAGCGCTGTTGCGCTCAGCCTTGATGATGGCTTCCTTGGCTGTCCATGCGATGATGTGGGCGGCGAGGTCATTTGGGGCTATAAATTGTTGCTCGTCAGCATTCAGGAACTTGTCACGCACGCGCAATACCTGGCGACGGTCCATCTGTTCCGCATCGAGGCCAATGACCCGGCTGTCATTGACAGCCAAAGCCACCAATCGAGGCGTATGTGTAATGCTGATATTCGCCGTCTCGCCTTCAAGCGATGGTGCCCCTTGTGCGTCATGACGCAATGACACACAACGTCCATAGACATGGCGCAACAGCAAGCGCTCGGCCGCTTTCTCGCGCTGGCGCTTGACTGGCAATTCTGCCAAGTCTTCACATTTCACATCTTGTTCACAGCACAAAGCCAATAACTGCGAGGCCTCTTCCTCAAGGCGCCACACCAGCACTCGCGTGCCATCAAGATATGTTATTGCATTGATTATCAACCTATTTTATTGCTAACCACCCAAATTCACCCCACGCCATTCTTGGCGAGGTCGATGCGGGTGAGGATACGCGGATTGTCTTCACTGGCAGCAATCCAGGAACGGTAGCGACGACGGCTGACAAAACGCTCGACCAGATAGGCCAAAATGAACATGACGGGCATCTGCAACCACATCATCCAGTAGTGATGGGACACCTGATAGAGAGTAGCGCCGTTGGCCTGCATGAGGACATAGCCGTTGCTCATCCATGTGGCGGGCACACAGTCGCCCACGACATACCACAGCGGCGACATCAGGTAGCGCGGCCACGATACACCCACGAGGAAGACGAATACCACCGACGAAAAGACGAACAGCAGGAACACGCTCTCGCGCTCATTGACAAAGGCCTGCAAGGTCTGGCCCATGAGCGAGACTGTAATGATGAACGGCACGGCCAGGCAGATTATATGCAAGAAGTTGCCATACTGTGGAAAACCGAACATCAAGGGTACATAGTGCAGCACATAGATGACCGGAATGACATAGACGATCTGATGGCACATCATCTTGCCGATGATGGTAGCGCTCACGCCTGCTTCAATCGCCATCGGGTCACGCCCACCGTTGCGGCGACGACGCTCGATGCTGCCGCCATGCAGCATAGCAATGCCCAAGATCATACTCTGTTGAAGCACCAGCGGCAGAATAAACAGCAACACAGCGCTGGCAATACCCATTGCAGGATTACCCACAGGCACCTGACGGCTCTCGATAATGCTGCCACTCATATTGAGCACAGGCTCGACAGTGGCTGCTAAGCGCTCGTTGCCCATGGCTTGGGTGACATTAGTCAGCGCAGTAAACATGGCCTTATAGCGCATCATCACGCTCATGTCACAGTAGAGCATCAAGTGTCCCTGCTCGTGGCGTCCTATGCTTTGGCCAAAGTCGCGCGGCACATACAGGATACCATAACAAGCCTTTTGGTGCATCGCATCCTGGGCTTCCTGCATGTTGGCGGCATAACCCACGATAGCAACCTCCTGAGTGGCATCCAATCGACGGACCAGATCACGGCTCAAAGCAGTGCGGTTGTCGTCAACGACCACCACAGCCTCGTTGCGCACGACCTCGGGGTTATAAATCAGGGCATACAGCACAGGATAGACCGCATTGAGCAGCAGGAAAAAGATGACCACACCCTGGTCGCGGAACACAAGCAACAACTCTCGCCCGCACACCCGCAACACCTGGATGCACCAGATGAAAAATCTGCTATGTTTCAGTTTATCGGTCATATCATCAAGGCACATAAACGGGATTCATACAATCCTTCTTCAAGTGCCAGGACAGCAACATGGGCAGAATCGTAAATCCAAGGAGTGCCGCATAATAGAATCGTGAATAGTACAGGTCGACGCCATTCAGGGCCTGATCGACCATAATGAGGAAATAATACTTGATGGGCATCACAAAGCCCAAGGCCTCTACCCACGGGTACATGGCCTCCTGAGGCAATGAGAAACCAGCAAACGAGAAAGACACCATACCCAGCAGGGTGCACAACATCGTACCATAACGGAAGTTAGGCACAAAGCAGAACATCAGCACGGCAAAACTCTGATTGGCCACCACAAGCAGGAACATCGCACTGAGCATATTCCACGGGTTACAATTCAACGGGAAGTCATAGCAGCGGTACATCATCCACTGGATGAACCAACCCACTGCGGTGAAAAGTACCGTCTGGGGCACCAACTTACCCACCAGTGCCAGGAACATGCTATCGCCCGAAGTTTTTAACCACTGCCGGCTCAATCCTGACTTCAATTCCATACCCAGCGAGAATGCCGTTACCAGCAGGATAAACAGTGACAGGAAACAGGGCACAAAAGTCGAGTTCAGGTAGAAATCATAGTTAACAAACGGGTTACCTGGCATGTGGACGTGGGTCTGATAAGGTTGCAATGTAACGGCAATCGTCTCGTTAGGCAGGCCCACGGTGCGTAAGGCCGTCTGCACAATGGCTCCGTTGGCCAGTAATGACATGGTCTTGAAACCCTTGTACTGCATGGATGCCGGAGCATAGTAGGCATAGTTCACATAGTAGCTCACCACGGGCTGACGGCCACCCAGGGCCTCCTCTTCCAGATATTCGGGAAGGAGGAAGAAGCCCATCACCTCGCCACGCTGCACTGCATCGCGCGCCTCGGCAAAATCACTATAGCGGTGGCTGATGTTCACCTGTTGTAATCCGTTGAGCGTGCGCAGCACCTGTCGTGACATAATGCTGTTATCCAGATCGACAATGCCCACGGGCACACGCTGTACACTGCCGCTCTTGATCAGGTCCATCAAGAACCAGCTGCACAGGATGGGCATGATAATGATGAGCAGGAAATACATGGGCCTGCGCACGAGCTGTATGCACCCGCGCTTAAATGAACGTCCTATGTATTTCAAAAACATCTGTTTCAGTTTTCAGAGAGTCCTTATTTCTCGAGAAGCACCGACATGCCGGGACGCAGATTGGGCACCTTGCTGGTGGGACGCATCCTCACCTCAAAGGTCTTGCTATCGTATTGACCCTGAGCCTTAGCGGCCTGCCAGGTGGCATAACTGCCCATGTCATGGATATAATAAACCGACATCTTGACAGGCTGATTGTTCAGTGCAGGAATGCGCACATTGACTTCCTTGCCCATGGGCAGGTCATTCAACATCTCCTCACGGACGCTGAAGCTCACCCACATGTCATCCAACTTGGCAATCGACATGACAGGTGTTCCCATGGCCACGAGTTCACCCTCCTGGGGATAAATTTCGCTCACCTCGCCGTCACAGGGAGCCACAAGCACCTGATCTTCAAGAATGCTCTCCACTTCCATAACGGTACCACGTGCTGCATTGGCCATACTCTTGGCAGCGTTCTTATCCTCCTGTTGGGCACCCTTCACAGCCATGTCATACTGGGCTTTGGCGGCCTTGACCTGTGCAGTCGCAGCGTCGTAAGCGGCTTTAGCCTCATCCCTTTTCTGCTGGGTGGCGACACCCTGCTTGAAAAGGTTCTCAACACGCTGGTAGGTCTTCTCGGCAATGGTCTGTGCAGCAATCGCCTGCTGCCACATGTTGTAAGCGCCCTGCTTCAACTCCTCACGGGTGCCGCGTGCAGCCTTCTGGTCCTGTGAAGCAGCGGCCTGCTGCATCTGCTTGGCCTGGTAATACTTGGCATCGACCGTACTGGAATAGATGCTCACCAGTTTGTCGCCCTTGTGTACGGTATCGCCCTCATGGACATAGAAGTGTACGATTCGTCCGGGAAGCTTGCCACTCACACGTACGGCGTCACAGTCGGCTTGACCTTGAGTAATGGTGTCGGCAGGATGAATGAGCAGGATGCCCACGATGGCGATACATACCATCACCAACGCAAACACTGCAAGCGCTGCAAGCAACGCTTTATCCTTCTTGCGCACCACGGTTCTTTGTTCGTCTTTTTCCATAATATTTTCGTTTTAAGTTTTTTCCTGACATTATACCTGGATGATCTATAGAATCCAGAGATTATTGCTAATAACTCATATTGCCCATGACCTTATCAAGAAACTCGCGGGTCATCTGCAAGTCAATTTCAGCATCGATTTTCTCACTGTTGGCCTTGAGCCATGCGGTCTGTGCAGCAAGCACCTCATCAATGGTGCCCATGCCTTCCCTGAAAGCGATACCGGCAATGCGCAGGTTCTCATCGGCTTGAGCAAGATTGGCCTTTGTAGCGTCGAATGTCTTGTACGCTTCCTGATGACGGAACGCTGCCTGACTGATCTGCAAAGCGATTTTTTCTTTGGCTTCGTCCAGTTCGAGGCGTTTGACGTTAGCTTCTACTTGAGCAACCTTGACCTTGTTGCTCAATCCGCCCCAGTGCCACAGGGGAACCTTGAGCATCGCGCCCACGCTGAAAGCAGCGCCAAAGCGGTTTTCGAAGCCGTTATAGCTATTGGGGTTGGTTGCGTGCAAGGCGGCTACAGCGGCAAGTTTAGGCATCATCTCGCTGCGGGCTACCTTCACTTGTTTGTCATAGATTTTGGTAGCCAATTCCAGCGAGCGCACGTCGTGGCGCTTGCTATAGACCTCATCCAGATTGTAATTGGTGGGAGCCAAAGCGATATTCAACTCGTCCCGACCTTCGTCAGCAAGGGTCATTTGAGTGTTAACAGGCAGACCGCAGAGCTGAGCCAGGAGCATGCGCGACAGTGTCACACCGTTATCGACCTTGGTCATGTCCACGTTGGCCTCGTTTAGTTTCACATCCACGGCAAGCTGGTTGGCACGCGTAGCGACACCCTCACCGACCATGGCCTTGACATCATCGTCAAGTTTCTGGACCAATTCAACGTAACTGCGGGCCAGCTTCTGTTTAGCACACAATGAGACCACCTGCCAATATGCGGCATCCACATTATAAATGACATCCTCAACCTTACTCTCACGCATCTCATTGGCGAGTTGCTGAGCCAATTCGGTAATCTGGTTCATGGCCGTGATTTTGCCGCCCATGTAGATGGGTTGGGTCACCGTCAAGGCTCCGCCCATCAGGTTGTGGATGTTAAAGGTGAGACCACTCTTGGGCAACAAGGCAACTGTCGAGGGTACATACTGACCATTCACCTGCAAAGGTGCTCCCGTTCGGGGGTCAATGACCAAGTTGTAGTCGTAGGCACCCGTCTGCAAGTTGAACGATTTGGTGGGGAGCATCTGGTCCTCCTTGATCAGAGACATCTTGCGCGAATTGTAGATATAGCCGGCGCTGAAGTCAAATTGCGGCAAATAGGCCGCGGCAGCCTCCTTGCGCTGGTAGCCTGCTTTCTCGATGGCAAGCGATGCCTGCTTGATTTCCTTGTTGTTGTTCAATGCCATGTAACGACAAGAATCAAGTGTCACCACTTGAGCCAGTCCCGTCACGGCAAATAATGTGCATATAAGAGTTAAAATGATACTACGCATTACTACTTCAATAATTGGTCTGTTTTCTGGATGCAAAAATACAACATATTTCATTAACGAGAAAAAACTGCTCCAAATTTTCCACAATTGGTGAAATTTGGAACAGTTATTAGTTTCTGCCTCATTGCCCTTGCGGCTGACAGGCAAAGCCTGACGTCTAATTCTTGTAATAGCACTTGACCTCGCCAACGGGCAGTTTTCCCACGAGAAGCAGTGGAATACGGTCGGCCTCGGTTGACATCCATGCGGTGAGATCATCGCTGGATTGCTTGCCACCCTTCTGCGTGAACTTGAAGGTAATGCGGTGGGCCCTGCGCTTGCTGCCGTCACGCATCTTGATGGTTTCCACACCTTTGTAATTGATCGTGAGGTACTCTTTCTCCTTGCCCGAGAAAATGATTGTCGTGTAATTCTTGTTACGGCTCAACTCGTCATAATCCAGGTTGCGCAACATGTAAAACACACTCAACATATCATAGGCTTGAGACTTGGCGCTCAGGTCAATTGTGGTTGTGCCACCCTTGCGGTAACGCGTGCAATGGGCATTGGTGTGGCTATAGTTATATGAGAACTTGACCACATCACGGGCATAGTAATCCTTCTCGTGGGTGAGTTTCTCATAGAGCTGAGGACGCAAGTTTGCATCCATGGTACACTTGAGGGTATCACGCACGGGATAGACTTTGTCGGCCCAAGAACGCGTCTTGCCGGTTAGTTGCGCTTTGTAGCCATTACCCGACTTGCGCAAGCTCAAAGTAGCATCACCAGCATGTTTCCAAATCATACCCCAGTGATACACAATCTCATAGTTGAGGGTCTCGTTAGGAAATTCCCTTGCCATCAACTGCTGCGGCAATACTAGTGCCACCATGAGCGATACAATAGTCAATAATCTTTTCATCGTGTAACTGTTGATTAAAAATTTCCTTTTAGACCACAATTTATGCCAGAGGTTTAACACACCACCTCAAGCGACGCCAATAGTCTCCTTAACGCCTTACTGCCACTTTGCGGCTGGAACGGCGGCCATCAGGACCTGTAGTGACCTGGATGCTGACAGACACACTGTCGGGCGAGACAATGGGTTGACCCGACAAGTTGAAGTATTGCTCTTTAAAGGGCTGGCCATCTTCAGGCACCGTCATGATGGAAGCAGCGGGAACAGTCACCGTAGTCGTATCGTCATCAAACACAATGCTTCTGTTATTCATGGTTGACCCTAACTGCCTCCACAGGATAATCTCACCACCAGTGAAGTTTGGATCGGCCTTGAACGTAACAGTCATGATGGCAGCCGTGTCGGGCGGGAAGCAGATGGACCCCTGAGGATACATGCCCAAAGTCCACACACCGTTCTTCAGGTTAGAGAACATAACCATAAAATACTTCTCCAACGAATATTCGGTCAACTCCTTTTCAATCAAGTTTAGCCCCAAAGGCAATGACATGTTGAACTGAATGCCGCGCGTGGGATCGGAGTTAGCCATCATAACGGGCAACGTCACAGTCGAGTCAGGGCAGATTTCAAAATCCTCGATATATACCACATTGCGCTGAGCAAGGGCACCCAACGCCATCATCAATGCCATTACAGCAGCAAAAGCCTGTTTCATCATCAATCAGATTAATTGTTAACTTGCGGCACAAAGATACAACAACTTCTCCACAATGCAGCCAAGGAAAAATAGCACAAAATGTGAAACTTCGTTAAAATACTTGACATAACACCAATAATATTGTAATTTTGCAACATCAGAATTATTGTTTTACCATTTATACCATGATTGACATGAAAACTGTGATTGAACACCGCGAGTTATGCCAGCAGCGGGACAAGGAATTTCTGGCATTATATCACCCCACCCTGGATGCCCTGCTCAGACAGGGCATGGAAGCAGGCCAGGCACGACGTGCCGCCGTGGACTTCACCATCGCCAACGGTCATCCTCATTACCACGTGAACCATGAGCGGGCCTATCGCTGCGTGTGCCACCTGCTAGCAGCTAAAGACAAAAAAGGGGCGGGCGCCCTCACCTGCCGCACCACCGCGGCCATGAAGCTTCCCAAAAATCGGTTGCGCCGCCAGATGTGGTATGAGATCACCCAGCGAGTCGGCCTCTTGACCAAGCAAGGCCTGAGCGTCGAGAAAGCCATCGACCACGTGCTGGAGCACTGCCGAGCATCGCGATTCTTTATCTCTCCTGCCACTGCCATTACCAAAATCTGCACCTCGGCACGTGCACGTGCGCTACGTTAAGCTGCAGGGTTGAAGACGTCGACTTAAAACCAAGAACTCAAAACTTAAAACTTAAAACCATGAAATACCGAATTGAAATCGTCATCAATCTGGATGAGATCCAGCAAGCCATTTACACCGAAGGGACTTGGCATCCCGCCGACAACGCTACCGCTTGGGGAGTGAACAGCAGCAATGAACCCATCGTTGACCGCCGCGTGCGCGAGGGTCTCGATGACCTGCTGGCACGCATCAGCGGATACATTGAGAGCAAGAACATCAACTTCAATCTGGAGAGTCAGAACATTATGCTCACCCTGGCCGTGGAACGACGACCGCTGCTGACGATTGCCAGCGAGCTGAAAAGTGCCATTATTGCCGCACTGGCCAACTACACGTTGATGACCCTGTATGGCGACGAGGGCAGCATCTATGGGACGGCCTGGCGCCTTCATCGCGCACGTGCTCTACTGCTTCTATCACGGCCATAAGTGCTTATGTGAAAAAAAATTACTATCTTTGCGCCCGAAAATCGAAATATGTAATCGTTCAAACAAACTAAAATTCATGTTTCACAAAGCGCATCCCACCTGTAAAGGCGTTTCACGCACATTAACCGTGCTTGCATTTATAGCAGCAGCCCTTATTTGCCAAGCAGCGGACCATTACGTTCTGTTCAAGAGTGGACAACTCTACGTTTTTCCTGACGATTGTCTATCAGGGATGACGACCAGCAACCAACAGGTTACTTTTACTGCACTTGACGGTGCGGTGTACTCCTATTCACTTGCATCAATCCAGTCCCTTGGCAATCAACTTCCCAAGGAGTTGCCCACGATAACGTCCTATAAATTCAACAACAAATACAATTATCAGATGGTGACCGACGCCATTGGTACCATCAATCACCACACGATTGAGGTCAATGTTGTCGGCATCGGGAAGCGGCTCACAGCTTCGTTTGAGTTGTCCAGCCCCAGCGCAATCGCGCTGGTTGACGGCGACGTGCAGACAAGCCACGTGAGCCGCCTGCGTTTTGACCATCCCAGGGAGTACACCGTCGGCTACAGTGGAGACCTCATTCTCTCGCCCAACGGTGAAGGTAAATGGTCGATGAAGCCCTTTGGCAACGTTTACAACGTTCACGTCATTTTCCCGACTGATCACAGCACCATGGTGCCCCGCATCGACATCAACACCGTGGGCGGAGAGAACATTTCAAGCAAGGAATATTACCTTGATGCCGAAATTATCATTAATGGTGCTGGGGTATTCCCCTCAATGACCGACTCGGTAAAGGTCAGGGGGCGCGGTAACAGTTCATGGTCCTCTGACCCGAATGCCAAAAACCCTTATCGCCTGAAATTTGACCACAAAGTGAAGCCGCTGGGCCTCACCAAGGGCAAAAGTTGGGTATTGCTCGCCAACAATATCACAGGGTCGATGCTCACCAACGCCATCGGCATGAAGGCCGCCAGCCTCATGGGCTTGCCTGCCGTCAACCACATCATTCCCGTGGAACTGTATGTCAACGGCAAATATAAGGGCAGCTACAATTTCACCGAGAAGGTTGGTTTTTCCAACAATAGCGTGGACATTGACGACGAGACTGTCGCCACACTGCTCGAGCTGGACAGGTATTATGACGAGGATGTTACCCAAAAATTCATCTCCAGCCCATATAGCCTGCCGGTCAATATCAAGGAGCCGACCTTTGCCGACGGCACCACGGAGCTCACCCTCAAAACCATCAGACAAAAGTTCAACAGCTTCCTGTACGACCTTTCCCATGGTGAGGACATCAGCAATTGGGTGGATCTTGACATGCTGGCCCGCTACCTGATGCTGAATGAGTTCTTGTGTAATTATGAACTTTTCCATCCCAAGAGCACCTATCTTTATAATGAGAACCTGCTGTCGGACAGCAGCAAGTTCATTTTCGGTCCCGCCTGGGACCTGGATTACTGCTTCGGCTACCAGACCAACACAAATTACTTCTATTGCGACACAGGCATCGATTATTGCTCCGCCACCAGTTTTTCTCTGAAGCAATTCGTTTTGGACCTGATGCAAATCGAACAGGTGAGAACCCGAATTTATGGTCTGTGGAAGGACTTCATGTCGAATGGCATGGACGAGCTTTATGAGTTCTGCACCGATTACCAGCAGTATGCCAGCCCCTCACTGATAAACGACAGGACCGCAAACACCGACAGGACCAATTACACCCTTCAGGCACCCCGCGCTGCCAATTGGCTTCTCCATCGTGCCAATCATCTCTACACTTACTACAGGAAACATTACTACCGGCCTGGAGATGTCAACAATGACTACGTGGTGAACATCGATGACCTGACTGTGCTCATCGACTACCTGTTGTCGGGCGGAAATGACTGTAACATCCTGTTTGCCGACGTTGACGAGAACGGCAGAATCAGCATTAACGATATCACGGCGCTCATCGACCTTCTGCTGAGCCAATAATCCCGAATTACAGGGCGACGGAAAATAAGGCATAAACATGTTGTCAATGTGAAGATAAATCTTTATCTTTGCCACATTAATTATGTAACTTATTTTAAGAATACCGATTATGAAAAAGAGATTCACCCTGTTTTTACTATTGTGTATTGCTGTGACGACCACACTGGCTGAGTCGATTAACGAAAGACAAGCCCGTGACATCGCCACTCAATTCATGCTTACACACGCGATGCCGTCCTTCAATCTGAAGATGGCCCACAGGGCACCCCTTGGGGGAACCACCACCCAGAATGCTGATGCAGCCTTTTATGTGTTCAACGGAGCTAGCGGCGGTTATGTAATTGTGGCTGGTGATAATCGTGCGCCTGCTGTTCTCGGCTATAGTGACAAAGGTACTTTTGACTGGGAGGAGATTCCCGAGGCCATGCAGGAACTGCTCGAGGGATATGCCGCCCAGATGAAGGTTCTCGCAGCCAGCGACGTTAAAATGGCGGCCCATTTCACGTCCAGAGCACCCATTGCGCCTCTGGTTTCCGCCCTGTTCTCACAGAATGCTCCCTTTTACGTCCAATTGCCCTTTATCAGCGGAAAGCATCCTCCCGTGGGATGTGTGACAACAGCGTTGGCCCAGGTCTTGTACTACTGGAAGTACCCGGCAGCCACCACAAGGGAGATACCGGAATACACTACTAAGGATTTAGGCATTTTCATGCCCGCGTTGCCAGTCACGACATTCAATTGGTCTGCCATGCAGGACACCTACTTGTACAGCGACTCGCTGAGCGCAGCTGGACAAGCCGTTGCCCAACTATCCCTCTACTGTGCCCAATCAGTTAAGATGAATTTCAAAAAGAACTCTTCCGCAGCAAACACTAGGGATATCACCACGGCCATCGTCAACTACTTTGGCTACAAGTCCAGCGTTCGCTATCTTCAACGCAAATACTACCCGACTCAAGAGTGGGAGAATATGATATACAATGAGTTGGCCGCAAGACGACCTGTAATCTACAGGGGCAACAAAGAAGAAGGCGGACATGCCTTTGTATGTGACGGTTACGACGGCCAGGGAATGTTCCACATCAACTGGGGATGGAACGGATCGAGTAACGGCTATTTCCTGCTCAGTATCCTCAATCCTGACTCGCAAGGCACAGGTGGTGCTGATGGCACCTATGGCTACATCCAAGATCAAGCCATGGTATATGGTATCGAACCGGGTACAATAGCACCATCAAGTGACCCCGAGGTCACCGTTCGGCAAATTGAAGTGCAAAGCTACTCAAACACCCGCAGTTCGTCCGACCAAAACTTCTCGGCATCTGTACTCACCCACTACCTCAACAACACTAACTACACGATCAGTTTTGACTATGGATGGGCTTTATACCAGGGCAGCAGAATGGTCAAGCTGATCAATGACGGCTATTATTATAATGACCTCTCCTCTGGCTACTACACCTATCCGACAAGAACCATCTACTTTGGTAACGGACTATCCAATGGTACCTACCGTCTTGTTGCCATGTACAGCAAGCGTAACAGCAACAATTGGAAGCAGTGCGTGGGTTCGGACGTGAACTATGCTCAAGTCATCATCAATGGCAATAACTGCTCCATAACCAACTATGGCCTAAGTAGCACCCCAAGTTACCAAGTCAATGACGTGAGCATCACCGGACACATGCACCCCAACAGGCCGGTTTATATCGACATGAACCTTACCAACACAGGCAATACACGCAACGACATCATCTACATGTTTGTCAATGGCAAAATTGTTGGCGAAGGATTTATCGATGTTGACAAGGGCAGCAGCGCTGTGGTCAACTTTGAGTACTTGACTGAGACCGCAGGCTATGTCTCGTTGTCGTTCTCACTCAACGACGATGGCTCCAACCCAATAGCCAACCGCACCATCTCTATCGAGCCGATGCCGAAGGCCAACCTGTCGGGAACAGCCAATGCGCTCAATGTTACAGATACCCAAAACAGGATTATCACCAGTGACAAGTACAGCGTAGTTCTTACCATTACCAACAACAACTCGACGACCTATAACGAGGACATCACAATCAGGCTGTACAAGAACATCTACGGCAACTACGGCACCACTGTCCAGACCCTTTCCAAGCCTTTGGTTTTGGGTCCCCACCAGAGGACCACTATACAGTTTGACCTGGACAATGTCGTTGACGGCTGGAAATACTTCACCAAGTCCTACTACTATAGCGAAGGCGAAATGATCTCTCTGGCCAGTACCAGTTTCTATACCATCGTTATACCCCAAACCGAACCGTTCATCAATGGAGACGTAAATAAAGACGGCGAGGTGAACATCAGCGACATCAATGCACTGACGGGCTACATCCTCACTGGCAATGGCCAAGGCCTCAACCTTGAAGCCGCCGACTGTAATAAAGACGGCGAAATCAACATCAGTGACATCAATGCGTTGATCAACATCATCCTGAATTAATCTTATTATTCAACCCTCAATAACCGACACCCAATGAAAAAGATGCGTTTTTTAGTTTTACTGACGTGCCTGGCGGTAACGGCTTCCGCATGGGCTGAGTTCATCAACGAGAATCAAGCGCGCACTACCGCTGCCCGCTTCATGGCCACCCATGCCATAAAGTCAACCAACATCAAGATGGCTCACAAAGCCCCTTGCATGAATGCCACCAGTAGCGACCAAATGGCCTACTATGTGTTCAATACCGCTGACCAGGGCTATGTCATCGTGGCTGGTGACGACCGCGCTCCCGCTGTGCTGGGTTACAGCGACAAGGGCACGTTTGACAAGGAAAATGTACCCGAGGCCATGCAGTGGCTGCTCGACAGCTATGCTACCCAAATCGAGGAACTGAACAAGGGGGCCAAGGCTGCTCCTGTGACCCGATCGGGCGATGCTATCCGTCCACTGGTGACTGCCATGTGGTCGCAGAATTCCCCCTACAATTCCATGCTTCCCATGCTCAACAACGGTAAACAGGCTGTGTCGGGCTGTGTCGCCACTGCCTTAGCCCAGGTGTTGTACTACTGGAAACAGCCCGCACGCCCCACCCAGACCATTCCCGCCTATACGTCCCGGAGTTTTGACATCTATATGCCCGCTCTTGAGCCTGCAGATATCAACTGGGATGACATGCAGGACACTTACCTGAGCAACGATACCGAGAGCGAGGGCGCCCAGGCCGCCGCCCTGCTGACCCTGTACTGTGCCCAGCTGGTCAATATGGACTTCCAGTATGGCGCATCAGCGGCTAACAGCAGAGCCATCCCCGCGGCCATTTCCACCTACATGGGCTACAAGGCCAGCGCTCACTGCGAGAATCGCGAAAATTTCTCGAGTCAGGCATGGGCCGACTATATCTACAACGAGTTGGCCGAGGGACGTCCCGTCATCTATAGCGGCAGCAAGAGAACCGGTGGCCATTCATTTGTCTGCGACGGCTATGACGGCGAGGGCATGTTCCACATGAACTGGGGCTGGGACGGCATGAGCAATGGTTACTACCTGCTCAACGTGGTTAATCCCGATGCTCAGGGCACAGGCAGTTCCGCTGGCAACTACGGCTACATTTTAGAGCAATACATCGTTGCAGGTATTGAACCGGGCGAGGAAGATTATGTGTTTGCACTCACGGCTGGCAACGTGACCCTGCATGATGCGGTCACCACGCGTTATTCCAGCGATGCCAACTTCCAGGCAACTGTAACTGGCTATTTCTACAACTACACCATCGGTACATTTGGCGCAAGCTTCGGCTGGGGCCTCTATCAAGGCGATGAGTTAATATCAGTCCCCTTCGAATCTGCTGTGGGAAGTCTCCCTCCTGGTTATTACACATCCACCAGGAACGAGCCACTGAACTTCGGTGCGGGTATTACCAGCGGCACCTATCGCATTGTGCCCATCTATAGTGAGTTATGGGCTGGCAACTGGCGTCCGTGCATCGGCAGCGATGTGAACTATATCGAAGTGACCATCGATGGCGACAACTGCATTATCAATGGCTTCGGCACTGCCGGTGAGCGCAATTACACAGTCAACGACATCAATTATGAGGGCTCGATGCACAATGGCCGTCCAGTAACCGTCACCATCAACCTGACCAATAACGGCTACTCGCAGAACGAGATGCTCTACTTCTTTGTGAATGGCTCGTTAAACTCATTAGGCTATGTAAGCTTAGCGCATGGCGAGACTGGTGATATCCCCTTCACATTTGAGCCGCCGACTGCAGGAGATTACGCACTCAGTTTCTCCTTTAATCAAGACGGCAGTGATATCATCGCAAACACCATTCTCACGATCTATGAGATGTCACCCGCTGACCTGGATATCCAATACGAAGTGCTCAATGTAACCGACCCAGCCAACTACATTGTCACCAGCGACAAGTATAGCTTGAAGCTCTCCATCACCAACAACAGCACGTATGTCTATGATGATGACATCACGGTAAAACTGTACAAGAATCTTGACGGCACTTATGGCGCCAATGTACAGGAGATGAGCCAACATCTGACCATGTATCCTGGTACGCTCAATATAATTGAGTTCGACCTTGATAATGTTATTAATGGTTGGGATTACTTCGCTGCAATCTACTGCTACAGCGAAGGTCACCAGACTTTCGTTACTGCTACTCCTTACTATACCATCGTATTCCCCGAGGAACCTGTTATTCCCGAAGTGCTGATTGGCGACGTGAACAATGATGGCTATGTCACCATCGGTGATGTCACCGCCTTGATTGACTACCTGCTGGGTGGTGGGGACGACATCAACCTTGACGCTGCCGATGTCAACCGTTCCAGTGATGTGAGCATCGGCGATGTGACCGCCTTGATCGACTTCCTGCTGGAAGGAGGAAATTAATCCGAGAGCGGTTCATGCCGCAATCCCGATTAAGGTAATCCCATAATATAAGGTAGTGAAAATTTGCCAAATGGCTTAATTTTCACTACCTTTGCATTTCATTGCAGTAATTAATTAACCAATAAAAGACCAAAACAAATGTATAGAATCCGCAACATCGTGCTTCTCGTTTGCCTTGCTGTCATGGGTTCCGCATGGGCAGCTACTATCAACGAGAGCCAGGCGCGCACCATTGCCGCCCGTTTCATGGCCACTCATGCCATACCGTCCACAAGTCTCAGGACCGCCCACAAGGCACCCTTGACGGGCACTGTGGCACCCGGCAGCGACAAAGCCGCCTACTATGTGTTCAGTTCATCCAGTCGCGGCTATGTCATCGTGGCTGGCGACGACCGTGTACCAGCCGTACTCGGATACAGCGACACGGGCAATTTTGATCCCATGGACATTCCCGCCCCCATGCAGGAATGGCTTGATGGCTATGCCGCCCAGATCGAGGCCATCGCCAGCGGTGCCGCTCCCGAGCTGCGAACCACCACGCGCGAGGCCATTGCCCCGATGCTCAATGTGAATTGGGGCCAAGGCATGCCCTATAACGTTCTGTTGCCCCACATCAACGGCAGCGAGAATGCTCACGCTTATGTTGGTTGTGTAGCGGTTGCCATGGCGCAGATTATGTCCTACTGGCAATATCCTGCCCGTCCGACCAAAACCATTCCGGGCTATACGTCCAACAGCGGTAAGACCTATGCCGTCACCATGCCGTCACTGTCGCCCATCGACTTTGACTGGGAGAATATGCAGAACACCTATTACACCAACGACAGCACAAGCACCGAGTGCATGGCCGTCGCCAATCTGATGCGTTACAGCACTACAGCCATGCAGTCCAGCTTTGGCCTGACCTCCACTGGCAGCTACACCCGCAACATTCCTGCTAAACTCATTGAATATTTCGGATACAAGAACTCTGCCCACTACGTTTATCGCGAAAATTTCACCACCCAGGGTTGGGAGGACTTGATCTATAACGAACTGGCAGAAGGTCGTCCCGTGGCCTATGGCGGCAACAAGCTGTCGGCGGGACATGCGTTTATCTGTGACGGCTATGATGGCGAGGGGTTATTCCACATCAACTGGGGATGGGCCGGCAAGAGCAACGGCTACTTCCTGCTAAACCTGTTGAATCCCAGTGCCGAGGGCATCGGCAGTGCCGCCGGTGCATACGGTTATGTCAAGAATCAGGGAGTGGCCATCGGTCTGATGCCGGACGACGGCACCGACGGCGAGGCTGCATTCAGCTTCGAAGAACTAAAGATCAATTCCAGCAATAACACACGCAGTTCCGCGTCAAGCAATTTTTCGGTGACCGTTTCGGGCAAGTTCATCAACAAAACCAATGTCACTTCCCAGTTCCGCCAGGGATGGGGTCTCTATAACTCCGATGGTGAATTGGTAGAAGTACTGTTCATCCGTTACACCACGACGGCCTTGGGCAACGGTGAATATGTTACGGTCAGCTCACGTCCATTGAATTTCGGCGCGGGCATCACCAGCGGCACCTACCGTATTATGCCCATCTATTCTATTTATCCCAGCGAGGATTACAAGCCATGCATCGGCTCGGAGGTGAATTACATCGAGGTCACCTTTGGCGGCACCTACTCCTGTACCATCAAGGGCTACGGCACCGCAGGCTCGACGACCAAATATAACGTCAACAGCTGCACGACCGAGGGCACCCTGAATCACGGCAAACCCGTCACCGTCAACCTCAACCTCAAAAATGCGGGCACATCGACCAATGACTTGATATATATGCATGTTGACGGCACCTTCAATGCAATGGGTCTGGCCAATATCGCTCCCGGTGAGTCGGGTGACGTGGTTTACCGCTTCACGCCCACCACGGCTGGTTCCAAAACGCTCACCTTCTCCCTCAAGGAAGACGGCACATCGCCATTCTACACCCAGCGGGTCAGCATCGCCACGATGCCCAGCGCCTCACTCGATGTGAGTTACCGCATCCTGGGCATCACCGATGAGGAAAACCGCATCATCACGGCCGACCATTACACCATCATTGCCGACATCACCAATACGGGCACAACCACCTATGACGAGGACTTCTCGGTGCGCCTCTACCGCATCAACAACAGTAACTCCAACACGGGCACCGAACTTCAAGTCCAGAGTCAGCACCTCGTCTTGCCTGCTGGCGAAACCACGAGCCTACAATTCGACTTTGACCACGACCTGATTGACGGTTGGCGCTACTTCTGCTATCTGTATTACTACAGCGCCGGCGAAACAGTGAGCAAGGGCACCAAGTGGTACACGCTCAACCTCACTGGCGAACCTGTGACACCTGTCATCCGCTACAACGTAACTGCCATAGCCGCGCCTGTCCAGGGAGGTACGGTCAAGCTGAGTGGCCCCTTTGTCAACGGCAAGGTGAAGCCCGAAGAGACAGTCACGGCCACTATCAAGTCCAACGTGGGCTGGCGGTGCAACTCCATCTCTGCAACCGATACCGAGGGCAACCTGGTTGACGTGACCGCAGGCGAAAACGGCACATACACCTTCGTCATGCCCGAGGCCGATGTCACACTTGAAGCCGCCTTTGTGCGTTCGACCGGCAACGTGTTTGAACTCGTGACCACGCGCGACAGCATCGTCGAGGGCGGCATCTATGTCATCGCCACCAAGTATTATGACAAGGCGATGAAATTCCATGCCCAGGGCGAAAGCACCTTTGGCTCGACGGACATTGTCGAATGGCTTGACGAGGACAAGACCCGCCTGCGGGTCAATGACGAGACCTGCTTTATCCAGATGACGGCCGTCAACCCCGACACCATCAGGCATGGCGCCACCTCTGGAGCCAGAACCAATGCCTTCCTGAGTTATGGTAACGGCTACCTGACCACGAGTGATGGCAACCTCATCGTGAGCGCCGCCTGCACCGATCTGTGCCGTGCGGGTATGTTTGTCAGCACCAACGAGAGCAACTTCCTGGCGCGCTTCTTCAACGAGGCTTCGGGCGCGTCGAGCGACTACATGTCGGTGCGTTATGACTATAGCGGCGACAAGTTCCGCATCATCAACTACAGCAGCGACAACCAACAGCGCGTATGGCTCTTCAAACTGGTTCCTGACGAGCCCGTGATACTCATTGGTGACGTCAACAACGACGGACATGTGAGCATCGGCGATGTCACCGTCCTGATTGACTACCTGCTAGGCAGCGCTCCACAATCCTTCAATGAGTTGAACGCCGATGTTACCCAAGATGGCAACATTTCCATAGGGGATGTCACTGCCCTTATCGACAAATTGCTCTCCAGCAATCAAGAGGACTGACACGGCTGGAACAACTAAACAATCAATCCGCCAGAGGTAGTGAAAATTTGCCATATTGCAGGTTTTCACTACCTTTGCCGTCTCAAAGTGATACATGACAACTAACAGATTATGGCTATGATGACTATTATTTCCCGATTCTTCACAACGGTGCGGCGCCATGCCGCACAGGGTACCATGCTGGCCCTAGCCCTGATGATGGGTCAGGCTGCCCATGCCGCCACCACATTTGTCACCCTCAACAATGGGCGACTGCAAGTGTTCCCGGACACCTGCCTCACGGGCATGGTCACCGACGATGATTATGTGACGTTCACTGCCACCGACGGTTCTACCTACCGTTACGCCCTTGCCAACGTCCAGTCCATCGGACAGGAACTCACCAAGGAGCTGCCTGCCATGACGTCGTTCAAGATTGACGACAAGTATAACCACCAGGTGATTACCGACGGTACCGGCACAATCGAAGAGGGTACCATCACCGTGCCCGTGCTGGGCATCGGCAAGTGGCTCACCCCCACCTTCACGGTAAGTGACGACAACGCCCTGGTCACTGTTGACGCTGTAGAGCAGCACAGCAACGTCAGCCGTCTGTCATTTGCCGTCAACAGGATTTATACCGTAGGTTATCAGGGAGACCAGATCCTGACAACCATGGCCGACGGGCATTGTGCCATGCAGCCCTATGGCAGGCAATATACCGTCCATGCCAACTTCCTCACCGACGGCAATGAAGCGGTGCCCCGCATCGACATCAACACCGTGGGCGGCGAGAACATCACCAGTAAGGATTATTACCTGGATGCCGAAATCATTATCGACGGCAAGGACATCTTCCCCTCGATGACCGACTCTGTTCAGATTAAGGGTCGCGGACACAGCTCCTGGTCCAACAACCCTGACTCCAAAAACCCGTACCGCCTAAAGTTTGACCACAAGGTGAAGCCACTGGGACTCACCAAGGGCAAGAGCTGGGTGCTCCTGGCCAACAAGATGTCGGCCTCGATGTTGACCAATGCCATTGCCCAAAAGGCCGGCAGCATCATCGGCACCCCTGCCGCCAACCACATCATCCCCGTGGACCTCTACATCAACGGCACCTACAAGGGCAGCTATAACTTCACCGAAAAAATCGGTTTTTCCAACAACAGCATTGACCTTGACGACGAGAGTGCTGCCACGCTACTCGAGCTCGACATCAATTATGATGCGCCCACGGGCCAGAAATTCCAAGCCAGCCCCACAGGCATGCTTATCAACGTCCAAGAGCCCGACTTCAAGGACACGGCGTCAACCGTCCTCAACCTCAAGGCCGTGAAAGCGCGTTTTAATCTGCTGGCCGCTGCCGTGATGAATGACGGCAACATGACCGATCATGTCGATGCCGATTACCTCGCTCGTTACCTGATGCTCAATGAACTCACCTGCAACTATGAGGTATTTCACCCCAAGAGCGTGTGGTGCTACCATGAGAACATCCTCGATGACAGTTCCAAGTTCATCTTTGGTCCCGTCTGGGACTTTGACTGGGCTTTCGGTTACGAGACTCACCGCAACTACTACAAGTGTGACCCGGCTATCGACTACTACACGGCCGTGAGCATGTGGCAACAGGAGTTTTTCACCCGTATGCGCTCCAATCCCGAAGTGGCACGCCTCCTCTATGAGCACTACCGCGACTTTCTCCGCGAGGGCATCGACGAGTTGTGTGATTTCTGCACTGAGTACTACGCCTATGCCGAGCCCTCCATTTGGAGAAACCGCTACCACATCGGCGATTACACCGACTATGCCGCCCAGGCCCAGCGCGCAGCCACCTGGCTGCGCGACCGTGCCAACGCCTTGTATCAGCGAATGAAACTCGAAGTAGTGCCTCCTGGCGACGTCAACGACAACGGTGTCCTTGACATTGAGGATATTACCATGCTGATCGACCACCTGCTGGGTGGCAACGACAACGTGGACACCGACATTGCCGACGTCGATGCCGACGGTATCGTCACAATCAACGATGTGACCGCTCTCATCGACCGGTTACTCACCCATTAACCGACCGACAGCAACAAGACAAAAAGAAGTCGCGCGGCTCCCTGATGAACGGGAGTCGCGCGACTGGCTTGTAGGGGTTGTACCCTGCCCGTGGGCGAGGTCGGATTAGCGGTAGATCTTCCTGGAAGTCATGCTACCGTCCTTGTAACGGATCACCTCGATGTTGATGCCGTCGAACGGGGTCTTGCTCTCCTGACCCATCACGTTGTAGTAACGGATGCTGTCAACCTCAAGTTCAACCTGTACATTGTCAAACATTTTCTCGTCCACTAAGGTCATGCTATCGTTCGGCTTCTCCAAGTCAAGAGGATATACCAGATACTTTGAATCAACCGTCAAAACCTTTGAGTTGGCGTTCTTTTGAGGCATATAGCCATCATAGTAGCACTGGATGGCGATGTGGAACAAGAAAACTTTGCCGATCAGGTCTTCATTCAGATTGTCAGGTCTGCCATATTTCGGTCCTTCGGGATCGGTAATATTGGAAGGCAAGCGGTTATATTTCCAGTCTTCGACAACAAATCTGCTCTCAAGATTATATCCAAGGGCATTATATGGCGTATTGTCATAGTCGGTCGGCAGCATTTCAAACACATCCTTTAGGACTGTTTCTCCATCATCTCCGACAACCTCTTGCTTACCCATATAGACGCTCCAGACGTGAGCGACCTCTTGATCCATGGGTGCCAAGAAGAACAACGTAGGAATCTCACCCAGAGGATCTTGTTCAGCGTATTCCTCTCCGGCAGAAATACCCCATGGCTTGAGATTGTCCAGCACGAAATTACCAGGCACATAGTGGTTGTACATGTACCGGGTGGGATCTTCATAGACTTTGCCGGCCTTCTCGGTGGGATCGAACATGAATCCAGGATAGCCCAGAGATGTTCCGGATGGCTGTGCAACTACAGTCGGCTCGCCATCAAGTTCAATTGTACAGAGCATCTTTTCATAGTACCAATAACCTACCCCGGCATGATGAGCGTGGAATGTTCCGTGAATAGTACCAGGGGTGATCTTGTGGTCCACAAAGGATTTGATCTTTTCATGCATGGCTTTGTACTCGTTCAAGTCAGTTCTCCAATTGGGATACAGAGGACCGAAGTCAAGCATTACCCAGTTGCTCTGGTCCCACTCACGATGCTGGAGATTGGCGATATCCCGCACATAGTCGATCGTGCCGGGATAGGGTGTGGTGTAGTTCAGTGAGAGTTGTCCCTGGTCCTTTGCCCAAAGGATATTCTCGGCACCCCAGACGCCGACCAGCTCATCACTGACAACCACATGGTCGCCATCGAGATAGGGAGACGATGACGACTCAATATAATTGAGCGGGTCGCCGATTGTCGCATCTTCGGGATCATAGACGCGATAGGTCTTGGTCGCGGCTGCACTAATGTAACCTATCGATGCCGTTGCCGCCACCACAGTCTCGCCCAGCGCGTTCAATTCCATAACGTCGTCGAAGCTGTTGCCTTCACGCGTACCATTGGCATCGGTAGCGGTAATATGAATGACCGCATCAGTCTCATCGGGGTTAATATGATAAATAACATCACGCCAATCGGTGCAGAAATCGTTTTCGAAATAAATAACGGAATAATCCATGTAGGCTTCCATAGTGACCTTAGTGCCCAAATTCTGAGCGGTCTGGGCCGGTTCTATCAGAATATCGGTATTGTATCTCTTGATTGTCATCATGGCCATGTTTTCTGATACCTGGATTTCATAAATTCCAGGTTCAAGCATGAAGCGGTAGCCAAAGGGGTTGGGATACTGATTGCCTTCACTGGGATCAAGCATTGCACTTCCGTTATTCGGCAGGTCATACATGTCATGAGATGCTACCAGCAACTGGTCCTGGATGGCTGTCCAGTCATCGTTATCATCGATGGCAGTAGATAGCACGAAGTATCCCTTTCCATCAGGCTCATCATCCCGATCGGAATAGCCCTTGAAATAGACTACGAGCCTATAGTTGCGACCGTACTTCTCAAACAAGGGGCCTGTGGTATGCCATGCCGAATTGCCGTTAACGGTTCCCAGCAGGTAAAGGTCGGTCTGTTTCTCAAAATGAGTTATGAGGGTCACATTGGCTGCAGGCAACGTCATTTCAAAACCTGGAACACCTCCCTCGACATGCGGGTACTCTGTGGTCGCACCCGTCTCATTATTGACCACGGTGGTGCCCAGATAACGATAACCTGAATTATTCTGGACAATAACATTTAAGTGTTCGCCCGGCAGGTAGTCCTGCGATTCTTCAGGAGCTAAATAAACGGTACTCTGAGCATGTATAAGTGCGACGAATTTGCATCCCATAGAAGGATCACTGAGGATATTAACCGAATAGGTTGCATCAAAGCCGGCACGAATAATCACATTGGCGTCGGGCATGACAAATGAGTACACATGCGTGACATTATTATAGGTGAACTGGACCGGGTTGTTGTTCTCGTCAACCACCTCCAGTTCTTCTTCATTGAAGGCATAATGCTCGCCTGGAGTCACGGTAAAGGTCACCTGATCGCCTGCATAAGCTCCATCAATGACGTTAACGCTACCACCATCGGCGGGAGTGCACTCGACCACAATGTTGTGGGGTGCCTCGACAAACTCGGCAAGCAACTGCACATCGGCATCGGGCATTTCAAATGAGTAAACGCCATCAGCGTTAGGCGTTAAGACCTTCAACTGGCCATTGGCAATTCTGGTCACACGATATAGACGGCCCTGATGGGTATCGACCGTGAAAGTAACCGTCTCACCCGTCTGCGTCATTCCATCCTCGTTCAGGCCTGCTGTGATAATGATGTCACCACATTGTGATGGGGTGCACTGGGTCGTCACGTAATGAGAATTGGCAAGTTTATATAAGTATAACTCAAGCGATGCGGCATCGGATTTTGTAGATAGTCTGTATTCAACATTGTGATAAATATAATCCTCATCCTCAGAAGCGTTAGGATCAGCAAATCTCACAAAGAAAGAACTATTGTTCGGAGAACCATCATAATACATCGTCGCACGAGTTGCAGGAATGGTACTGGTTGATACCTGAATCCTTGTCTTGGCTTCATTAGCGCCCAGATAATCTATCAAGGTGTTCATATAAGCCGCCTTGCCTGGCAGATTTCCCTCGCATGTGGTATCCTGGACGTTATCCAACCTGAAGAATAAGACGTTATCGCCCGCCCTCACTCTGGTTCGAACATTCCTCTTGACATACTCAGTGAGAACTGAGTACCGCACCCAAAGATCATTCTCACTGTTCTGGGCCATCGTGGAACCACTGACATTATTTGTAGGGAAATTGTAAACGAGAATATAAGTCTCTCCCTCTTGAATCTGATCGAGACTTGTCACCCGTTCAAAAATATCTCCTATTGTCCTCCGGAAGGTGGCAGTAGCCTTTACATCCATGCCTGGCATTATGAGGTTGTAACTGCCGTCACCGTTATCAGTACATTGCAGGGTATCGCCATTGGCACCGGTTACCAATAAGCCATCTATCTCCCAGCCAAGTTTGGGATAGACTTTAAACGTGACGACCCTGCCTTCCAACGAATAAGTGCCACGTGTACTGTGGGTATACACGTCGGGGCCCTCAACCTTAATTCTGCCAATCTTACTAGGAGATACGCTTGTGGTAATATACCGGCACTGCTCATAATCTATAGTGACGGTCACATCACTCGATGGCATCCAGAAAGCTATCTCATTGACAGTCTCATTGGTATATGCTATCGCATTTCCATCAGCATCGACTATCGATACTCTAGTCCGCCTCCAATTGTCTTTAATATTTTGCGCATATATCTTTACTTTACGGAATGCATCGGAAAAATACCCATCTCCTTCAACATACTTGATATGACCATAAAGACGGACGTCCACAAGCCCCTCGGGGTTCACAACAGTGTTGACCCTATATTGCCCGATCATCTCAAATATCGCGTTGATAACCACATCATGGGCTGGCATGATAAAGGTGAATGTGTCATCACCATTATCCACCATTGTCTCCAGCACATCGTCGGGAGCCAGAATCTCTTTGAGCTGATATCCGGTTTCAGGATAAACATGAATGGTTACCGAGTCTCCTGCTGCACACCATTTGTCAAGAGGAGAGACATCATTCCACACCTGTTCATTAAATGGAATTGCAATGCATTGCAATCGGTATTCTTGTGCGAATCTAACCGTGATGCGCACATCCGAAGCGGGCATTGTAAAGAAATAGGGTGACGATGAACTGAATGTGGTGACTTCCCCTGTGGTCAAGTTGGTTAAAGTCACCGCCTTTACCACACAGTGATCAGGCGCGTTGGTGGTATAGCGGAAAGAGACTATTGAGCCATAGGTCATGGCAACTCCATCAGGCACCTCAATATATTGACCGTTTACACGAACATAAATTTTACCATAGTTGGGCTGGCACTCTGTGTAGATATTGAACGATTGAATCGTGAAGGTGGCCCTGATAGTAACGTCGGCAGCAGGCATGACAAAACTGTAAATGCCATTGTCGTCAGGCGTCAGTGTGGTAATCTCGTGTGTATCGTCATTGACCACCTTGACCGACTCTATCCCATAACCTTCGACGGTATGGACAGTAAAGGTCACTGTCTGGCCGGGACCAGGAGTCTCCAGCAACTCGACAGAACCTTTATCTGACGGGTTGCAGACGATATTAATGTGTGGATCCACGGTATAAACAGCGCTGTCCAGTATCACGATTTGACCGTACCGGCATTCACTTGCAAGGATGATTTCGCCTATCTGGTACAGGGGTACATTAGAGCCTCCATTCGGCCCCGCATACCAGGAATCATTCGTTCGGCTTCTGGTCTGCACATCAGATTCCGGCACTTCATCAAGTCCCGACAGCTGGTTGATACCATTAACCACATCCAAGATTGTGTTGCTGACAGCGACCACAGCGCCCTTCTCCACCCGTGATCCACTCGGGGGATTGAAGGATATGGTGATTGGGATTTCCTGGATGCTCATGCTGGTCAGTGAGCCATTGACCGTGATACGGTATGCACCAGCAGGAATCAAGAAAGCGTTATCTGAGGAATAGCCATCAGTCGTCTTAACCAAACTGGCCGTGGAGCCACCCTGAACACTATAATCATTGGATTGGGCGACCAGACGGCAGCTGGAGATGTCCCCCCATGGGTCATCACTATCAGGATCGGCGATCATCGTCGTGAGGCTGAAGTGACCGTACTCATCGTCACCATTTTTTGGCCAAGCATAATTCTGACGGATGCCCTTGAAATAGACATCCAGATAGTACTCTCCTGTTGTGGGGTCGTAGTTGAACTGGGGCCCTGTTGGAACCCATTCAGTCAGGCCATTGGCGGTACCCAACAGGTAAAGGTTCCCCCGCTGGTTAAACGCCACTTGGATCTGCACCTCACTACCAGGCATGACAAAATCATATCGATTACCACCTGATTCCTCTTCAATCAAGCGGATGGCAGCGTCCTCGCAGGAAACCTCGTGGATCTGCCATCCATTGTTGGTTTCCACCCTGAAAGACACCGTAGTGCCTTCTTCGGCAGTGATTGTGCCCCCGTTGCCAGTCACGCCACCTTCCACAATGATGTGTCCCCCCTCTTGAGGTGCACATTGTATCGTGATGGCAAAAGACTCGGCCACGGCCTGAAGCGGAATCGCCAGAGCCATGAGCACAATATACAACAAAACCTTTTTCATCATCTGCTAATATTATTGGTTAATTAAAAATGTCTCGCCTTTGCTTGTTAATGGCAGAGGGTTCTTTCACCCCATTGCATAAAACAATCAGCAAAATTAAATAAAAAATTAAAAAAATAAAAATAATCAGCACAACCCCTTCATTTTTTGTCAGTTTATCCCCCTAGTTTCAACCACCGACTCAACCCGACCGGATGACTACCGCGAGCACAAAAGGAGTCGCGCGGCTCCCAGTTGAAAGGGAGTCGCGCGACCGTTAGTAGGGTTGAACCCAGCCCGTAGGCGGGGTTGGATTAGCGGTAAATCTTGTTGGAGATCATGCTGCCGTCCTTATAACGGATCACCTCGATGTTGATGCCGTCGAACGGGGTCTTGCTCTCCTGACCCATCACGTTGTAGTAACGGATGCTTTCAATCTCGGTTGAAGAAGGTGCAGCAATTTCACGTACGGCAGTAACAATAGATGACGAGGGTTCCAGGTCGAGAGGATATACCTCGTAATGATCCCAAGGATCAGAATCCTCCTGAACCACGGGTCCATCTGCCCTCTTAGGTGCCTTACTAACAATCATATATTCACTACCTTTTGTCATAATGGCCACATGGAACAAGTATTCATTGTTCTTTACGAGGCCTTCATTATCCCCACTGGCATAGGGCTTGCCATAGTGATTTCTATCAGAAGACAAGCGGTTGTATTTCCATGAGGGCACATAGAAGGCGCCTTTAAAGTCATAGAGATTGTAACTTGCTCCATCAATAATTTCACTCTTGTAGATTTTAAAGACATCTCCATTCATCATTACTTCATTATGCCAGTTATCGTACCCAGGGAATTCCATATTGCCATACCAGACAGCCCAAACTTGAGCGACCTCTTGATCCTTGGGATTCATGAAGAACATCCTCAAATCCTGATAATCTTCATTTTCAGGAATGACACCGTTTTCACCAGCCCCTCCGAACCTGCCACCGATATTATTCTCCATGAAGTTGGCGGGGATGTAGTGGTTGTACATGTAATCATAGTTCGGATCCTGCTCACGGGGATCAGCCAAATAGCCAGGATAGCCTAACGAATTGGGATCTTCGGGTGTAATTACGACAGGCATTTCGTCAAGAATGATCTTGTTCTTACCCTTATAGTCATCGCCATCGCAAGAATAGATTCCATGGATTGATCCACCTTTAATCTGGTGGTCAACATACTTCTCTACCTCAATATAATCGGATTCAGAACCAGTCCAACCTTCTGTCTTACTGAAGTCGAGAATTACCCAGTTGCTCTGATCCCATGGTTTCGTCTGCAACTTGAAGTTCTGACGCAGATAGTCGATCGTGCCGTCGGGTCTCTTAACTTCGTCATTGGAGACTTGCGGAGACTGATCCTTGGCCCACAAGAGGTTCTTGACAGCCCAGACACCGATCAGATTATCGGTAACGATTACATGATCATCACACAAAGGCGCATACTTATTATCACCGATAGGACACTCGACATAACTTAACGGCGAATTCAGCTCAAGATTAGCCGTCACAGTCACATGAGCTGCAGGCATCACAAAACCGTAGAACATCCAGCCCTCAAGTTTGTCATCTACTTCTGGATCACCCGGTTCACCTTCCAGTTCCTCTTCGTGTTGTACACCATCAATAGTATAGGTCAAGACAACACTCTTCACATCGTAATTCGGGTTCTTAGTAGGCCATAAATCAACATAGACATCTGAGCCTTCGGCAAACGAATTGACGTATCCTATTGACTCTTCGCTAGAGGTTCTAAAATGTCCACCTTCAGGAGGATTGACAACGGTGGTTACCGTATAGCCAGTTTTGAAGTATGCTACAATCTTCACATCAGCGCCAGGCATATCGAACCGCATAGTGCCATTGTTGATATTCAAATACTGAAGATTATCAGGTTCAAACTCATCGAATACATCGTTTTCATTTCTTTTATAGAATTTTAATGGCCAATCAACTAGTTCTTCGTCATTGTCAAAGGCATATCCCGGATTAGGAGTCACACTAAAGTAGACCGTTTCACCTTCAAGTGCCTTGGGCTGTACATTAATCACACCACCTTCATGAGGAGAACATTCGGTAGTAATGTTATAATAATCACCCTTCTTGAATATAGCCTTTACGGTAACATCACCTACAGGCATGGTGAAACTATAAGAGCCTCCTAAATTCTTATCAAGGGTTTTGCCAGAGCTGCCATTAATAGTGTAGTATTTGATTTCATCAAGCACATAACCTCCCACTGATTCCGGAGTAATAGTTACCGTCACGCCATCGAGAGCGGTCGTGCCCAGCACACCAAAGGTTTGCTCAATAGTAAGATTGCAGCCAGCAGCGGCGGCATCGGCGTCATACACCTCAGTACTAATATTATAAGGCTCAGCTAACTTATATAGCCATACGTAATATGGTACACGATTACTCATTATGAATTCACCATTGGGGTTGGTGTCAATCACTCTACTTTGATTTGTTACATGGTAGTCAGTCTCGGCAGGATCGACGCCATCACCATAATCTAAAACAGACTCAGCACGATTTCTTGAGCGAGTAGCTGAATTAGAAATAATACGTGTAAAGATGGGTTTAACATCGTCTTTTGAAGCGCATAATGTGAGACAACCATTAACAACATCATCATCAGGAGCAGTCAAGTCTTCAAACCCAAGATAACCGCCGATGGTCTTGAAATAAGCACTTCTAATCGTGTTGTCCCCATAGTTATGGACTAGTTCACCGACGTCCTCTGCTTTAAAGAAGGCAGCATTAGGATCAAGTCTCACTAACGATTTATTTGGAGCAGCCCACTCGACAATATCGGTTGAAGAATAGCGATTAGAAGTTGCATTAGGAATGATACGGTTCAACACTTTATCATACTGTTGACTAACAAAGGTATAAGTCTTGCCCTCGATAATCTGCTCTACTTGGGTCACCAGCCTGAAGATTAGGCTCGTCGTATTCAGATAGACTGTCACGGTCACATCGGAATTCGGCATGACGAAGTTCGTCATGTTGGGATTATTGGGATCCAGCGACAACTCGGTAACTTGCTCGGTAGTGTTATTGGTCAGAGTAATTCTATCCACCACATATCCGAGTTCGGGCGTTACTTCGACAGTCATGGGAGTGTTCTCGGCAAATATATTCCTGTCAGGATAAGCAGACCAGTAAACATTGCACTGAGCACTATATTCAGGATCCACAACGGTAGCCACATGATAGCCAACACCAAAAGTAGCTGTTATCGTTACATCACTTTCAGGCATGGTGAAGCTGTATGTGCCATTATTAAAGTTGCAGTCAACAGTTTCTCCAGTAGCGTCGGTAACAACTACCGATGACAGGGCATATCCGTCATTGCTATTGACGTTGACATTGAATTCTATTTCGCTGCCAGATACGGAACTATCAGCATCGCCAGCGACAACAATACTACCACCCTCGGGAGGATTGCAAACAGTATTAATGTCGTAAACTCTAGTAAAGTCAGCCGCCACGGTCACGTCGGCTTCGGGCATCGTGAAGCTGTAATTGCCATCGCCATTATCGGTTACCGTAACCGTCTGATGAGTACCATCAATTGTTACAGTTACAGAATTCAAAATGTAGCCATGGTTGGGTTCCACGCTGAAGTTTACCGTCTCGTTATAAGCAGAACGTTCAGGAGCGGTAATGACACCAGCGCCATCGGGGGTAACTTGTTTTGTGATGTCAAAGAGCGGTTCAAACACGGCCATGATATATACATTCTGAGCGGGCATCTCAAAGGTATACATGTTGTTTTCATCCAGCTCCGGATAGCACAATTCTGCATACGTCGTCGTATTAGTCACAACAACTTCGGTTAGTCTATAGTGTGGATCTGTGTCAACACTGAATTCGACCGTACTGCCTTCAGTAAAGGAAACTACTTGATCATACCCGTTGCTGCCATTCAGCCAGATGCAACCACCTGCTTGGGGATACCAGTGGGCCGTCGCAGTATAGTATTGGATCGGCTGGGTGAATACAACATTAATGGCTGCGCTATTTTCTGGCATCGTGAAGGTGTAAGTGCCATCACCATTGTCGGTATAATTAACAGCACTTCCACCAGAAGTTATCGAGACACTAGTAATCTCATAACCCGTGTTGGTGGTCACCGTGAAGGTCACCGTCTCACCATTGTAGAAGTAAGTACCCATGTCGCCCTGCTGGATTGTGACTTCTCCACCATCAACAGGTGTCCATGTTGCTGTCACATTATTCAAAGTCCTGAAGTCGGCTGTGATTGTCACATCAGATTCGGGCATGGTAAAGCTGTAATTGCCGCTACCAGAAATCGGCAAGGTGGTCACATTGCCATCCTCATCGGTTACAGTGACGGAATACAGCGTATAGTTCTCGAATCCAGTATTCGGGTTGCTGACAGTGAAGTTGACAGTCTCGCCAGCCATCTCACTACTCTCCACAGTGATGGTAGCAGCGCCCTCGGGCGTTACCACGGTGTGGATGTCATAGTAATTGGGAACGTTATATACAGCAGAGCCAGGAACGACAATATAGCCAATCCATGCCTCGGCCGTAACAGTGTTTTGACCAACATTAGGTATCACAGCCTGCGCACCATTCTCTCCGTTGTTGGCATCGCTCGTCCAAGTTGAAGCGTCGTTAACCTTGTTACGGAACTTCTGGGCGACCTCGGTGATGCCATAAAGATCGGCTATGCTGTCAACCTTCGTATAGAGGTTGCTCGTAATCCCGACCGGAGTGTTGAGAGCAACAGTGCTGCCGCTAACAGGATCGAAGGAAATCGCAGGATTGTTCTGGACGATACTCATCCTGTCCATGTCATGGTTGACAATGATGCGGTAGATACCAGCCTTGATCTTGAAAGCGTTATCTTGACGGTCGCCATAAAGAACTACGTCTGTCGATTCACCATTCACAATCGTGTTGGGATCCTGGGCAGCAAGACGACCAGTCGCATTGCTCCAGTTACCATACCCACTGGGAGCAGTCGCCCACGTGTATTGCTCTGGGTATTGAGAGAAATCATCAATGCCCCTTGCCAAGCTAAAGTAGCCATAATCGTCATCACCAGAAGCTTGTGAACCATAATCACCAATACCCTTGAAGTAAACATCAAGGTAATACTGATCGTTAACGGGGTCAAACGTGAACTCGGGACCGGCAGGACACCAACTCGTGCGACCCATTGCGGTACCCAGCAGGAACAGCGGCTGATAGAACTTGGCGGTAATGTGAACGTTGCCAACAGGCATCGTGAAGTCGTAAGTATTACCTCCGGCGTTGGAGTTGTTCGGGTCAAGGGTAAGAGTCACAGCCTCGCCTGTGGTCAAGTTCTCAGCAGTAACGCTAGCGATGCGATAACCTGGGTTAGTACCCACCCACACTGCCACATTCTGGCCAGCTTGAGTGTTTGCGCTCGCATAATAATTTACATTGTTGACATAGACATGGCAATAACCTCCAACGCTCGGGGTGCACGCGGTCGTGATGTTATATAAAATGGCATCTGATGCAAAGTTTGCCGTAATGGTCACAGCACCATCGGGCATCACAAAGCTATAGGTGCCATCATTGTTATTGGTCACACTAATGGTACCCGTTGTGCCATCGGTATAGGTCACGGTAACGGCACCAGTATTGTAGCCGTTGTTGGGAGTTACCGAGAAGGTTACGGTCTCGCCAGCCTGAGACTTAGGTTGACCCGTGGTGGGGTCATATAGCACACCATCAACCATCGTGATGCTGCCGCCCTCAGGCGGTGTGCAAACGGTAGTGATGTCATAAGACTCAGCAAGTTTGTAGAGCCATACACGGGTTGCTGCGGCTCCCTCCACGTTCCAGTTTAACACACTGAAGTTGTCGCTGGTGTTGTCATAACGAACTACCCAGTTGCTATTGGAGCCACTGGATGTGTCATTGAAACGCATGAGGCAATTAGAGCTGTTGCCGAGATACATCCACGCACGGCTCTCCTGTACGATACCATCTTGGAGAAAGACATTGTGGTAGCGAGTGCGCATGAAGCCGTTAAGCGTGTTAAGGTATGCCGCCTTGGGGCTGGTGCCGGTTACCGTGGTATCGGCCACATTGTCCATACGGAAGAATGCAGCATTGTCATCCACCTTAACCTTATTATAGTTGCCAGTGCCCAATGGCCAATTGACAATGGGTGCCGAGACAAAGGTCGTCTGTCCAGGCGTCCAGTAGCGCATCACCTTATTATAATTCTGCGATACGATAATATAGGTCTGACCAGTTTGAATCTGGTCGGTATTGGTCACCAGATCAAAGATGTTGCCGATGACGCGCCTGTAATTGGCGGAAGCGGTTACGTTACTCGACGGCATGGAGAAACTGTAGCTGCCATCACCATTATCGTTCACAGTAACATCATTGTTGCTGGCATCGGTCACGGTCACACCAATGACTTCCCATCCCCAGTTGGGGTTGGGGGTAACCGTCACATTGTTGCCGCCGTCGGCATAATAGTTGTTGTCAACAACGGTTACTTGACCTGTCACATTGACCACACCGCCACCAGCGGGAGTGTTCTCGGTGAAAATCTGGTAATCACCTATTTCTGTCAAATGGGCCTTTACGGTCACGTCGGCAGCAGGCATCTCAAAACTGTAGTTGCCACTGCCATCGTCTGTCACGGATATGCTGCCCGTAGATCCATCAGCATAGGTTACTTCCACATAATCTACGCAATAACCAGATGCGGGATCAACGGTAAAGTTGACTGTCTCACCCTGTTGCGAAGTGCCTTCCACTACTCCCAATCCCAAGTTGATGGTACCGCCATTGGCAGGATCACATTGCGTATATACATGGTAAGACTGAGACAATTTGTAGAGCCACACACGGGAATCAGTATCACTCGTGGACATAATCTTGAACTTGCGGCTACTGTCATCGTACCTAATCGTGTTAGTTGAGTTGCTGTAAGGGTCGCCCCTGTACCAACACAGGAAGTTATATTCGCTACCGAGGTACATAATGGCGCTGGAATAGTTATTAAGAGTGGTCGTGACAAGCAAATTTCCTTGATCGGTTCCCGTACCCACACGGATATAGCCGTTGTTCAGTGTGGCCGTTCTAGCTACCCTACGGATATAGTTAGTTCCTCCGCTCGTGTAGCTCGAGTCTTTGGCCCCTAGCATCTTGATCATACATGCATCGCCATCGACCTTTACTCTAGTCTTACTATCATTCATCCATTCAACAATATCGGTAGCAGGATGGGTATCATCATCGGTTTTCTTGAATCTCATGACCTTATCATGGTACTGGCTCACTATGATATAGGTGCCATCAGCGGTTATCTGGTTGCGATTGGTCACCAAATCAAAGATATCGCCATCGAGCTTGTCATATATGATATCAACAGAGCCAAAGCGCACGGGCCTACCCTCGGCAGTGGAGAACTGGTAGGCGGCAGTCTGTCCCTCCCATACAGCGGTATAGGGATCGGTAACCGTCAAAGTGCCCAGTTGACCAGGGTAGGTGAAGTTCTGAAACATCGAGATGGTAGTGGGTCCCCATGCATAGCAGTCTAGATTGTCCTCGGTAGTGTTGTCCACGCAGTGGAACACGACCTTGCGGATGATGTAGTTGGCCGAACGTACTTCAAACTTGGTGTTGCGACGTTCCTGCAAGTAGTTACTGTTGTCAAGGCCATCGGTGAAGGTCATCATAATACCATCCTTGACACAGTAATAAACGCCTGTGCCATCCTGATACAAGCCTTCACCACGGTGAATGGTCACCATGTGTTCGCTTGCCCATGCTGGTGGTAGTGCAAAGGCGAGCATCATTAGGAATAATAGTAATTTTTTCATTGTTTTATTAGTTTTTAGATTTAACTTAATTTCATTTCATCATCTTGTATCAACTCTATGCAATAGAGCTATTTTTTGGTTTCCATCAGGTCACAGCCTGCTTTGTAACTTGCAAAAGTAATAAATAAATTGCAAATTTCTAAAAAAAATTGACATTTTTTAATCAAATAACGACAAAATGACAATTTCAGTTACCACAAAAGCGTAAAGAGAGACGAACAGATATTGCGCCGCTAAACAATTCATCAAACCTGTAAAGACTGTCTCAAATATTTGCGTTGGTCATGAAAAAGGATTAAATTTGTGGCCAAGATTGTGTATTGATACAGACATCATAAGAAAAACAGAAACGATATGAACCGACGAGAGATGATTAAGATGACAGGGGCGGCTGCCGTGGGGGCCACGGTGCTGGGAGTGCCCGTGGTTGCCAACGCCCAGGAGAATGGAAACAATAGTGAGGTGAAGCCGCGCCGACGCATGAAGGTGCTGGCCATCGGCGCTCATCCTGACGACCCCGAGACCTGTTGCGGCGGCACGATGTGCCTGCTGGCCGATGCGGGCCACGAGGTGGTGTGCGTCTATCTCACACGCGGGGAAGCAGGCATCGCAGGCATGAGCCACAGCGAGGCTGCTGCCGTGCGTGTGGTCGAGAGCGAGAATGCCTGCAAGGTGACCGGGGCGCGACACATCTTCATGAACCAAGTGGATGGGAACACCGAGGTCAACCTGGAGCGCTACAAGGAGATGCGTGAACTCATCGACCGCGAGAACCCCGACATCGTGATGACCCACTGGCCGCTAGACGGGCACCGCGACCACGCCGTGTGCGGCATCCTGGTGATGGATGCCTGGCGACGGCTTGACAGGCGGTTCAAACTCTACTACTTTGAAGCCATGTCGGGCACGCAAAGCCAGATGTTCCACCCTACACACTGGGTGAACATCGAGGCCGTGCAGGAGCGCAAACATGAAGCCTGCAACTGCCATGTGAGCCAGCACATGGACGAAGTGTATCACTGGCACAAAACGATGGAACACTTCCGCGGCCTCGAATGCCGCTGCGAAGCCGCCGAAGCCTTCGCCCAGCACAGCGACGCCCTCCCCACCCTGCCATAACATCACATCAGACAACTTCATTTTATCTGACACTTTTTATCAGACAACAAGGACAACCTCAAGACAATTTCAAGACAACTTTTCAACGTCCACTTTTTAAAATCTGGCACACTTGTGTCTGTAATCATTTTTATCAGCAGATAAAGACAACAGACCGACGTCCATTATTTGTCAGCCTGTTGTCTTTATTATTGTCCTTGTTGTCTGAAGAATCAGAAGGTGAAGGAGGCACCTGCCATGAAGCCGATGCGCTGGGCACCCATGCCGTAGAGCAGGTCGTAGCGGCGGTTGAGCAGGTTATGTGCCTGCAACCACAGGTTAACGGTGCTGTTGAGACGATAGTTGGCCCCGGCATGCAGGTTGATGACGTCATTCATCTTCACAAACTCGTAAGAATACTCGATCGGGTCAGAATCCTGATAGATGCTGGGGGTATTGAACAATGCCCTGCGGCCGCCACGGTACTCGAGACCCAGGCTGATCGACAATGGACGCCATGGGGTGACCTTGAGGTCGATATTGGCGATGGCGGACGGACGGTCCAGGCCCAACTTGTAGCCGTTGTAATGCTTGTCGGTCTCATACATCTCGTTGTCGTGGGGTGCATACTTGACACCAGCCTTCGCCTCGATGAGCGAACGGTACTTGTAAGCCAGTTCGGCATTGAGGTAATAGCCACGGCTGTCGATGACTTTATAGGTGGACATCATACCCCGCTCTAAAGCATGAACGGGATAGAAATCCCAGTAGCAGATGCCCGGCTGATCCTTAACGATACCATAGCCTAGCGATACCTTGGCGCTCAAGCCCTGGATGGGGCCGATCTTGATACCGCCCTCGGCATCAAGCGGGGTATAGACACTGCCGTAGAGCAGCAGCGGGTCATCGTAACGGTAATTGTCGAAGTGATTGTCCTGACGGTAGCCTAGAACCTTGCCGCCCAAGACATTGGCGAACAGCGAGAAGCCGTCAACCAGCGCCACGTTGGCGCGCACATTGGGCGAGAGGCGGAAGGCTGCACCGTCGCTGAAGCTGACGTGGGCATTCAAGCCCAGTTGCAGCTTGAACATGTCGCCACGAATGGTGTAGGTGGGCGAGAGGGTAATCATACCCGCATCGTCAGACAGGTCGTCCAGCGAACTGGTTTTGCCCTTGGTGCCGCGGCTCAGGTATTCACCCTTGATGTTGAGGGCTGCAGTGGTCAGCTCGGTCAGGTCATAGGAGCCTCCCAGGTTGATAATACCCCAGTTGTCATGCACGCCCTTCTTGTACACTTCGCTGAAAGGCTTGTCATGGCTTGCGTGCCCGAACTGGACGCCGAGGTTGTAGTTCAAGGGTTTGTCACGCAGCATGAACTGACTGTTCCAGCCAGCATTCAGCTTGATATCAAAGAAAGTCTGCTTCTCATTGTTCCAATTATATGGAGACTTGTATACAGTATAGGGCATGTAAACATCAGGGTCTGGAGTATAATCCGAGGTGTTCCAGCCGCCATAGTAGTTGTAGATATCGACATGGGACACAAGACCCAACGACAGGGTACCCTTGCCCAAGTCGCGGCTATAGTCCACCCCAAGGGTGTTGTCGTTATACTTCTGCTTATTGCGGTTCTCGTTGAGGGTGATGGCCTTGGAGGAGTTCTTGCCGTTCCAGGTGCTGTTATGGTTGAACCACAGACCCAGATTCTCACCCTCCTCGTCGATAAGGCGGTAGCCGAAGTCCACGACGAAGTTGGCCTGAGTTCCGCCGCCCACATTGAAGTAGCCGCGCTTGTCGCTGAAGTTGTGTGCCGTGCGGTAGCCATAGGGCAGCAACGTGGGAATCGTGGTGGGTACCTCGATGGGCGTTGTGAGGTCGCTGTAGCCCAGCTGTGTCTTCTTGCCCGTGGTCGCGGGTTTCTTCACCTTGGGCAGCTCGTTCTTTTTAACCGCTTTCTTCTCGAGTGGCGCAATGTCCTTCTCAAGGGTAATCTCCTTGTTGAGGTTCTGCTTGTTGTCCTGGGCATGGGCGCCACTGAGCGTGAACGCGGCCAGCAACATGGCGACATATATCTTCTTGTTCATCTTCATAATATTATAATGTGTGATGATCGGATAATCGGGTGGATTAATTCTTGCTCTTGGTACTCTTTTTCTTGCCGTTGTCGGTGCTGGAGTTGGACGTTGACGCAGCGTTGCCGCCTTTCCACTTATTCATGCGGTTGTCAATCTCGTTGAAGATGTCCTTTTCCTTGCCGGGATAGTTGCTCTTGAGGCTCTGCAAGTACTCGCGAGCCTGGCTTACGTTGCCCCGTTTGTAGTAAACGTCGGCGAGCGTCAGGAAGCTCTTGGCCAGCCAGTAGTTGTGGGGCGTGCCGGCATCAATCAAGGCGTTGATGGTCTGCTCAGCTCCATTCAGGTTGCCCATTTCGTACTGCATGCGCGACAACTCATAGGATGCCTGTGCACCATACTCGCTCGAGGGATCCTTGGCCAAAGCCCTGAAAGCGGTCTCGGCTTCCTGAGTGTTGCCCACCTGGGCCAGCGACAGGCCGCGGTCGAGGTTGACCTCCTTCTCCTCGTTGGCAGTGAGACCGCCGCGGTCGAGCAGTGTGGTCGTGATTTGACGAACCTCGTTCCAGTTGCCCATTTGCTTGGCAACGCGCATGGCACCGAGTTGGGCCAGCGTGCGGTTGTCCTCGCTGGAGGCGCGCTCGGCCAGTTCCTTGTAACTGCGCAGGGCCTCATCCAACTTGCCCTGACGGGACAGGATGTCGCTACGCATGGCAAGGGCATCCTGAGCGTAAGAAGCATCGCCACCGCCCTGAAGCGACTCGTCGATGGCTTTCAACGCATCGTTGTAGTTACCCTTGCTGTAGTGATAACGGGCAATGTAGTACTTGGCCTTGGAAGCATAAGCACCTGCGGGATAATCCTTAAGGTATTGCTGCATCTTGTCGATGGAGGGACGGTCGCTGATGGCAGACTTCTCGGCAGCCTCAAAAGTCAACCGCTCGACCTCGTTGACATCAATCTTGGGTGCGTTGGGCACGCTGTTAAGGAATTTGCCGAACTCAGCAAGCTGGCCACGGTCTGCATAGATGAGTTTCATATCCTCGGCAGCAGCCTGGGCTTCATCGCTGGTGGGATATTCGCGAATGACCTTCTTGTAGGCCTCGATGGCGGCATCCTCCTTGTCGATGCTCTTGTTGACCAGTGCGGTCTGGAGCAAACCCTTGCGTGCCTCTACACTCTTGGGATACTTCTTGAGCAAGGAGGCATAGGTGCCGAGAGCGTCATTGTTCTTGCCGAGCAGCGCCTGGGCGTTACCCTTCTCAAGCATGGCCTGTGGAGCCAGGTCGCTGTTGGGGTATGCCTTGATGAGGGCGTCCATCTGGTTGATCTCGTCGGCATACTGGTGGCTCAAGCCCATCATGATGCCCTTCTGGTACATGGAGTAGTCGCCGCTGGTGTTCTTGTCGAGCTTCATGGCCTGGTCGTAGGAGCTCTGGGCGCCACCGAAGTCGCGCGCATAGTACTGTGCGTCGCCAATGCGGTTATAGGCATCGGCCACCAGGTCGTTGCTCAGCTTCTTGCTGGCGATGGCATTCTGGAAAGCGGTCTTGGCTTCGGCGTAACGCTTCTGTCCGAAGAGGCTGTAACCCAGATTATACTGAGCGATGCCGTAGTTCTCGTCGCTCTTGTTGGTATTGGAAACATATTCCTGCTGATAGCGTGCAGCGTCCTTGTAGTTGCCGGCACGGTACTGGGCCTCGGCAAGCCACAGGCGGCTCTCGTTCAACGCCGTCTTGTCATAGTTGCCCACGGCAATGGCCTGCTTGAAGTACTCGGCCGCCTCGGCAGAGCGGTTGTTGGACAGTGCCTGCACACCCATGTTGTAAAGCACATTCTGCTTGGCGGTGAGCACCTTGGAGCCTGGCTTCTTGATGCGGTTGATGCTCGTAAGGGCTCGCTGGTAATCGGTGGTGCTCATGTAGGCATCCACCAGATAGCCCTCAACATTATCTTTATAACGGGAGTTGGGATACTCGTTCAGGAAATCCTCAAACAGGTCGATGCTCTTGTCAAACGGCGTGCGTGCGCCCTTGCTCAGACCGACGGCATAGTTATAAAAGGCCGTTTCCTTGACATTCTTGTCACAATCCATTGTGGCAGCCTGCTGGAAAGCCATGTTGGCGCCATTCAGGTCGTTGAGATTGCGCTTGGCCTGACCCAAATAGAGATAGGCACTCTGGGCCAGGGCATCGCTGCCATCGGTGACATGCAGCATTTCATCGATCACCGACTGGTAGTTGCCATCGCGGTAATCCAGCACACCCATCGTGTAGGCCGCGGTGCGGTAAGGCTCGCCCTCGGGATTGTTGAGGTATCGGCGCAAGTAAATCTTGGCCTCTGCATCATTGCCCATGTGGTAGTAGCTCTCACCCAAGAGGCGGTTCAACTCGGCATCAAAGTAGTCATTCTGTTGGGCTTCCAGCAATTCCTTGCCCTTCTCGATGACTTGGCGGTAATGCTTCTTGTTATACTCAATTTGAGCCAGGTAGTACTGGGACTGATAACCCAACTCGCTGCCCTGGGGGATGCGGGCAAAATGCTCCTCGGCAGCGTCATACTGTCCCTGGGCATATTCAATATAAGCCTTATAAAAGTCGGTGGCACCGCCATAACGCGGGCTCTTCTCCAGCTCGTAGTACTGATGCTCGGCCTCACGATAGTTACCCAGCCTCAGGTTAGAGTAAGCACGGCGGTAAAGCAGGTCCTCGTCGCTGTCGATATCAAGCGAGCGGTTGCGCACCAGCGAATAACTCAGCAAGGCGCTTTCCCACTGGCCACGGTAGAAGTAATAGTTACCCACCTTCAACTGGGCCTCCACAGCAAGCGGGGAAGCAGGGTAACGATCGATGAACTGCAGCAGGGCGTCAAGACTAGACTCCTCGCCGCGTTCAAACTTGCTCAAGGCGATGTAGTAGTCGGCCTGTTCAAGCATCGACGCATTGTTCGGCAACCGCTTCATCTGTTCAAGCTGGTCGATGGCACCCACATAATTGTGAGACTCATACATCAACTTGCCGCGCTCGAGATAGCCCAGTGCCTCACTGGACATCACACCAGGCTGTGCCACAGCCATAGCGGGAGCCGCCACAAGCACTGACAATAGGACTTTCTTAATCTTCTTCATATATCTTAATTTAGTTATTTAACTGATAATTAGCGCTTCGAGAAAAGAAACGCCAAGCCGCACACATTAATATTAACTGCAAATATAACAATAAATTGTCAACTGGCTCCACCCACTCATCTAAAATAATGCTAAAAATCGACTATAAATGTTGTCACAGGGTCAAAACAGCATCAGATGCCCCCGTTTTCAAAAAACCGCGTGAGGCTCCCGTTTTCAAGAAAAAAGCAGAAAAAAGGTCAAGTTTTTTGCTGGTATGCAAAAAATAACTACCTTTGCGTGTTTATTTGGCGAAAAGCCCTAAAATTGAACGAAATAACGTAATATAAATAATTGTAAATGGCTACATTAGAGAAAATTAGGCAGAGGAAAAAGATCCTCGCCATCGTAATCGGTGCCGCATTGCTCGCATTCATTATCGAGGTAGGTATCGAGGCCATCGGCCGTTCCGGTGGCAACAGCGCAGCCGCAAAAGTCGGCAATGAGAAAATTGACATTATGGCATTCCAGCGCCGCGTAGAGCGTGAAGCCGCTGACGACCAGCAAAACAACAAGCAGACCGACCCTGCCGTGCGTCAACAGCAGGTGTTGGACGAGATGATCAACGAGAAGCTCCTCGAACAGGAGTATGAGAAGTTGGGCATCACTGTCAGCGACGACGAGATCAGCCAACTCATGATTGGCAAGAACCCCGCTCCCTCCGTTACCCAGTTCGCACAGCAGGTAGGCGCCAAGTCTCCCGCTGAGCTCTACGACTTCATCATGAACCCCGGCAAGCAGGGCGTTCAGGAAGCTCAGGTAGCAGAATTGCGCAACGAGTGGAACAAGCTCAAAGACGACCTCACCAAGCAGTATAAGTTCGCCAAGCTGCAGAACCTGCTCGCAGGCTGTATGCAGGCTAACGATATCGACCGCGCCCAGATGGCCGCCGACGAGGCAGTCACCCACGTGGTTACCCTCGCCAAGAAGGACTATTCGACCATCCCCGACGACAAGTATCCCGTGACCGACGAGGAGCTCAAGGCCGAGTGGCAGAAGCTTAAACCCATCTTCAAGACCGATGAGGACATTCGCACTATCCACTACATCGCCGTGAACATCGAGCCCAGCCAGGAAGATATCGCTGCCGCCAACAAGATTGCTGACGCTGCCTATATCGCTCTGCAGAAGGGTCGTGGCATTGACTCGGTTCGCATTCTGGGTACCGTTCAGATCGACACCGCCAAGATGGTACAGAAGGATCTTCCCTCTAAGGTTCGTGACTTCTTTGCCAACGCCGAGGTCGGCACTACCCGTCGCGACAGCACTGTCAACAACCACCACAAGATGTACAAGCTCATCAACAAGCAGGCTAGTCTTGACTCGGTCAACATGTCTTACGTAGTCGTTCAAGGTGACGCTAAGACCCAGCAGGCCGCCCTCGCACAGCTCAACGAAGGCAAGACCCTCGACGACCTCAAGAAGGCTTATCCCCAGAAGGTGGACGGCAAATCCAATGAGTGGGAGCGCATTTATAATGTTCCTGACAGCACTAAGGCTAAGATCGCCAACGCTACCGTCGGCACTTACTTTGTATACAACTCATCGGACCAGGGCGCAACCCTGCTCAAGGTGAACGAGAAGAAGGCTCCCAAGACCTTCTACACCCTGGCAACCGTCAGCTATGATGCTTATGCCAGCACCAAGACCAGCGACATGCTGCGTGACAAGTTCCAGGACTTCCTCAACAAGAACAAGACCATCAAGGCATTTGAGGAAAATGCAGCCAAGGCCGGTTACAACGCCGTTGAGATGATGATCAGCCCCAGCACTCCCCAATTGGGCGCAGGCATGTATGGTCAGAGCGTAATCAAGGATTCCCGTAAGGCTATCAAGTGGGCGTTCGACAACAAGAAGGGTGACGTTTCGCCCATCTTCAGCGACAACAACAACGTACTGCTCGCTTTAGCTATCGATGACATTTATGAGGACGGCTACCTGCCCTACAACTTTACCCAGGGTAAGGAGATGCTCACTCAGCGCATCCGCAACAGCAAGAAGGGTGACGACCTGATGAAGCAGTACCAGGGCAAGGCTAAGGACATGAACGGCTATGCCGCTCTGATGGGCACCAAGGTTGACACCGCCAACGTAGTATTCACCGTTGGTGCCGCCAACATCGAGCCCAAGGTGATCGGCCGCATCTGTGCCTCCAAGCAGGGTGCCCTGCAGGGTCCTGTCAAGGGTGAAGACGCCGTCTATGTTTACCAGGTAGTGAAAGAGCAGAAGGCCGAGCGCAAGCCCACCAAGGAAGAGCTCGACAACCGCTATTCCCAGAGCCGCGGTGCACAATTGTTTGCTAACCCGCGCAACATCTACAACATCCTTTCTAAGGCTACCAAGGTGACAAAACGCCTGATCGACTTCTATTGATCCTGAATCAATCAGATACACACGAGTCCAGTTGGCACGATGCCTGCTGGACTCGTTTTTTTATACAAAAACACAATTTTTCGGCCATACGACCCATTAATTCAAAAAAATCACCTATCTTTGGAGGTTAAACCAAAAAACAGCATTATTTCAATGTCAACAGTTAACGATCGACAAGACGAAATCATTGAGGAGTTTGAGGGTCTAGACGATTGGATGGACCGTTACAGCGTCATTATCGATATGGGCAATGCCATGCCCGCGCTCGACGAGCAATACAAGACGGCCGACAACCTGATTGACGGCTGCCAGAGCCGAGTGTGGCTGCAGGCCGACTGCATCGACGGCAAGATGCGCCTGCAGGCCGACAGCGATGCCATCATCGTCAAGGGCATCATCTCGATGCTGGTGCGCGTGCTCGACGGCGCCACCCCACAGGAGGTGCTTGATGCCGACCTGTATTTTATTGAGCGCATTGGCCTGCGCGACCACCTCTCCCCCACCCGCAGCAACGGCTTGCTGGCGATGATCAAGCAAATCCGTGCTTATGCCATCGCATTCCAGGCCCGTGACCACTGCAGCTGTTGACCATCAAGATAAATAATCACATTATTAATAATTAACCAATCAAAAACCTAAACAGAATTATGTTTGAGAACCAACCTAAAGGTTTATTTGCATTAGCACTGGCCAACACTGGCGAGCGCTTCGGCTATTACACCATGATAGCCGTGTTTGCACTGTTCCTCAGATCAAACTTCGGTTTCGATCCCAAGTGGGCTGGCGAGATCTACGGAGATTTCCTCATGCTCGTGTACTTCCTTCCGATTTTGGGTGGTTATCTTGCTGACAAGTTCGGCTTCGGCAAGATGGTGACCACAGGTATCATCATCATGTTCATTGGCTATCTGCTGCTGTCCATCCCATTGGGTGGCGCTACAGCAGGTATCATTGCCATGTTGGCAGCCTTGCTGCTCATCAGTTTGGGTACGGGCCTATTCAAGGGCAACCTGCAGGTAATGGTAGGTAACCTCTATGACGACCCGCGTTACACCAACCAGCGTGATGCAGGTTTCTCGTTGTTCTACATGGCCATCAACATCGGTGCGCTCTTTGCTCCGACTGCTGCCGTCAAGATCACCGAGTATGCCCAGACCCATTTAGGTTACACCGCCCCTGGTGAGGCCTACCACTTTGCCTTTATGGTAGCTTGTGCATCACTGGTACTCTCAATTGCCATCTACTATGCCTTCCGTGGCACCTTCCGTCACACCGAGGATACCGGCAAGAAGGACAAGGCCTCTGCTGCCGCTGCCGAGCCTGAGCTGAGCAAGGAGGAGACCAAGCAGCGCATTGTGGCCTTGCTGCTTGTGTTTGCTGTGGTTATCTTCTTCTGGATGGCCTTCCACCAGAACGGCCTGTCGCTGACCTACTTTGCCG
>CAMYUW010000006.1 GCA_947302275.1 uncultured Prevotellaceae bacterium
TCACGCCCCAAACCTCAGCCTCACGCATGAGGTTGATGACCTCGGCATTGCGGCATAGGGCCTTGGTGGGAATGCAACCGCGGTTCAGGCAGGTGCCGCCCATCTGGTCGCGTTCAACAATGGCGACAGTCAGTCCTTTTGCAGCAGCGTCGGCAGCGGTCTCGTAACCACCGGGACCAGCACCTATAATAATAATGTCAAACATACTTTTTGGTTGAATGAATTACAAATTGAGTTTAACAAATCCTCACGCTAAGCCGCAAAGTCGCTAAGAGTCATAAATGTATCATAAACTTAGCGTCTTAGCGACTTAGCGTGAGCAATTTCTGTAGTAATGCCGTTTTACTGGTTGTCAGCAACGAGCTCGCGCCAGGTCACGATGGGATGCAAAGCGGCCTGGGTGTCGTCGAGACGACGAACGGGCGTGTTGTGAGGAGCGGTTTTCACCATCTCGGGATCATCCTTAGCCTCCTGGGCGATCACACGCATGATGCGGATGAACTCGTCCAGGGTCTGCTTGCTCTCGTTCTCGGTGGGCTCTACCATGAGGGCCTCGTGGAACAGCAAGGGGAAGTAGATCGTGGGAGCGTGGAAACCGTAGTCCAGCAGGCGCTTGGCCACGTCGAGCGTGGTAACGCCAGTGGACTTGTCCTTCAAGCCGTCATAAACAAACTCATGCTTGCACACGCCACCGATGGGAAGCTCATAAACGTCCTTCAACGACTCCTTGATGTAGTTGGCGTTGAGGGTAGCCAGCGGGCCGACCCACTTGAGCTGGTCACGGCCCAGGGTCAGGATGTAGGCCAGAGCGCGCATCATCACGCCAAAGTTGCCCAGATGACCGCTGATGCTACCGATGGACTTATCGCTGCACTCGAGCTTGAAGTAGTCGTAGTCTTCCTCCTCGACTTTCACGACGCGGGGATTGGGGAGCAGGTGCTCCAGACCCTCACGCACGCCGACGGGACCGCTACCGGGACCACCGCCACCGTGAGGTGTCGAGAAGGTCTTGTGCAGGTTGATGTGCATGATGTCGAAGCCGATGTCACCGGGACGCACCTTGCCCAGCATGGGGTTGAGGTTAGCGCCGTCATAGTACATCAGACCACCAGCATCGTGAACCGCCTTGGCAATTTCGCCGATGTTGTGCTCAAAGATACCCAGCGTGTTGGGGTTGGTCATCATCATGCCGGCGATGGTGTCGTCGAGCAGGGGACGCAAGTCGTCCACATCGACAGTGCCGTCGGGACGGCTCTTTACAACCACAACGTCAAGACCGCAAACTGCGGAACTGGCGGGGTTGGTACCGTGGGCGCTATCGGGAATAATGACCTTGGTGCGCTTCACATCGCCACGCTCCAGGTGGTAACCGCGCATGATCATCAGGCCGGTCAACTCACCGTGAGCACCAGCGAAGGGGTTCAAGGTGAACTCCTTCAGGCCCGAAATTTCGGCGAGGCTGGTCTGCAAGAAGTAATAGACAGCGAGGGCACCCTGGGTGGTCTCGGGATTCTGCAACGGGTGCAGACCCGTGAACTCGCGGTGGGCGGCGATTTCCTCGTTGATCTTGGGATTGTACTTCATGGTGCAGGAACCCAGGGGATAGAAACCTGTATCTACACCGAAGTTGTTGTTGCTCATGTTGGTGTAGTGGCGCACAACGCTCAACTCGTCCACCTCGGGCAGCAGGGGCGCGTTCTCACGCATCAGGCCCTTGGGGAGATCGCTCATCTTGTACTCATCACACCTGTTCTCGGGCAGGGAATAACCCTGACGGCCATTCTGTGACAACTCAAATATGAGTTTACCGTAAAAAGTGTTATTCATAACTTACTTGCCCTCCTTTTCTTCGTTAAAGGTTACACATGCGTCAACAAGGTCATCACAATCCTCGCGGCTGTAGGTCTCGGTCACAGCGAGCAACAGGGTGTCGTCGGCAATCTTGAGACCGCACTGCAGGTATTCGTCACCGCAGTATTCCTGCAGTTCGTCGATATTGAGCTTGGTCTTCACGGCAAACTCATTGAGGAAGGGCTTACCAGGATATGCCATCTCAAACAGACCCGTCTTGACCAGGCTGTCAGCCAGGTAATGAGCATTGCTGTAGCTGATAGAGTTCACTTCCTTCAGACCCTTGGCACCCATCAGACCCATGTAGATGGTCACGTAAAGCGCCATCAGGCTCTGGTTGGAGCAGATGTTGCTCGTGGCCTTCTCGCGGCGGATGTGCTGCTCGCGAGCTTGCAAGGTGAGCACAAAGGCGCGCTTGCCGTCAGCATCCTTGGTAGCACCAACGATGCGGCCCGGCATCTTGCGGATCAATTTCTTGGTCGTGCACAGGAAGCCCACATAGGGACCGCCATAGTTCAGGGGGATACCCAGGCTTTGGCCGTCACCCACTGCGATGTCGGCACCCCACTCACCGGGCGTCTTGACAACGCTCAGTGCGGTAGCCACGCAGTTCATGATAAGCAGTGCCTTGTGTTCGTGGCACAGGTCGGCAACGCCGGTAAAATCCTCGAGGATACCGTAGAAGTTGGGCGTAGCAACAATAACACCGGCCACGTCATCCTTCTCCAGTTCTACCTTGAGGGCATTGCGGTCCATCACGCCATCAATGGCGGGAACCATATCGATCTGTACACCCTGGTACTTGGCGTAGGTCTTAACCACGCGCAGCACATATGGACTGATGGTCTCGCTCACCAAAATGCGGTTGCGCTTCTTGGCGTTGGAGATAGCCATCATCATGGCCTCGGCAGTGGCGGTCGTGCCGTCGTACATGGAGGCGTTGGACACTTCCATGCCGGTCAGTTCGGCCATCATGCTCTGGTACTCGAAGATATATTGCAGGGTACCCTGCGAAATTTCGGCCTGATAGGGTGTGTAGGCGGTGAGGAACTCGCTGCGCTTCAAGATGTCTTGAACGACGGCAGGGCTATAATGGTCATAGTAACCGGCGCCCAGGAAAGTGCGCATGGTGATGTTGCCCATGCCCAGGTCGTCAAAGAAGCGGCGCACTTCAATCTCACTCATGGCCTCGGGAAGCTCATACTCCTTGTGGAGTTGCAGCTCCTGGGGCACGTCCTGATAGAGGTCGTCCAGCGATTTGACTCCAGCCGTGCTGAGCATAGCCTTCATCTCCTCGTCGGTGTGCGGGAAAAATTTATAACTCATTGATCTTTAGTTGTCAGTTTTTAGTTTCTAACTCCTAATTGGTAATTCCTAATTGATCATTATTCGCCGATCATGGCCTTGTAGGCAGCGGCATCCATCAGGTTGTCGAGCTCGCTCTTGTCGCTGAGTTCAACCTTGATGATCCAGTTTTCAAAGGCGTCCTTGTTGATCAGGCCGGGCTCGTCCTCGAGGGCTTCGTTCACCTCGACAACGGTGCCGCTAACGGGTGACATCAGGTCGCTGGCAGCCTTAACGCTCTCAACAGCACCAAACTCCTCACCTGCGGTTACCTCGTCGTCAACCTCGGGCATGTCAACATAAACCACGTTGCCCAGCTCGTGCTGTGCATAGTCGGTGATGCCGATGAAACCGAAGTCGCCTTCTACCTTTACATACTCATGTGACTCGCTGTAATAGAGTCCGTCGATAATCTTACTCATTGTGTTTAAAAAATTAATTAGTTAAATATTCTGTTTGTTATAATTGATTCTTTCTTTGTTTAGGCACCTAAAGCCTAAAACCTTACTTCTTGTAATTGGGTGTATAGAAGCGTTTCTTCACCACGGTGGCGGGGAACACTTTCTTGCGGATGCGGACGTTCAAGGTGTTGCCCAGAGCGCCAACGGCACGGTCAACCAGTGCGAACGCTACACTCTTGTCCAACGAAATGCTGTGATAACCGGTGGTAATGTAACCTACAACGTTCTCACCGTCGAGGACCTCATAGCCGTGGCGGGGAATGGCCTTGCCTTCAAGTTCCAGACCGACGAGCTTCTTGGGGGTGCCTTCAGCCTTCTGCTGGGCGCAGGCATCACGACCAATGAAGCCGCCTTCCTTGTCGAGCTTCACAAACATGCCAAAGGTGGCAGCAATGGGTGAAATTTCGGGGGTCAATTCGTCGCCATACAGGGGAAGACCAGCCTCGAAACGCAGGGTGTCGCGGCAACCCAGACCACAGGCCTGTACGCCAGCCTTCATGAGCATATCCCACATCTTGCAGATGATAGCGGGGTCGGCATATACCTCAAAGCCGTCCTCGCCGGTGTAACCGGTGCGGCTCACGATGATGGTCTTGCCGTCATATTCCATCTTCTTGAAAGTGTAGAACGTCAGGTCGGTGGTGTCGATGCCCAGCACGGTACCCATGGTCTTCTCGGCCTCGGGACCCTGAACGGCGATCTGGCCGTACTGTTCGCTCTGGTGATCAACCTTCACGTCGAAGTTCTTGGCCTGTTCCATGATCCAAGCCACATCCTTGTCGATGTTGGCAGCGTTGATCACAAGGAAGAAGTCGTTATCGTCAACACGGTAAACCAGCAAATCGTCAACCGTACCACCGTCGGGGTAAAGCATCATGCCGTACAGGATCTGGCCAGCCTTGATGGTGTTGATGTCATTGGTGAAGATGTAGTTGGTGAACTTGGCTGCATCGGGACCGGTGATTTCCACCTCGCCCATGTGCGAAACGTCAAAAACACCCACCTTGTTGCGAACAGCGTTGTGCTCGGTGGTGATATCTACATACTGGATGGGCATGTCGTAACCAGCAAAGGGGGACATGAGAGCGCCTTGCGCCACGTGCCTGTCATGCAGACAGGTAACTTTGATTTCTTCAGTCACGGTTTAAAATGGTTTTTAAATTGTGGTTAATAGAGTTATTAATTGTTCGTTTGTTAAATTCAGTATCCATTGGCCCGCATCACTGCCACTGAGTGCCTTCTGCAGGTCTTCGGCTTCAAGTTTTGATCCGCGCAGCTTGTCTAGTAGCATTTCGCGTACATTTGTGCACAACGGCAGGAAATCACCTGTCAGGTGTAGGTCGTGAATCACCTCGTGCTTGAGTTCCACATTGATGTGAATGCTGCCCACACCCTCGATGCGACCGCCTCGGGTGGCTTCGCAGCGCGGATTGTTGCCCTGCAGGAACGATGGTTCCAGATAGGGTAGGGTGAGCTGTTCAATCTCGGCCACATCGGCAACGGTCAGGCTGATTTCGCCGTCACATAAGGTTTCGCGCACGTAACGCTTGAAGTTTTCGATATCTATCGTCAAGTGTTCGCTCAGCGTCGTGATGTGGCTGCGCACCGACTGCACACCCTTACTGGTCAGCTTCTCACGCGAGGGCGTGATGGCGCTCATCATGTGCTCCATGTTGGTGTCGAACAGCATTGTGCCATGCACGATGCTACGCCCGGGAATGTGATAGAACGCGTTGCCGCTCACCTTGCGGCCGTCAATGAGCACGTCGTTGCGGTCACTGGCGGTGGCGTTCAGCCCCAAACCCTGCAACATTGCAGCCACAGCGCTGGTGTAACGGGAGAATGTCGTCTGCACCTCATCGCTGCGGGTGATGTAGCTGAACATGATGTTGTCCCTGTCGGCATATACGCAACCGCCGCCGCTGCGGCGACGATAGAGCGCGATGCCGTGCTTACGGCAGTAATCCACGTTTACCTCGCTTTCCATCAGCTGGTTACGACCGAAAATCACTGTAGGCTCCACCTGCCACATGAAGAAGATGTCATCCTCTCCAATAATGCGTGCAGCAAACTCCTCCATCGCTAAGTAGAATGGAAGAATGCGTGTCGCGTTGTCAGGCAGACTCAGGTATTTCATCATGTTTTTCTAAACTTCCCACAAAAGTAGAGCAAATTCCGCACATTATGAAATAATAACTCAAAATAATTATTAAAACTCAGAATTTACTTTGCACGGCAGCAAAAAACAGCTTGTAGCGATAATTGCCAACCAACCTTAAGAGACAGAATTGCTTCACGTTTCAAAAAAATGAGTAATTTTGTGGGTTGAAAACAACAAAATCACATTACAATCATGCCTAACAACAGCAGAGAGAAGAAATTGGAGGCCTTCGGGCGACTGCTCGACATCCTGGACGAGTTGCGCGTGAAGTGCCCGTGGGACCGTAAGCAGACAAACGAGAGTTTGCGTCCCAACACCATTGAGGAAACGATGGAACTCGCCGATGCCATCATGGGCGAGGATGACGATAAAATCCGTAAGGAATTGGGCGATGTGCTGCTGCACATTGTCTTTTATGCCAAGATCGGAGACGAGAAGGGCAAATTTGACATCGCCGACGTGTGCGATGCTCTATGCGACAAGTTGGTTTACCGTCATCCTCACGTATTTGGTGAGGAAAAGGCCGACACTGCCGCCCAGGTGCTCAAGAATTGGGAATTGATTAAAATGAGTGAGAAAGATGGTAATAAGATGGTACTCAGTGGAGTACCGCGCAGCCTTCCGTCACTCATCAAGGCAGAGCGTGTTCAGGAGAAGGCTGCCAATGTAGGCTTCGACTGGCAGCAGCGTGAGGATGTTTGGGACAAGGTCAAGGAGGAACTGGGCGAGGTCGAGGCCGAGTTGCGTAAAAACAACGATGCCGACCGCGAGAAAGAGTTCGGTGACCTGTTTTTCTCATTAGTGAATGCTGCACGCCTCTACAATGTGCGTCCGGATAATGCACTGGAGCGTACAAACCGCAAATTCATCGCTCGCTTCAACTATATCGAGCAGAAAGCCAACGAGCAGGGTCGTCACGTCAACGAATTGACCCTAGCTGAGATGGATGAATTGTGGAATGAAGCCAAATACAAGAAACTTGGAGAATAACAATACTAATTTTAAAGTAATTCTTTAAATTTATCTATCAGTTCAATTATGAAGGTCTGTGTTACAGAGAAACCCAGTGTGGCACGTGACATTGCCCGATTGCTTGGTGCTAATGATCGGCACGATGGCTATTTCGAGGGCAATGGCTATCAGGTGACATGGACCTACGGGCACCTGTGTGAGCTCAAGGAGCCAAACGATTATACCGACCAGTGGAAATGGTGGAGTCTAGGGCAGCTGCCGATGATACCGCAACGCTTTGGTATTAAGCTAAAAGACGATAAAGGTATCGAGCAACAGTTTAATGTGATTAAAAACCTGATTGCTGCTGCCGAAGAAGTCATCAACTGTGGCGATGCCGGTCAAGAGGGTGAACTGATTCAACGCTGGGTGTATCAGAAAGCGGGTTGCGACAAGCCCGTGAAACGACTGTGGATCTCGTCGTTGACCGATGAGAGTATCCGCAAGGGCTTTGAGCAACTGAGGGACTCCAAAGAGTTTGATAATCTGTATTTTGCTGGACTTTCACGCGCTATCGGCGACTGGATTTTAGGCATGAATGCCACACGCTTATACACCTTAAAGTATTCGCGCTCGCGCGATGTGCTCTCGGTGGGCAGGGTGCAGACGCCCACACTAGCCATGATTGTCACCCGCTATCGCGAAATCGAGAATTTTGTGCCCGAGGATTATTGGGAACTCAAGACCAAATATCGTGGCGTGACCTTCAACAGCACTAGAGGACGATTCAAGACCGAAGGGGAAGCCAGCGCTATCGTTGAGAATATCAAGCTGTTGCCATTTGAAGTGACATTGGTCGAGACCAAGAAGGGCCGTGAAGCGCCTCCTCGATTGTTCGACTTGACCAGTCTCCAGGTTGAATGCAACAAGAAATTCGGTATGTCGGCCGATGATGCCCTCAAGATTATCCAGTCGCTATACGAGAAAAAGGCGACGACCTATCCCCGTGTGGACACGACATTCTTGAGCGACGACATCTATCCGCAGGTGCCTGACATCCTCAAAGCAATGGCACCATACGCCAATCTGACGGCTCCGTTGCTGACGCTCAGCAAGTTGCCTAAGACCAAGAAGGTCTTTGACAACAGCAAAGTGACCGATCACCATGCCATTATCCCTACCAATGTCAATCCGGCAACCGTGGCGATGACGCCCGAGGAGAAGCGCGTATATCATATTATCGCCATGCGATTTATCGCCGCGTTTTATCCTGATTGCGAATTCAATACGACCACAGTGATGGCCCAAGTGGGCGAGTATGGCTTCAAGGCGACAGGCAAGGAAATCCTCAAGCCGGGTTGGCGTGAACTCTTCAACAAGCCAGGTGACAAGAATAACGAGGATGATGACAATAAGGAAAAGGCTGATGCTGAAGATAATGGCGTGATGCCGCACTTTGAAAAAGGGGAGAGCGGACCACATGAGCCTTCGGTACTCAAGCGCACAACACAGCCCCCAAAACCATATACAGAGGGCACTTTGCTGCGTGCCATGGAGACCGCAGGCAAAACGGTGGATGATGAGGAGTTGCGAGATGCGATGAAAGAGAACGGAATCGGGCGCCCATCCACCCGTGCAGCCATTATCGAAACGCTGTTCAAGCGTCGCTATATACGCAAGGAGCGCAAGAGCATCACGCCCACGCTTGCCGGTATTCAGCTTATTGACACAATTCATGAACCATTACTCAAAAGTGCATCACTTACAGGGTTGTGGGAGAAGAAATTGCGTGAGATTGAGCGTGGCGAATACAGTGCCGCCCAATTTATCGAGGAACTCAAGATAATGATCGGCGAAATCGTTCTTAATGTTCTGCGCGATAATAGCAGCGGCAGCATAGCGGTCGAGCAGGGCAAACCGGCTAAGCCCAAGACACCGTCGGCTTCTGATGGTGAGGCCGCACCCAAAAGGCCACGTTCGCCGCGCGTCAAGACTATTGAGGAGATTCCTTGCCCCGTATGTGGCGAGGGGCATTTGGTTAAGGGAAAGGCAGCTTATGGCTGTAGCGAGTACAAGAACGGATGTCACACCGTGTTGCCGTTCACAGAATATTCTGCCGATCTGACTCCAGCGCGGCTGTCGAGCCTGGTGAAAAAGCGTTTTAAGACCAAATAAAACTAATATAATCTAATGAGTCATACAATTCAATACGTCCTCGCCGCTGTCATTGTGGCTGCAGCTGTATTCGCATCGGTGCGTTCGATTGTGCGTGCAGCACGAAACAAGGACTCGGTCATAACTGCCTGTGCAGCATGTAAGTTGAAAGACGTTTGCCAGAAGCCTGAGAAAAATTCCTTGAAAAAATGTGCCGATAAAGTTGCACAGGTCAAATAATAGCAGTAATTTTGCACCGCTAAACACGAAAGGTCGCTTGGATGAGTGGTTTAGTCACCGGTCTGCAAAACCGGGCACAGCGGTTCGAATCCGCTAGCGACCTCAAGAAAATGATCGTTAATTGGCTGTTAGGCTGGTTAACGATTTTGTTTTTCAGACGACCACGCAATAAAACTTAAAGTAACACTTGAATCAGTAAACAGTCGTTCAACTGGCATTTTGTGTCACAAATCTGCCATTTTTCGTGAAGAATGGTTGTTAAATTTCTATAAAAAAGGAAAAAGGGTGCTGTTTTTTGTTGTCAAATTCTTTGAAAAAACACTTGGATGCAGTAATTTTGTGGCACAAATTCCGGGGTTTAGAGATGCCGGTGGCAACCTATCGACGGTGCTTTTTGAAAACCGATGCGTTAACTGATTGAACCCCAACAACATATTTTTTCTCCACTAGTTCATTGCTCTGCTGCGGTGAGCCCCTATCATTGCATACTAAAAAACTAACATAAATGATAAGTAAATGGAATTACTTACCTCTAACATCCGACGAACGCATTGCCGTGGAACAGCTGGCGACCCAGTTTCCCAACTGTCCCGCGATCGCTCGGTTGTTGGTGCTCAGGGGCCTGAAGACCGCGGACGACGTCCACGACTTTCTCTACCCATCGCTCCAGCAACTGCACGATCCGTTCTTGATGAAGAACATGGACAAGGCCGTGGCAAGGCTGAATCACGCGTTAGGGGCAAAAGAGAAGATCATGATTTACGGGGACTACGACGTGGATGGAACCACAGCTGTAGCGCTCGTCTATAAGTATCTTCAAAACATTTACTCTGATCTGGTGTACTATATCCCGACCAGAGATGACGACGGTTATGGTATCTCACTGCAGAGCATCGACTATGCAGCATCGATTGGAGTCAAATTAATCATTGTTCTCGACTGCGGCATCAAGGCTGTCGAGGAAATAGCCTATGCGAAAGAGAAGGGCATAGACTTCATTGTGTGTGACCACCATGTCCCCGATGATGTCTTGCCTGACGCATCCGCGATTCTTAATCCCAAGCTGGTCGACGACACCTATCCTTATAAGGGGTTGTCGGGTTGTGGTGTGGGCTTCAAGTTCATGCAGGCGTTTTCCAAGAGCAATGGGTTGGGCCAGATGTACAATCTCGAAGCCATGCTCGACCTGGTGGCCGTTAGCATCGCTGCCGACATTGTACCCATCACTGGTGAAAACAGGGTGATGATGTTCTATGGCCTGCGTCGCTTGAACAATAATCCGAATGTGGGTCTGCGCAGCATCATCCGCACATGTGGCTTGAACCGTCACGAACTCACCATCAATGACATCATCTTCAAGATTGGTCCGCGCATCAATGCATCGGGCCGCATGGAGTCCGGTCAGGAATCGGTAGAGTTGCTGGTGAGCCGCAACATGCAGAGTGCGATGGAGATATCGAAGCGCATCGACCAGTATAACAACAACCGCAAGGAGCTTGACAGTCAGGTTACGGTCGAGGCCAACGAGATCATCGACCGTCATGCCCAGGTGCTTGATGGCAAGAAGCCTATCGTCATTTATGACCGTAACTGGCACAAGGGTGTCATCGGTATTGTGGCAGCTAGGTTAGCCGAGTTATATTTCCGTCCGTCGGTTGTGTTGACCTATTATGCTGACGGTATTGCAACGGGTTCATCCCGTTCCGTCCGTGGCTTTGATGTCTATACGGCCATCAAGTCTTGCCGTGACTTGTTGGAGACCTTTGGCGGCCATACCAATGCTGTGGGCCTGTCGATTAAGGAGGAGAATATCCCTGAATTCCGTCGCCGCTTGACCGAATATGTTGAGGAGCATATTGAGGACGAACAGGTAACGCCAGCCATGGACATTGATTGTGAGATCAAGTTCAGCGAAATCAATGGCGCATTCTTGCGCTATCTGCGCATGCTCAATCCTTACGGTCCAGGCAACAGCAAACCGTTGTTTATTACCCGCAAGGTCTATGACATCGGCACAAGCAAGGTGGTCGGCAAGAAATCGGAGCACATCAAGCTGGATCTGGTTGATGAGGAAGGCAACAAGGTGATGAATGCTATTGCCTTTGGCATGGCTGGTTTCAGTGATGCTCTGAAATCCGGCAAACCTATTGACATCTGCTATACTGTAGAGGAGACACGTCATCGTACCAATACCACCGTGCAACTCATGGTGAAGGCAATAAAACTACACGATGATGCCGAGCCCACCGAACAAGCCGCTTCTTGATACCCTCAAGAAGTACTGGGGCTATGACGCCTTCAGACCCCTCCAGCAGGATATCATCGAGTCGGTGCTTGCTGGGCGCGACACGTTGGGTCTGATGCCCACTGGTGGCGGTAAATCTATCACATTTCAAGTACCCACTATGGTCATGGATGGCATGGCGCTTGTCGTCACGCCCATTATTTCGCTGATGAAAGACCAAGTGGATCGCCTGCGGGCTTTACACATCAAGGCTACTTACCTGTATGCAGGATTGACACGGGCCGAAGTGAATCGCACCTACGAGAAATGCCTGTATGGCAACTGCAAGTTCCTCTATGTCTCTCCAGAACGCTTGCAGTCCCAGTCTTTCTTAGACAGGCTACGCCAGATGCCCGTCCGTCTCATTGTGGTTGATGAGGCTCATTGCATTTCACAGTGGGGATATGACTTCAGGCCTTCATTCCTGCGCATTGTCCAGGTTCGCAAGCTGTTTCCGTCGATTCCTGTGCTGGCGCTCACGGCAACAGCTACGCCCATTGTGGTTGAGGATATCCAGCGCTGCCTGAATTTCAAGGCGCCCAATGTGTTCTCGATGAGTTTTGCCCGCAACAACCTGTCCTATGTAGTGCGGCCCACCGAAGAGAAACTCACCGAATTGATTCACATCCTTCGTTCTGTGCCCGGGACTGCTATTGTCTATGTGCGTTCCCGCCAACGCACCAAACAGATCAGCGACGAACTTAACCGAGCTGGCATCCGTGCCGATTTCTATCATGCAGGCCTGTATGTGGAGGACAAAGAGGACAAGCAGAACAAGTGGACCAGCGATGAGTGCCGTGTTATGGTTGCGACTAACGCTTTCGGCATGGGGATAGACAAACCTGATGTGCGTCTTGTGGTACATGTAGATATTCCCAACTCGCTGGAAGAGTATTATCAGGAAGCTGGTCGTGCTGGTCGCGACGGCAAGCGGTCGTATGCTGTGCTGCTGGTCAAACAAACCGACCAGCGTACTCTGCACCGCCATATTTCAGAGGCCTTCCCTGAGAAGGACTTCATCCGCAGCGTCTATGAGCGTGTGGGTAATTTTTTGGGCGTGAGTCTGGGAGAAGGTTTCCAACAGATGTATGATTTTAATTTCAATCTCTTCTGTCGCACGTTTGACCTGCCTGTACTTCCCACACACAATGCTTTGAAGATACTTACCCAAGCAGGATACATCGAATTTGTCGAGGAAATCGAGACCCAGTCGCGTGTCATGATCCATGCGCGCAAGGAGGAGCTCTATGATCTGGACACCACCACGCCTGGTGCCGATCAAGTGCTTCAAGCCATTCTCCGCCTATACACAGGCCTGTTTGCCGACTACGTTTTCATTAACGAGGATGTCATTGCCTTCCGCACGGGTCTTGACCAGGAAACCATCTACAAGTCATTGCTCGAATTGACACGGATGCGCATTCTGCATTATGTGCCTCGCAAGCGTACACCTTATATAATATATACCACTTCACGTGAGGAGCCCAAGCATGTGCTCATTCCCAAGGCGGTCTATGAAGACTTGCGTCAGCGGATGGCCGATCGCATTGAGGCAACCATCAATTATGCCTATAGCGATACGGGATGTCGTGAACGCATGTTGCTGGGCTACTTTGGTGAGAAATCGGATCAGGAATGCGGACATTGTGACCTGTGCATCGACCGCCGCAAGCGCAATGACCATGAACCGGCCGATGTGCAGCAAGGCATACTCTACATGGCAGGTCTGCGTCCCCGTCGTCTCGAAGAATTTCTCAATACTTTGTCTTTTCCCCGCGATGAGATAGTTGCGTCGTTGTCCTTCCTCGTTGACGAGGGATTTATCGAGCACCTTGACGACGACACATACCGGAAACGCCCATAATCCAAGTAACAACAATAACTATATAATAAGAACGGTTCCGCTTTGAGGCAGAACCGTTCTTTTTCGTTTTTAAGCTAAGCTTAATTACTTGATCACCTTAACGGCGCTGTGGCTACCGTCGGTATAGGTGGTTACAACGATGGTCAGACCGTTGATCTCATTCATCTCTTGACCCATGATGTTGTAGTAGCGAACACCAGCAACAACCTTCTCAATGTCGTTGACGAGTTCCTCAACACCACCAGTGTTCTTGGTCAGAAGATAAACGGCAATGTTGCCACCAGGATAGTACTGGTAAATGGTTACGCCATTGTCTTCAACCTCAGCATTCAGCCAGTCGGCCTGATAGGTGTTAGCGTTGCCTTCGAAGGTCGAGGGAACAGCCACGATGGGCTCCTCAGCACCGTCCTCAGCTACAGCAAATGCGTTCTGGTAGTTGGGGAGCTGGGGATAGATGAAGAACTGCTTGTTGTCCCAAACGAAGGGGAATACACCATTGCAAGCACCCTTGCCAGGCAGAATAACAGCCTCAGCTACAAAGTTGTCACCATCGGCGGTGAGCTTCATGGGGTTGGCGTTGCGGGTTACGTAGAGCAGAGCCTCTTCGCCATCAACATCGTTGAAGTAGTTGATAACGGTTGAACTCGTGGGGGTCAGGCCATCGCAAGTAGCGGGATAGCACTCGTCGATGCTTACTTCACCACCAACGATGGTCATGATAGCAACACCGCTTGTGGTAGCGCCAGTGAGATAAATAACACCGTCCTCCATGAGGTTGCCCTTAGCAAAACCGATGAAGTCGCAGCGACCTTCCAAACCGCACTCCTGAGGAACAACATATTCCTTCATCTCGTTGGTCTCGGGGTTGATCACCTTGATGGTGGCATCCTCAGCCCAAGGATCGGGGAACTTGGCGTTGCTGACAACCAGGTTGCCGGCCTCGTCACGGGTCAAACCGCAGTTAGCACCACCAGGATAGCTGGTGTTGGTCAGACCGTTCTCATCAATAACGAAGATGCTCTGAGCAGTCTTGTCGTTGATGTAGAACTTACCGTTCATACCGAAGCCCTGACGAACGTCGGCAGTGGTCAGGAATGACAGATCAGTGATCTCCCAAAGCTTTACGATCTTGTAACCGTCTTCGTCACCGGGCTGGTCACCAACCTTGGTGATCATGATAGTCTGGTTGTCGAGGTTCACAGTTACGTCGTAGGTGCCAGCAGCAATCTTGAAGCTGTAGGTCGTACCGAAGTTGCTCATGGGAAGCTCAATGCCAAACAGATCCTCGGTCAGCAGATAGCCGTCCTCGGTAGCACCGATGCGATAAGCGGCGATGCCTGACCAGTCGTTCTCGTCAGCACCCAGCTTGGTAGTGAATGAGAAGTAGCTGTAACCGATACCGTCATTCTCGTCGACGTTCTCACCAGCAGTGGTGATCTGGGCAGTGAAGATGTTCTCATCCTCGGTATCCATCTTAACACCATTGCTCGGGTTCCAACCGTTGCCGTTTACCTCACCCAGGATGAAAAGTTCACCAGTGCGAATTTCGATGCCGCCAGCCTTGGTTACGTGGCAACCAATCTGAAGAGACTCGGGGTTGAAGTAGAAAATGAGGTCATAGGTACCATCGCTGCTGATGGGCACTGACAGGTTGTCATTAGGCCAGCTGTTGTCCCAGCTGTGATTGCCCACGATCTTGAACTCAAGGCTATTGCCCTCGGCCAGTTCACAACCGAATTTCTTGAGCTCATAGGTACCATCTTCACCCTTCACCATGTCGTTGTCGGTGTTGGTGGGATCCCACTCGGTGCCGAATACTGATACGGGAGTACCAGCTACGGTATAGGTGTCAATCGAGATGGGGGCAACATAACCCTCAATCTTGAACTTCATGTTGACGGGATCCAAGGTAAATACATAATCGCCACCGGTGCCGGTGAACTTGTAAGCGCCATTGCCGTTACCCTGCTTCTGGGTGTCAATCCATCCACCGGCTTCAACAGTCTGGTCTGCACCAGTCGACGGGCCGATACGATAATTGGCGTTAAAGGTGTCCCAACTGCTGTCGAGACCATCACAGAAAACGAACCAAACTGCACCGTTGATAGCAGCGGTGTAGCTGTAGGTGCCGTCGGTGTTGGCTGTCATTTCAACGCCAGCGGCAGGATTCCAGTTGCCAAAAGGCACATTACCTACAATGTAGTATGCTGCCTGTGAAGAAAAGGCCAGCATGACCATCATTGCACAAAGAGTAAAGAATTTTTTCATAGACAAATAATTAATTTGTTAAACAATATTACTAATGAAAAATGAATAATTACATTGCTATCTAAACGCACATTAATGTCGTCATAACGAGTGAAAATTACATTCCTCTATGACTGGGCAAAGGTAGCAAAGTTATTTGTAACCAACAAGCGAACAAGGATTTTTTTAACGCCAATGCTTTTTTTTGATGACCAGCCAAATCAGGATTTATCTTTTTGGGTAAGTACTCACATGATGACTAACAAAATTCAAAGTACTGTTTTCTTCAAAAAATGTGTAATTATAACCAATTATTCGCGCTGCAGTCGGGAAATATGTTGTAATTTTGCGGCAGTTTTCAAATCAACTAGTGGTAGAAAATAAAAAGACATGGCAGAAAAAGCAAAAGTCCAGTTCCGTCAGAGCATCGTTGTTCGCTTCTCGGGCGATAGCGGTGATGGTATGCAGTTGGCTGGCAACATTTTTTCTAATGTGAGTGCGGGATTGGGTGACCGTATTTCCACTTTCCCCGATTATCCCGCCGAGGTGCGTGCTCCGCAAGGTTCACTGGGTGGTGTGTCCGGTTTTCAGGTACACATCGGCCACGGCGTGCACACGCCTGGTGACGAGTGTGACGTGCTGGTGGCGATGAATCCCGCCGCACTTAAGCAGAATGCCCAGTTCCTGCGCAAGGGTGGTGCCGCGATTGTTGATATCGACACCTTTACTCAAGCAGGTCTCGACAAGGCACTATACACAACCAATGACCCCTACGAGGAGTTGAATCTCAAGGCTCAGGTTATTGAGGCTCCCATTACCACGATGGTCAAAGAGGCACTCAAGGACACCGGTATGGATCTGAAGTCCCAACTCAAGTGTCGCAACATGTTTGCGCTGGGTTTGGTGTGCTGGCTCTTTAACCGCCCCATGGAAGCACCATTAAAGTTCTTAAAAGCCAAGTTTGCTGAAAAGCCCGAAGTGTATGCAGCCAACGAGCTGGTTATCAAGGGCGGTTACAACTATGGCCACAACATCCATGCGACCGTTTCGACCTACCGTATCCAGAGCGATGAGGTGCGTCCCGGTACCTATACCGACGTCAGCGGCAACAAGGCTACCGCTTGGGGTCTGATTATGGCATCCGAGATGAGTGGTCGCCCCCTCTTCCTGGGCTCATATCCCATCACCCCGGCTACCGACATCCTGCATGAACTGGCCAAGCGCCGTGATTTGGGCGTAAAGGCTATCCAGATGGAGGACGAGATTGGCGGTATCTGCTCTGCTGTTGGCGCTGCATTTGCCGGACATCTGGCGGTAACAACCACTTCGGGTCCTGGTCTTGCACTCAAGAGCGAGGCCCTGGGTTTGGCCGTTATGGCCGAGTTGCCTCTCGTGCTCGTGGATGTACAGCGTGGTGGTCCCTCAACTGGTCTGCCCACCAAGACTGAACAGACCGACTTGAACCAGGCTTTGTATGGCCGCAGTGGCGAGAGTCCCCTTGTGGTGCTCGCAGCCGCATCGCCCACCGACTGCTTCAAGATGGCCTTCCAGGCAGCCCGTATCGCCATCGAACACATGACGCCCGTTATCCTGTTGACCGATGCCTTTATCGCCAACGGTTCTTCAGCATGGCGCATCCCTGAAGAAGGCGAATATCCTATCATTAAGCCCAACTATGTTCCAGAGGCCTTGAAACCCACTTGGACTCCGTTCATGCGCAATGCCTTGGGCATCCGCTACTGGGCCATCCCCGGCACAAAGGGGCTGGAACACGTGGTAGGTGGTCTGGAGAAGGACTACAACCTGGGCGTGCTCAGTAACGACCCGATCAACCATGCCCATATGGTTGAGACACGCCGTCTCAAGATCGCCAATGTGGCTAACGACATTCCCGAACTCAAGCTCAAGGGCGACTCGGGAGCCGACACTATCATCCTGGGATGGGGCAGCACTTACGGTCACATCCTTGATGCTGTTAACCGCCTGAACGATGAGGGCTTCAGGATTGCGATGACCCACATCCGCTATATCAACCCGCTGCCCAAGAACACCGCCGAGTTGCTGAGCCGCTTCAAGACGGTGATTGTGGCCGAGTTGAACACTGGGCAATTGGCCGCTTACTTGCAAAGCAAGATTCCTAACCTGAACATCTGCCACATCAACAAGGTGCAAGGCCAGCCGTTCCTGGTTCAGGAGATTGTTGACGGAGTTAAAAACATCATGATGGAGGAGGAATTGTAATGGAACAGAATAATAATCAACAGCCCATGGCTTATAAGCCTCTCGATTACAAGAATCAACAGCCCGTGCGTTGGTGTCCCGGTTGTGGTGACCATGCCGTTCTCAATGTGCTGCTCAAGGCGATGTCCCAATTGGGAATCCCTCCTGAGAAGACCGCAGTGATTTCTGGTATCGGATGCAGTTCGCGTTTGCCTTATTACACCAAGACCTATGCGTTCCATACCATTCATGGTCGCGGTGGTGCGGTAGCCACAGGTTTCAAGACCGCCAACCCCGACATGACTGTCTGGCAGGTATCTGGCGATGGTGACTGTCTGGCTATCGGTGGCAACCACTTCATCCACGAGGTGCGTCGCAATGTGGACCTGAACCTCTTGTTGCTGAACAACCGTATCTACGGTTTGACCAAAGGCCAGTTCTCTCCAACGAGCGCTCGCGGCTTCAAGTCAAAGTCTTCGCCCTATGGCACTACCGAGGATCCCTTCATCCCCGCTGAGTTGACCTTTGGCGCTCGCGGCACCTTCTTTGCCCGCAGCCTTGATGTCGCGTTAGACATCAGCCAGGAAGTGATGATGGCTGCAGCTAGGCACAAAGGTTGTTCGGTGGTTGAGATTCTGCAGAACTGCATGATTTTCAACAATGGCATCCACAATTATATCACTGACCGTGAGAATCGTGCCGACCGCACCATCCACCTGGTCCATGGCGAGAAGATGATCTTCGGTAAGGATAATAACCGAGGCTTGGTCCAGGATGGATTTGGCTTGAAGGCTGTGACTATTGGTGAGGATGGTTATACCATCGACGATGTGCTCGTTCACGATGCCCATTGCGAGAGTTTCTTCCTGCACCAGATGCTGGCAATGATGGATGGTACCGACCTGCCCGTAGCACTTGGCGTCATCCGTGCCGTCGAAGCTCCCACCTATGAGATTGCAGTTGCAGAACAGGTCGAGGAAGCCAAAGCAAAGCATGGCTTTACCTGCCTGCACGACGTCATCATGTCGGGCGACACTTGGCAAGTGGAATAATGGTCACGGGACTGTCACACCAGTGATGTGATGGTTCCCATGATGCAACCCAACAGGGCTCCGAGCCACACGATGGCCCGGAGTTCTTTTTTCATCACGTCTAGGATGATGGCCTCGGCCTCGTCCATGTCCATCTCGTTGATGCGTTGTTCAATGATGGCGCTGATGTCAATGTCCTGCAGGATGCGAGGCAAGTGTTCGGTGATGATGACACGGTAGGCATTGAGGATGCCACCCTTGATTTGTTCTACCTGTTCCTTATGGCCTTCAGTCAGTTCCTTCATTGTTAATCCCATCAGGTGGTCACTTTCCTCGATAACGATGTGCTCAACCATCTGTCGGGAGTTGCTTTGCAGGATTTCGTTGATGTGTTTGGCCATGATTTTCTCGATAGGCTGGACCAGTGTCTGTAGCAGCATGTCGGCACCCAAGCGTCCAGCCAGTGAGTTGCGCGTTTTATTCATGGCATGCTCAGTGGCCATGTGGGCAATATTGCCTCCTAGAGAACTGTCTTGCAGTTTACCGGTAATCATCTTGACAATGCCGCTTGTCACATCTTGGCGCATGGCGGCAATGTCGTCGGCTGTGAGGTAATGCCCTGCGAATTGCTCGATGGTCTCGTCATTTTTACTTTGAGTGGAGACAAACTCGTCAATGGCATCGCCGATCTTGGCTAGCATCTCATCGCTCAGCAAACTCTTTTCCAGTACCTCGCGGTTCATGAGGTTCTCACTCACGGCTTTGCCGATAGAACTAGCGAGGCGCATCTTCTCCTTAGGGATGATGCCAGGGGTAAACGGAATATGAAAACCAAGGAAGTATTTCGCCTCATGTGGCCGGAACAGCATGCGTATGGCAACATAGTTGGTGAAATAGCCAATCGCGGCGCCCACAGCGGGCCCTATCAGATAGTGGTACATGTGATTGTTTTCGTTAAGGAGTTACCGCAGGTCAACTGTCTGAGTCCCTGCAGGAACCAACGACTTGTCAAACGTGAATGTCGAGCTGGGAAGTGACTTGTGCTTATAACCCGTGATTTTGACTGTATAAACACTGTTGTCGTTCATCTCGAAACGAGCGGTGCGCAACAGAGATGTGTTCTCGTCAAAGTAAAGCCACAAGGTTTTGATATTGTCTTTCTTTTTGGGCTTGAGGCGGATCACGTAGGTTTTGGCGGTCTTTGCCTTGGCTTTTTTCATGTTGAAGTTAGCCTTAAAATGGGCTGCGGCAGCCAGGGGGTTGGTCAATTGCAATTCTTCAGCAGTGGGTGCTGTGATGTTTACCTCTCCAGTCAGTGGTGACCATGACCATTGTGTCTTGCCGTCATACCAGCACTTTGCGTCGTTCGAAATGATGCGGAACTTGTTGCCCTGCATAGCGATAGTTCCCGTGCTTGTCCCTTGGCCGGTGGTCACGCTGTAGTTAGCCGTCACGCCACCGCCTGCATTGATGGCAGCTACACACTTGTCGAGCATGGCCGTTGGCGTCTGTGCCACCATAACTATAGCGGTCAGAGCCGTGAGAATCAAAATATAGGTACGTTTCATTGTCATTGTTGTCTTTTCATTTTTTCTGGAATCTCAAGATTTTCAAGAGACTCTAGATTCCTTAGATTGCAAAAAGAGTGCCAACCCGCAACAGGGAAAGCACTCATTGATAAATTCAGTTTAGGAGAACAACTGGTCGATGTCCATCGGGCTGACGAGCACTTGGCGTGGCTTGCTGCCCTGGGCAGGTCCCACGATGCCTGCATGTTCCATCTGGTCCATCAGTCGCCCGGCTCGGTTGTAGCCGATCTCATAACGGCGTTGCAGCGATGATGTGCTGGCAGTATTGCTCATCACGACAAAGCGAACAGCCTCCTCGAACAGCGGGTCGCGGTCCTTGACGTTGCCCACGTTGGCATCGCTACCGCCACCCTCGTCCTTGCCGACATATTCGGGCAGCAAGTAGGGTCCCTCGTGGCTGATATCACGGTCTTTGTCTTCCTGATCCTTGATAAAGTCGCAGATGCGCACAATGTCTGGCGTATCAACAAACGGGCATTGGAGGCGCGTCAATTCGCCATCGATCTGGAACAGCATGTCACCGCGACCAATGAGTTGCTGGGCACCTCTGCGGTCGATGATAATCTGGCTGTCGATACCCTGAGCCACGGCAAACGCGATTCGGCCAGGGAAGTTACCCTTGATCAAGCCGGTGATGACCTTGGACGACGGGCGCTGGGTGGCGATAATCATGTGGATGCCGACGGCACGTGCTTTCTGGGCAATACGCACCAAAGGCGTCTCCACTTCCTTGCCTGCAGTCATGATCATGTCGCTGAACTCGTCGATAATACCAACAATATAAGGCATGTACTGGTATTTTTTCTCGCCGTGCTCGTCACGCACTTCACGCAGTTCGCGGCGCCACAGTTCGTTATAGTCGCTCACGTTGCGCACCTTTACTTCCTCAAACACGCTATAGCGGTTCTCCATCTCCTGAACGAGGCAGTTCAGTGTCTTGATAACGCGGTCGGTGTCTGTGATGATTGCCTTCTCCTCACCGGGAGCCTTGGCGAAGTAGTATTTCTCAAGATCGGAATACACGCTGAACTCCACACGCTTGGGATCTACGAGAACAAACTTCAGCTCCGACGGGCCCTTCTTGTAAAGCAGCGAAGTAATGATGGCGTTCAGACCCACCGATTTACCTTTACCGGTAGCACCGGCGACAAGCAGGTGGGGCATCTTGGTCAGGTCAGCGATAAACACTTCGTTGCTGACAGTGCAACCTAAGCACATGGGCAACTTGGCTCGCGTCTCCTGGAAGGCCTTGGATCCTAACACTTCGCGCATGGGAACAACCTGCGGGTCGCGGTTAGGTACCTCAATGCCGATGGTGCCCTTGCCGGGCATGGGAGCGATGATGCGGATGCCAAGCGCGGCAAGGCTCAAAGCGATATCGTCTTCCAAACCGCGAATCTTGTTCACTCGCACACCATCCTGAGGAACGATTTCAAACAGTGTCACCGTGGGTCCCACGTGCACCATGATTTCCTTGATCTCGATACCATACTTGCTCAGGGTATCACGGATACGCTCCTTGTTCTCGTCCTGTTCTTGTTTATCGACACTGTTAGGATTCATGCGGATATCCTGCAACAGGTCGAGGGTGGGGAAGCGGTAGTGACGGTATTCCCCAGTCGGGTCATGGGGATTGCTGACCGAAGTGCTGGCCTTAATGGGTTTGAGGTGTGCAGCTTCTCCGTCAGCTTTGTTGGTATCTTCACTGATATCCCTTGCTCGTGAACGTGTTCTGAATCGGCGGGTAGGTTGGGGGATATCCTCTTCTTCCGACTCCTTGTAATCTTCATCATTGATTTTCTGCTCTCCGCCCAGGAAGGTAGATTGACCAGGTTCACTGATGACTTTCTCGGCCTCTTCCTTGTTGCGGTTGCGCTTCTTGCCTATTTCATGTTGTAACTGCTTGTACAGGGAAGATATGGTTTGATATGTGAGGAAAATCCAGAACATAAAGATTGCCAGGTTGACGGCAACCATGCCATATATACCCATCAGTCCCAGCAGCCACTTGTTGGCATAAAAGCCGAAGTAACCGCCCAGGGGGAAGAAAGTAATTGGCTTCATGAAATAGGTGGCAGCGCCCACAATCATCGAGAAAGTGAAAATGCTGAAAAGGCATACCAGGGTATAGGAGAAGAAATGAGCCTTCTTGCCCTTGCGCACCAATCTCATGCCCAGCGTCAAGAACCATATCACAATGATGAAAGCAGCGACACCCACGCCACTGGAAATAAAGAAGTCGCTTAATGATGCACCCATGGCAGCCCCCGCGTTACGGATCTGTTCACGCACTTGGGCATTCTCGAGCATCGAGTAGTTGGCCACACGATCCTGATCACTCATGCCGGCGGCAAAGAAATAGGACAAGAACGAGATCAACAGGTAAATGCCTGCCATCAGCATGATAATGCCAGTGGCGAAACGCAATCGGCCGTTCTGGAAGAATGCTTTGAAACGTTGCCACTTGCTCACGTTTTCATTATCGATGGCCTGCTCGACCTCGCGCGATTTGCGGTAATCCTCAGATTTCTTTACACCGCTGATGTCAGGATTGAAATAACCCTGATTCTCATTCATTTTTTTATTGGGGTTGCCTTGACTTTTGCTCATTTTGCTATCGAAATATTTTGGGGTGTAAAATTACAAAATAAAATTGGTTTACAAACGCAAACCGCATTTTTTTTTCAAAAAAAGTGTACTGATAAGTTGCCAGCAGTTGAATTAATCTTTTTTCCAGAAGGAGCGGGTGAAGATGACCAGGACGGTGAACAATTCCAGACGTCCCACCATCATCTCAAAAGCGAGCACCCATTTAGCGCCAGGATGCAGTACAACCCATGAACTGCTGGGTCCCGTGACACCATGGCCGATACCCACATTGCTGATAGCCGACATTGAGGTGTACATGGCATCAAACACCGGTACACCAAAAAAGGTGAGGTACAATGCCACGATCATAATGATGAGAATATAGATCGTGAAGAAGGTGTTTACCTTGTTCACCACATGATTGGGGACAGGCTTACCATCGACATGGACGGCGCGCACCGAGTTGGTGTGCAGCACGCGGTAGAATTCGTTGGCGGTGTTCTTCAGCAAAACGATGAGGCGGTCCATTTTGGCTCCACCCGAGGTGGAACCAGCCATACCACCGAAAAACATCATCACCATCAGAACGACAGTCACAAACTCTCCACTGTCTTCATAGTCAAATGTGGAGAAACCAGTTGACGTGATTGCCGATAACGTGTCAAAAGCACTATAAATGAACCTGTCTCCATGAGTGTCCAAAAAGCCCTTGTAGGTCATATAACCCATGATGGCTATGGTCGTAATGAGTGTGGTCATACAATACCACCGCAGGGTGTTATTATTCATCAGGCGTTTGAAGTTACCGCGACCCACGGCGACGATGAGCGAGAAACTGATACCGCCGATAAACATGAAGATGATGACTACAAGAAAGACGTAACTCGAATTCCAATAGTCAAGGCCGATGTTCTTGGTCGAATAACCACCGGTAGATGTCGTTGTCATCGCATGGCAGATAGCATCAAACCAGTCCATTGGTCCCACATAGAGCAAGATGGTGAGAATTGCGGTCAGGCCTATATAGATGAGCCACAAATCCTTGGCTGTCTGGCTCACGCGAGGACGCAGACGCTCGTGGGTGATTCCGGTCACCTCGGCATTGAACAGGGCGATACCGCCCTTCTGGTTCAACATGGGGATTACGGCAAGGGTGAACAGAATGATACCCATGCCTCCAATCCACTGGGTCATTGCACGCCAGAAGAGTACCCCGCGGGGAATCTCCTCGACATAGCGGATTACACTTGATCCAGTTGTGGTGAATCCTGCCATGGTCTCAAAGAAGGCATCGGTCACATTATTAAATGTGTCACTGAACAGGTAGGGCAACATGCCGAACAATGAGAAAAATACCCAAATGATGGCAGTAAGCATAAGACCCTCACGCTTGTGCATCGAGGTATTGCGTGGCTTGATGCCGAACGCCATGGCAGCACCAGCACCGGCGGTGATGGCCGTGCTATAGATGAATGCCATCAATGAGGTCTGTTCTTCATAGATCCATGATATGACAAGCGGGAACAGCATGAATGCCGCCTCGATGAGGAGCAGCCATCCCTGCATGCGCATTACAATGGCAAAATTGATATTTTGATTGATATGCTTAGGCATCTCACGAGAAATATTTGTCTAGTTTGTGCATCGCGCCTTGCAGGCAGAATACAACCACATGATCACCAGCCTGGATGCGGGTGTTTCCACCCACCAGCATACCTTTGCCGTCACGCACAAGTCCAGCAATGGTGAAGTCTCGGCTCAGTTTCAGGTCCTTGACCTCGGCGCGTGTAACGCGATCGCCTTCCTCGACGATGACCTCGGCCACCTCGGCATCGGCAAGCGCCAGACAACGAGCATTGTCCTCGTCGGCGTCTATCAGAATCTGGAAGATGCGGCTCGACGCCAGCAGTTTCTTGTTGACGATTGTGCCGATGTTCAGTGCTTCAGCCTCGTTGATGAACTGGATGTCCTCGACCTGGGCAATGGTCTTGGGCACGCCGTTGGTCTTTGCTATCATGCAAGCCATCATGTTGACAGCGCTGTTATCTCCCAACGAGATAAAGGCGTCATAATAACTCACGCTTTCTTCCTCGTTTAATTCCGAGTCGCGGAAGTCGCCCTGCACCAGTTTGCAGTTGGGATAGCGCTGGGCCAGTTCTTCACAACGGTTCTCATCCTGTTCGATGATTTTGACATCTACGGTCTTGCCCAATTTCTTGATCAGTTGCTCGGCAATGTCGTTACCGCCCACGATCAGGACATTGTCAACAGGATATTGGACCTTGCCGCATACTTCGCGCACCTCGTCAATGTGTTCACGGGTAGTGGCAATATAGACAATGTCGTTTTCCAGTACTCGGTCATCACCCCTAGGGATAATGATCTCGCGGTTGCGCTTGATGGCCGACACATGCAGGAAACTGCTGATGTCGGTCAGATCTTTGAGCATGTGGTTGACGATGGCGGCATTAGAACGGATTTTAACGCCCACGACAATGAGCTCTCCATCAAACAGTTCAAACCAGTTTCTTGCCCACGTGCGCTTCAATGCACTGGCAATCTCCTTGGCTGCCAACATTTCGGGATAAATCAGGTGGTCAATGCCAAGCATGGTGAAGTGCTCACGCCATCGGTCATTAAAGAATTCGTCATTGTCAATACGGGCAACAGTCTTGCGGGCACCCAGTTTCTTGGCCATTGAACATGACAGGATATTGCGGGCCTCACTCTTGGTCACCGCTATAAACAGGTCGCACGCGCCAGTTTTTATGGCGTTCAGGTCGCTGAAAGAGATCGCACTGCCCTGATAGGTGAGCAGGTTGTAATTTTCCAGTGGCTCAAGTTTCTTGTTCTCAACGTCCATGACGATGATATCCTGCTCCTCATTGCTGAGCATCTTGGCCAAATGGGTTCCAACTTCTCCGGCGCCGGCGATAACGATTCTCATAATATTCTCGAAATCTTGGTTTTACTTGTCCTTCTCTAATAGCTCAAGGATGACCTTTTCTAGTGATTTGGCATCCATGCCGCAGCGTTCATACAGTTCGGCCACGGTGCCCTGGTGCACAAACTCGTCTTGTACGCCAAGCATCCTCAAGTGGTTGCTCTTGTCGTGGCTCATCATCCATTCGGCTACTGCCGACCCGAGACCGCCCACGACAGTTCCGTCTTCGATGGTGATGATGCTGTGGTATCGTGTAGTCACTTCTTCAAGGATGTCTTCATCGATGGGTTTGACGAAAATCATGTCGTAATGGCCAACATGGATGCCCCGTTCCTTCAAGCGGTTAACCACCTCAATGACTTCATTGCCGATGTGGCCGATGCTCAGAACAGCCACACCATTGCCCTCACTCATGCGGCGGCCACGTCCCACGGGCAACGCCTGCATCTCGTTGTGCCAGTCGGCAATGACACCCTTACCGCGCGGATAGCGAATGGCAAAGGGACCGTAGTTCTCGCTCTGGGCTGTGAACATCAGGTTGCGAAGGTCGTGCTCATTGATGGGAGACGATACAATCATACCCGGGATGCAACGCAGGTAAGCCAGGTCAAACAGACCATGATGGGTCACGCCATCTTCGCCGACGATACCTCCACGGTCGATACAGAAGGTCACGGGCAGTCGTTGGATGGCCACATCGTGAATAATAGAGTCGTAGCCACGCTGCAGGAAAGTGCTGTAGATTGCACAATATGGTCGCATTCCGTCCTTGGCCAAACCGCCGGCAAAGGTCACCGCATGCCCCTCGCTGATGCCCACATCAAAAGCGCGATGTGGCATGGCTTCAAGCATCAGCGACATTGACGTGCCGCTGGGCATAGCGGCAGTAATGCCGACAATGCTGTCATTCTTTTCGGCCAACTCGACCAATGTCTTGCCAAACACGTCCTGATACTTGATAGGACCACCCTTGCCTGACTTGGCGCGTTCACCTGTCTCTTCGTCGAATTTGCCCGGGGCGTGCCACGTGGCTGGATCGGCTTCGGCTGCAGCAAAGCCTTTTCCCTTGACAGTGCGCACGTGAACCAGTTTGGGACCAGTCATGTCCTTAATCTCACTGAACACTTTCACCAGGCGCTTAACGTCATGACCGTCATACAAACCAAAGTAACGGATATTCAAGCCTTCGAAGATGTTCTGCTGACCCGACAACAGGGACTTCATGGCGTTGCTGAAACGCATAATCAATCCCTTGCGGCTATCGTTGATGACATTGTGGCGGCGCAGGAACTGGTAGGCTTTATATCGTACTTTGTTGTAGCGGTGTGACGTGTGCAGATCGCTCATGTAGGAGCTCAAGGCTCCCACGTTGGCGTCAATCGCCATGTCGTTATCATTGAGCAGGATAATCAGGTTGTTGGGATTGGTGGTTGCATTATTGATACCCTCAAATGCCAATCCGCCACTGATGCTGGCGTCACCGATGACGGCAACCACTTTGCGGTCTTGGTTATTCTGCAATTCAGCGGCAATCGCCATGCCCAAAGCGGCAGAAATGGAGTTGGACGCATGACCGGCGGTAAAGGTGTCATACTCGCTCTCGTCCGGATTGGGGAACCCGCTCAAGCCGTCCAGTTTGCGATTATCGTCAAACTGGTCTCGACGGCCAGTTAAAATCTTATGGGCATAAGCCTGATGGCCTACGTCCCAAACCAGGCGGTCATCGGGCGTATTGAACACATAATGCAGGGCCACAACAATCTCAACGGCCCCCATGCTTGACGCGAAGTGTCCTGGGTTGCTCGATAACTCGTGTATCATGAATTGCCGCAACTCATGGCAAACTTGAGGCAACTTGTCGATGTCGAGTTTCCTCAGGTCGGCAGGTGAGTCTATGGTGGCCAGCAGTGGGCAGTGTTCTTTTATATAGGAATTCTTGGTCATGGTTTAGTCATTTTTTTCTCACATATTTCTTGTAGAGAGGGACAAACACGATAATGCCTGATGCCACAATGGTGAAAATCACCATAAAGTCGATGTGGTCAGCACGTGTGAGCAACAGCCAACACAATCCTAGCCACAGGAGCAGGATGCATACAAACCTTATAAGATTGCCAGTAGTCATATTTCTCTTCAAGAATTGTCTAACCTGCAAAGGTAATCAATATTTGTGAAATTATGGTGATGCTTGTGATTTTTCGTGATTTTTATTGATTCTATACAGATAAAAACAGTAGAGACGCAAATTTGCGTCTCTACCAATAAATCGCTTGTCTGATTGCGCAAGTCGTTGCGCTACAGCAGCTTGTTATTCATCTCCTTCACCACTGAGGAGCATGTCAATGAGTGTGGTCACGTCACCGATGGTTACGCCTTCTTGACCATTTACATCGGCTGCATCGAGATTGAGACCGGTTGCATCTTGTGACAGCAGGTAGTCAATGAGAGCGGTCACGTCCGAGATGCTGAATTTGCCATCATTATTCACGTCACCAATCTTCACCTCGGGATCGTCACCGGGAATCACATATCCCTCGTAGGGGATACAATTGATAACCATCATATTTCCGCTGTTACTGCTCTGGCTGAAATCCCACACTGTACTGTTGCCATAAGGATGGAAAGACATGGCGTCGATTTCATACCAGCCGTCGAACTTGCCATTGAAACCCCAGTTCATGTGGAACTTGCCATCGGCATCAACACCATCAAGTACCCAAGCATGACCTTCCCAAACGTCATGGTAGGGGATGGGACGTCCAGCTTCAAGCTCGGTGCATATCAGTGCACACCATTCCTCAATGGAATAAACGTTAGAATTATCGCAGTAGTAGAAGGGATCTTTACCAATCAGTTTTATGTTGTTTACATTGTAACCAAAGGTTTTAAAAGCATCTCGCTGATCGTTGGGATAAGAGCCTGTTGCTGTACCATCATTACCATATCGTGCCTTGCAGGCTTGTCCGCAATAGCGGCTCAACTTGGCAACTTCATTGGCCTGATCTTCGGTATAGTCTACAACAGTAGGGTTACCAGTCACGGGATCGTAGTAGGCGTATTGGTCAAGAATCAGGTCAAAGTCAAATGTGGTGGCGGGCAGATTGGGGTACCACTGGTAGCCGGTACCTTGGTAGCCAGGCATTTCCGATACTTCGTTTGGGTATTTCCAGTAGTTTATGATTTGTGCCATGGCAAGGGGACCACAACCCACCGAAGTGCGTTCTCCAGAGGAATTCGTAGGACACAGGAGATTCCAGGGCTCACCTTGTCCCCAGCTACTCTTCAGCATTGGGTCAACAGGGGTCGAGCGCTTGGTTGCCTTTACTGGAACGGTTTTGCCCTTGTAAGCTTGTGCGGTTTCTATCTGGCCCTTGAGCATATTTAAGTAATCCTTCATGTTGCCGGGCAGGTCATTCATGTCGAGGTTACCCTTGTCGCCATAGGCGAGCACCTGTTTGGCACGGTCGTCACCAGCGATGATAACCCAGCCACCGCCTTGGATATTGAACACGTAGTAGGCGTTGCCTTCAACCGAAGATGCCTCGGTGTGAGCCAACTTGATGTCGGTCATTGCGGGAGCCTTGAACATGCCCTTAGAGGCGAAGTTCTTCTTCAGGAAATTGTTGGCAGCCTGGCGAGCTGCGTTCACGTCGATGTTACCAGCATTCACGGTCATGAGACCTGCAAGTGCAATGATACAGGAAAAACTAAGTTTCTTAAAGTTCATAAGCTTGTTGTTTGAAATTAGGTTGATTAATGATGTTAGAAAAGTGTTGTCTGATTACGCGCAAAATTATGAATTTATTCTCAATTTCAAGCATGTTTTGGCTGAAAATGTTGTTGAACGATTTAAAAATTATCAAAAAACGAGCAGATTCTTCTGCTATTGATAATTGCCAGCTAAAAGAGGACCTTGACTTCAGTCTGAAAAGCCAAGGTCCCCTTTAATGTTCAAGAGTTATTAGAAACTCATTTGTATCTTTATTTATTTGGTGTTTTCTCCACTCAACAGCATGCCGATAAGGACTGTTACGTCAGAGATGCTGATTCCAGCTTCTCCATCAACATTGGCTGCCTCAAGGTCAACATTGGTAGCATCACCACTCAACAGATAATCGATGAGGTCGGTCACATCGTGGATGCTGACAATGCCATCCTTATTGACGTCACCCATCAAAATGGGCGTTGGGGGCTCCCAACCCTCAGGAGGTTCGATACCGATCAGCATTTCATGACCAGAATTGAACTTCAGGTAATCTCCATCGCGGTGGGTCATGTTCAATGCGGTGGAAACATACCAACCGTCGCAGGTGCCGTACCAGCCGAAGTTAAAGTGGAATTTGCCATCAGTATTGTAACCGTCACAGATGAAGGCATGTCCACCTGCGCCATTGGTGTCACTTGCTGAATACAGGATGGGACGGCTAGCATCGAGTTCGGTTTTAATCATGGCTTCCCATTGTGCAGTAGTGTAGCTGCTCCACCAACCATTCTTCTGAACATGTTGGCCACTTGAACGATATCCGAAGAATTTCATGGCAGCCAGTTGGTCACTTGTATAGGCACCGCTGCCTTCTGGATCGTAATCCATCTCAACTGCCTGGCCGCAATAGCGCGACAGCTTGGCGACTTCCTGGGCCTGCTCGTCGGTGTAGGTGTCCTGGACAAGCGCGCTAGCGTCATAGTCCCAGTGGCAGTAGGATAACAGCATCTTGGTGTAGTCAAAGGTAGTGGCGGGCAGACTTGGCACACTGAATGAAGACCCCCAGGAAGAATAACCGTTAATGGCGCTACTGCCTTCAGGATATTTCCAGTAATACATCACCTGTGCCATCGCTGTAGCAACGCAACCCACGACGCAGTATTCACCGTTCTTCTTGGGGCACTGCAGATAATAGGGCATCTCCTGACCCCATGTGGTCTTGATGAGGGGCTCAACACCGCTGCCGGCATTAAACGTCTGACGGGCGGGCACTAAATCGTTTTCTTTGTAACTTTGCAGGAACTCAATCTCCTGTTTGTAGCTGTTCAACAGGCCTTGAAGGCTGTAGGGCAGATTGTTGAAATCCAAGTGGCCCTTGTCGCTGTAGCCTAACACCTGTGGTGCCCGGTCTTCGCCAGCGATGATGATAAAGCCGCCCCCCTTGATGTTGAAGGCATAGTAATCGTTGGCACCAGAAAGCACCTTGGACACTTCTACATGAGCTAGTTTCAGGTCAGCGGCAGATGCCTTGAAAGAGCCCTTTGCATTCTGTTGATGAATGAATTGAGTGGCTAATGTGCGTGCAGCTTGAGCATTCACATTGCCTGCATTGGCGTTGAGAGCGGTCAGAGCGAATGCCGCTAATGCCAACGAACTTAGAATCCGGTTAATTTTTTTCATAATGATTGATAAATAGTTATGTAAATAGATATTATTCAGCTGTTAAAAGTGCGTCGATGAGTTCGGTAACATCATTGATGGTCAGGGCAGGATAGGACCCGCTCAACATGTTGTCGATGGTGCTGGTGACATCATCAATGGTGAATGGGGCACCATACTTGGCCAGATGTCCAACGACATTGAGATAGTTGCTTTCGCAGGGAATTTCGGTGCTCATGCGTGGACTGGTGCCATAGTAATGGAAGTGCACCGAGTAAGTACCCGTCGCCAGCGATTCAGGGAGGGCAATGGAACTGGATACAGTGCTGCCCTGTTCAAAACTGTCAGTAGCCACGTTCACGCCTGGGCTCATGGCCATTCGCCTGCCGGTGTCATTGTTGATTGTGAACATGAGGTTGAGATTCTCGTTTGTTGTCATGATGCTGACGTTTGTGGCCTGAATTTCCATATTCTCGCCCAAGACGAGCAGCTTGCTGGGAACAACCAATCCGTCGGTCGAGATGAGGCAATAGGTGGGCGGAACTACACCCAACAGCACCTCATGGTTGGTGTTGAATCTCAGGTGGTCACCATCGCGGTGGGTCATGTTCAGGGCTGTGGTCGCATACCAGCCGTCGCAGGTGCCATACCATCCGAAGTTGAAGTGGAACAGCCCCTCGGCGTTATAACCGTCGCAAATGAAGGCATGTCCGCCAGCAGCGGGGTCTGTGGCTGAGTAGAGAATAGGGTAGCGCTTGTCTAGTTCTTCCTTGATCATGGCTTCCCATTCTGCGGTAGTGTAGTATTCCGAACCCCACCAACTGTCACGTTCCTCATCGCGGGCGCTAGAACTGTAACCGAAAGTCTTCATTGCGCTCAGCTGGTTGCTCACATAGGCACCACTGCCCTCCGGGCTATAGCCCATGTGAACTGCCTGGCCGCAGTAACGGCCCAATTTGGCAACCTCTTGGGCCTGTTCATCGGTATAGGTGTCCTGAATGAGCATACCCAAATCCCAGTCCCAGTGGCAATAGCTGGAGAGCATCTTGCTGTAGTTGAAGTTTGTTTCGGGCAGGGATGGAAGTGTCTGGCCGATGTCGTCACAGAAGTAGGCGTTGAGCTCGGGGCTGCTGGTCGGGTATTTCCAGTAGTACATCACCTGAGCCATCGCTGTGGCAACACAGCCCACAACACAGTACTCGCCGTTATAAACCGGGCATTGGAGATAATAGGGCATTTCCTGACCCCAATAGGTCTTGATTAACGGTTCAACGGTATTGCCTCCTGTCGCACGTAAGGCTGGAGTAACATCCAATTCAGGATGGGCCTGCAGGTACTCTATCTCTTCTTTGAATCCCCGCATCAGGGCTTTGAAGTTATCGGGCAGGTTGCTGAAGTCGAGATGACCCCGGTCGCTGTAACCCAGTACTTGATTGGCTCGGTTTTCACCGGCAATGATAATAAAGCCACCGCCATCGATGTTGAAGGCGTAATAGGCATTGGCATCGGGAGTTACAGTCGAGGCCTCGGTATAGGCAAGCTTGAGGTCGGCCACAGCTGGGGCCCTCAACGAGCCGGGTGTGGCAGCCGCATGTTGTTTAAGGTAGTTACTTGCCGTGGAACGGGCCTGTGTAAAGTTAATGTTGTCAGCATTGGCGTTCATTCCGCTCATCAAGAGCGTTGCCAAAGCAAATGCACTAATGAGATTCTTGATTTTCATTGCTCTTAACTAGATCTATTGATTGTTAAATGTTAGTTTATGTTGTTGATTAAAAAGCTGCCAAATGTAGTAAGTTTTTGACGAAATGACAAAGATTTGCACAATAATATTTTATTATTCTTGAAAATAATGTAAAAACGAGTAATCTGCTAAAAAAATGTACTGCGTTTTTGTTTGCTCCTTTTATCCCTTCAGTGTGTTCTTTTATGCTTTTATTGTGCATAAATCCCATGATAATTGTCATAATAAAGGCAAAATCAGTAATATTGGGATAAATTTTTTGGAAAATGGTATAGATGGTTATTGGAAATTGTTATAAATTTGTAACCAGAAAAATTAACTGCCTTTTATCAATATGAATATGAGAATCAAGAAATTATTATTCACCATCGTTACCGGTTGCCTGGCGTTAAGCGCTCTGGCCGCCTGTAATGCGCAAAACAATCAAGAAAAGATGAGTAAAAACAGTAAGACCCTGGTCGCCTACTTCAGTGCGACTGGCACTACAATGGAGGCTGCTACCAAGCTGGCAAAGGTCGCCAATGCGGACTTGCACGAGATTATACCAGAAGTACGATATACGCCCGCTGACCTGAACTGGCAAGACAAGTCCAGCCGCAGCAGTGTGGAGATGGCCGACAAAAGCAGTCGTCCCGCTATCGGAAACAAGGTGGAGAATATTGCACAGTATGACACCATTTATGTGGGTTATCCGATTTGGTGGTACATCGCTCCTACAATCATCAACACCTTCCTGGAGCAGTATGACTTGACCGGCAAGACGATTATCCCGTTTTTCACCTCAGGTGGTAGTGGAGCAGGGGAGACGATGAAGTATCTTAAACCTTCGGCTCCCGGCGCTAACTGGGTTGAGCCCAAGAACCTCACCCAAATGGATGAGAACCAGATCAAAACATGGGTCGAGTCATTGAAATGATAGTGACCTGCTGTATTATAGCAAATATCCCGAAAAGTATAAAACTATGAAAAGAATAAAAGTATTGGTTGCTGTGTTGGCTGTCCTTTCAGCAATTACAGCTAATGCTCAAAGCGTTGTGTACTTCACGAGAGATATATCTCCCGAGTCGTTAGTTAAGATTTATAAGGCGCTGGGCGTTAAGGCTACGGGTCGCGTGGCTGTGAAAATCAGCACAGGCGAGGCTGGTAATAACCATTACCTCAAGCCGACTCTCATCCGCAACCTGGTTGACGAGGTGAATGGTACCATTGTGGAGTGCTGTACTGCCTATGGCGGTTCACGCCAGGATGTTTCCAAGCATTGGCAAACAATCCATGAGCATGGTTTTGACTCTATTTTTGCTGTCGATATCATGGATGAATATGGCCAGATGCGCATTCCGGTCAAAGACCGTACCCACATCAAGTATGACATTGTTGGCGAACACCTGGCTAATTACGACTGGATGATCAACCTTGCCCACTTCAAGGGGCATGCTATGGGCGGATATGGTGGTGTGTTGAAGAACGCCTCAATTGGTGTGGCCAGCACTGCCGGCAAGGCCAATATCCACACTGCGGGCTATACCGACGATGTCAATCAGTTGTGGAACCATATCGATGATCAGGATGGCTTCCTCGAGTCGATGGCTGCTGCAGCCCAGGCAGTACACAACTACATGAGGGGTCATGTTTTATATATTAATGTGATGAACAACATGTCGGTCGATTGCGACTGTGATGGCAGCCCCGATGCTCCTGAATTAAAGGATATGGGTATCATGGCCAGCCTTGACCCGGTTGCTCTCGACTGGGCTTGCGTTCAGATGGTGATGCACCACAAAGCAGCGCCTGGTGATGACAATGCACCCCTTATCGAGCGCATCAACAGCCGTCACGGTACACATACCATCGATTGGGCTGAGCACATTGGCCTCGGCTCAAAGAATTATGTGATTGTAGAACTTTGATTCATAACTAATATAACACAAATCCAATGAATAGTTTCGTATATAACATTCCTGTAAAGGTCTATTTCGGAGAGAACCAACTGGGACACCTGAGTGAGGAACTGGCAAAGTTTGGCAAGCGCGTTTTGCTCACCTATGGTGGTGGTTCGATCAAGCGCACGGGCCTCTATGATGCTGTGGTTGCCGAGGTTAAGAAAGCCGGCATGGAGCTGTTTGAGCTTTCTGGCATTGAGCCCAATCCCCGCATCGACAGCGTGCGCCGTGGAGCACAGATGTGCAAGGAACACAATATCGACGTGCTGCTGGCCGTGGGCGGCGGCTCGACCATCGATGCCACCAAGTTCATGGCAGCTGGTGCCAAAGTGGACCATGACCCGTGGGACTTCTTTAACGAGAAGTGGGCTCCCATTACCGAGGCACTTCCCATTATCAGCGTGTTGACCTTGTCGGCCACTGGTAGCGAGATGGATGCTGGCGGTGTCATCAGTAACCCCGAGACCAATGACAAGATTGGCCGCGTAGAGTCACCGACCTTGTTGCCCAAGGTGTCTTTCCTGGATCCCACCGTGACCTATACCGTCAGCCCTTATCAGACGGCATGTGGTGCAGCTGATATGATGTCGCACATCTTTGAAGTCTATTTCAACATGAATCAGGACCTTTATATGCTTGACTGTTTCATGGAAGGCATGTTGAAGACAATCATCAAGTATGCTCCTATCGCTATGCGTGAACCGGAAAACTATGAGGCACGTGCCAATCTGATGTGGACTTCGTCATGGGCTATCAACGGCTTTGTTGACGGAGGCAAGCGTCAGGCATGGAGTTGTCATCCCATGGAGCATGAGGTGTCGGCCTACTATGACATCACCCATGGTTTGGGTCTTGCCATCATTACCCCTCGCTGGATGGAATACTGCTTGTCTGATAAGACAGTGAGTAAGTATGTTCAGTTTGGTGTTAACGTTTTCGGTATCGATGCTAATCTGCCCGCAATGGATATTGCTCATCAGGCAATTGAGAAGGTGAAAGAATTCCTCTTCAATACGCTCGGTCTCAAGAGCACCTTTACCGATCTGGGAATTGGCGATGAGCATATCCCCACTATGGCACGCAAGTCATGTAATGGTGGTGTGTTGCCTGGTTTTGTGCCTCTGAATCAGAACGACATCGAAATTATTTTCCGCAACTGCTTGTAATTTCTCCCTTTATTGCTGTTTTTGGACTGTAAATGGAGAATTTTATAGAAATTTATAATACTTTCGCTGAAAAAATTCCGAAAACACTTGTTAGGTAGAAAATTATCTGTATATTTGCAGAAATTTATTTCACCTACATAGTGTACTTGGTTTGAAAACCAAGCAATCAGTATGTGAATAAATCTATTTAGGAACTCTTTTCATAATTATATATCTACTTTTTGCATCAATTCTATTCAAGTTAAAAGTTAATAAATTTGGAGAAATGTTATTTGCGAAGGGGTACGTGACGCGTGAGCGCCGCGGCTCTTTTTTTATAGCACTTTGGTTTACGTCATCTGGAGAATGAATAGGGAGCGTCAGTGCTGGCTGTGCCTCTGTTCTTGTTAGGAGTATCCGACATGATGAAGTGGATTTTGCAACCTTGCAGCAGACGGGTGTGGTCTAAGTAATTGTGCGTGTATGGCTTGCCATCAATTGTCATCGACTGGATGTAGCACCCCTCGCCTTCGCGGGTGATGGTCACTTGCTTACCGTTTTCGAGATTGAGAGTAACCTTGTTCAGATATGGTGCCCCAATCACATATTGGTTGCTGCCAGGGCATACAGGATAGAGCCCCATTGCCGAGAACACATACCACGCTGAGGTCTGCCCGTTGTCCTCGTCGCCACAATAACCGTCAGGGGCCGAACTATAGAGGCGGTCCATGACTTGTGTGGCCCAATATTGCGCTTTCCACGGCTGTCCGGCGTAATTATACAAGTAAATCATGTGCTGGATGGGCTGGTTGCCGTGGGCATAGTTGCCCATGTTCATGATTTGCATCTCTCGTATCTCATGAATGGTAAAGCCGTAGTAACTGTCGTCAAACACTGGCGGCACGGCGAATACCGAATCGAGCATCTGGCAGAACGTCTTCTTGCCGCCCATCAGGTCTATGAGGCCCTGCGGGTCGTGGAAAACGCTCCAGGTGTAGTGCCAGCTGTTGCCCTCGGTGAACGCATCGCCCCACTTCAACGGGCTGAAGAGTGACTGGAAAGACCCGTCCTTGATCCTGCCGCGCATCAGTTTGGTCTCGGCATCAAACACGTTGCGGTAGTTCATCGCACGCTCGGCATAGACCTTGATTTCGCTCTCGGGCTTCCCCAGAGCCTTACCCAGACGGTAGATGCACCAGTCGTCGTAGGCATATTCCAACGTTCTGGCCACACTTTCGTTAATACCTACGTCATAGGGGATATACCCTAATTTGTTGTAATACTCGTGACCCAAACGTCCAGTGGATTTCACTTGGGGGTGAACGGCGGTGGTGCCATGCACGACGGCATCCCACAACTTGTTGATGTTATAGCCACGCAAGCCCTTCAGATAGGCGTCGGCAACCACCGAGGCACTGTTGTTGCCTACCATGCAGTTGCGATGTCCGGGGCTCGCCCACTCGGGCAGGAAACCACTCTCCAGATAGGTGTTCACCAGTCCTTCCTGCATCCACGCGCCCATCGTGGGGTACATCAGGTCAACCAGCGGAAACAGACTGCGGAAGGTGTCCCAAAAGCCGGTGTCGGTAAACATGCGACCAGGCAGCACTTGGCCGTTATAAGGGCTGTAATGGACAGGCTTCCCTTTGCTGTCTATCTCATAGAAACTGCGGGGAAACAGCACCGAGCGGTACATACATGAGTAGAAGGTGCGCAGGTGGTCGATGTCATCGTCCTCGACCTCGATGCGTCCCAGTACCTCATTCCAACGCGTGCGGCCTTTCTCCTTAACAGCCTCAAAACCATCATTTCCCAATTCTCGGAGGTTAATTATTGCTTGCTCAACGCTGATGAAAGACGATGCGACACGTGCATTGACTTGCTCACCACGGCGAGTCTTGAAGGTCACGATGGCTCCCGCATGGCTACAGGAGGCATGGCTTACGCCCATGAGCAACGTGCTGTCTTCCACAGTAAAAAATCTGTTGAACGGTTTGTCAAATTCAATGACAAAATAGTTCTTGAAGCCCTCAGGCACACCGCCACTATTCCGTGTTGTGTAGCCGATGATGCGGCGCTGTTCATGTTGAAATGTAATTTCTGACCCCTTGTCAAAAGCGTCTATGACAATGTTGGCCTGGTCGGTCTCGGGGAAGGTGAAACGCAGGATGGCGGCACGTTCGGTGGGCGCCACCTCGGCAATTACATCGTGGTCGGCAAGATAGACCTTATAATAGTAAGGTGTTGCCTCTTCGGCCTTGTGCGAGAACCAGCTGGCGCGCTCATTCTCGTCCCACACGGGCTCACCCACAGTGGGCATCAGCGAGAACTGGCCGTAGTCGTTGATCCAGGGGCTGGGCTGATGTGTCTGCTTGAAGCCGCGTATCTTGTTGGCTCCATAAGTATATTGCCACCCGTCACCCATCTTGCCAGTCTGCGGCACCCAGAAGTTCATGCCCCAGGGCATCCCGATAGCAGGGTAGGTGTTACCGGTTGATAACTCAAAACTCGACTCTGTCCCCACCAGGGTACTTACGTAATCTACAGGCTCTAGGGAGACAGCCTTAACCGCTACTCCCACCCAAAGAGTCATCAATAGCACTCCAATCTTTTTCATCGTCATTATGGTCTGGCTTTTTTATTGGTTCCCCATTTCGAAGGCTTGTTGCCCATCACCAGCTCAAGGGTGCCGCCAGCGATGATGTCACGATAGTCAATGTAGCTCTTGTCGTAACGCTTGCCGTTGAGCGTGGCGCTTTGTATGTAGATATTCTCGTCGCTGTTGTTCAAGGCCTTGACGGTAAATGTCTTGCCGTCACCCACATTGATTTTTGCCTCGTTGAACAGCGGTGAACCGATGATATACTTGCCACCAGCCGGCTCTTCCTGATACAGGCCGATAGATGACAGGACATACCAGGCTGACATCTGTCCCACATCCTCGTTGCCCGACAGACCGTCAATATCATTTCGGTATTGTTCCCGTAATACCTGGCGGATGAGACGTGCCGCCTTCCACGGTTGCCCCACGTAGTTATACATATAAATAATGTGGTGACTGGGCTCATTGCCATGGGCATACTGGCCGATAAGTCCTGATACGTCGGGCGAAGCCTCTTCTCCCAAGTCGCCCTCGACGATGAACAGGGAGTCAAGTTTCTGGATAAAGGCTTTCTCGCTGCCAAATAGCTTTACCAGTCCGTGCACGTCGTGGGGCACAAGCCAGGTGTATTGCCAGGCATTGCCCTCGCAGTAGTCGTCGTTGCGGTGCTTGGTCGATAGTGGGTCAAACTCTACAATATCTCGGAATTTACCCTTCGAGTCCTTGCCGCGCATAAATTTCAGGTTTTTGTCAAAATAATGCTTGTAGGACTTGCTGCGCTCGTTGAAATACTTATAATTCTCTTGATCTCCAACTATTTCAGCAACTTGAGCGATGCACCAGTCAGCCAGGGCGTACTCCAGTCCTCGAGCCACCGTTTCCTTATCGGGTTCCAGATCGTAGGGGATATAGCCATATTGCTTCAGCAGGCCCATGGAACGTTCGTCGAGCATCGCGCTGGTAGTCATTGCCTTGAGGGCTGCTTTGGGGTCCACATCAAAACCTTTCAAAACCAGGTCGGCCAGTACAGGGACACCTGGATTCCCCACCATACAGTCGGTTTCATTGCCCATCAGGTGCCACACGGGCAATTTGCCTTGTTCTTCAAAGATGTGCAGGAAGGTCTGCGCCATGTCCTGCTGCTTCTCGCGGTGGATGAGCGTCTGCAACGGATGGGCTGCACGGTAGGTGTCCCACAGCGACAGGGTAGTGTAGTTGGTAAAATCACCCTGATGCACCTCACCGTCTGCTCCTCGGTATTGCCCGTTCACGTCACAGAAGACCGACGGGGCCACCATCGTGTGATATAGTGCAGTATAGAATACTGTGCGGTCGTCATCATTATCGGTATCAATAACGATTTTGTCCAGTTCGTCTGCCCATGCTCTCCATGCGTCGCGGCACACATCATAGAAGTCCCATCGTGGATTCTCCGCCGCCAGGTTCTCTATCGCATTCTCGATGCTTACGGCAGACAGTCCCACTTTGACGATAAACGGTGCAGCCGGAATGTTTGGCGTGGAGATGATGCCTGTGGTGTCGCCATCCTGTTTCTCAAGTGTCACATCTTGCTGGAAATCCATGACAAAATAGACCTTTTGGTTCCTTGCCCAGCCTGATGAATAACGGTAGCCGACAATCCTCCTAGGTGATGACTGCTTCATCATCATTTGTTTAGGGGAATCCCATCCGATACCTTGGCCTAAATCGAGTCGCAAGTAGATTGTGTCTTGTCCGGCAGCAAAGCTATAGCGGTGCATTCCCGTGCGCTTGGTGGCTGTTAATTCCACTTGAACGTAAGGCTTGCCCCCGTTACGCAGTGTCACTGAATAGTATCCTGGCTTGATGCTCTCGTCGTTATGACTGAAAATGACCTCGTGCTGGTCCCGGCCGGTTATAGGCAGCAATGCGATGTCACCCAGGTCACCGATGCCGGTGCCGCTCAAGTGCTGATGCCCGAAGCCAATGAGCACCGAGTCGCTTTCATGGTAGCCCGAGCACCAGTCCCACCCGCGGGTGGGCTCGGTGGGACCCAGCTGTACATAGCCAAAAGGCACGTTGGCTCCGTAAAACACATGGCCGTGCCCGCCTGTACCGATGCGAGGATTTACCCAATCGCTGTGAACAGAATGATGCTCCTGTGGACTGGTTATGCCATATTGAGCACTCGCTATGACAGATAGGCTGGCAGTTAGAAATATCAGTGTATAGATGGCTCTTCTCATAGTTTTGTATAATTAGTTAATGAATGAACATGTTGATGGCGAAGCCTGTCAATAAAGCAATCGAGAAACTGGCCAGTGTCCCGAGTAGCACATACTCCGTTATCTTGATTTCACGTGCCTTATTCAGGTCACCGAAACGGAAAATGGATTTCGCTGCGAGCAGAAATCCGACGGCTTCGATGTTCCCGGTAATGACAAATGTCAGGATAAGCACACGCTCGATATATCCGATCCATTTTCCTGCATTGGGCATGCCTTGGGTCTGCATTCCATTGGACGGGGTCCATCCCCTGATGAACATGCTGATGAGCAGCGACGAGGGCTTGAGCATGAGCATGTAGCCGATAAGGATGGCCCAGAATGTGCTCGAATGTGTGATGCTGGTCACCCATGCCAATTCGATGCCTGGGTTGGCATAGAGTGCCCACCACAATCCTATGATGACGGTAACATGGGCCAATTGGTCAATTAGGAATGCGATTGTACTGGCAGGGAACCATTTGACCTTGGTGATGTCGATGATGAAGTGGGTGATGAATATCACCACCGGAATAATCCATCCACCCCAATTGCCCACCAGCAGATAGGCGCATGCGGCATGGATGAGCGCATGTATAGCCTGAAACGCTATGCCTCGTATGCCTTCCTCGCGTTTGCCCTGACACAGCCAGTCAAATTGGAGGAAAAAGTCGGCAATGACATGCGACGACAGCAGCTTGAGTAGAAGCAGAATATTCATCATATTGTTCTTTTGCTCAGGTGGTTGTTAATGATTTTGCAATAGCGCTCAAGGTACATTCTGATGAGTGGCTCTCGTGCCGATGAGAGTACGTTGCGCACATTCTGAACCGAGGTGCCGATAAATTCGGCGACTTTCTTCTTGGGACTGTCAGTCTTCAGCGACAAGTAGATCATGCCCGCTTGTTTGGCTGACCATCTCTTGATGATGTCATCGACAAATGCGGTGGAAACTTCCAGTTCTTCGTCAACGTCATTCCAAGGTGTCTTGACGGCAAGGCGCATCTTGTTCATCGTGTCGAGTTGGCGACCAGAATACTGGAAAGCTTCGCCGTCCGAGGTCACGATGCTATCTGCCATGAATTCCACTTGTCCTATTCCCAGTGAGATGCGTGCGTCCCACATTCCGTTTTCCTTGTCAGGTGTGTGGTGAATGAGCCCAGCCCTCAACATGATGGCAACTTTGAGGGCTGCAGTCGGGTCCTCAACCATCAACTGAAAGCTATCGCCGCGGAATAGTTCCATCGAGAACGGCGATACGCATTGCAGCTCTTCCTTCATCGTGTTCAGGCAATTCAGCAAGTTCGCCCGGTATTCAGTCTTGATGTTTGACGACCCCACGATGTCTCCTGTAATCACTCCTTTAATCATAATTTTATTGGATTTTATGTTTCTGCGGCAAATATAGATAATATGTTTGAAACTAACAACCGTTTTTGGTTGTTTTTCGACAAAACAATCATTTTTAGTTGTTTTTTGCTAATCCTGTAAACAATTGCTAACGGTTGTTTCTAGAGGAAGCAACCATTTTTGATTGTTCTCTCTCATAATGATATGATTAAAAGTATAGAATGACTTGTTTTTCTCTTGTGAATTGCCTCTTGTTGGTAATAAATGATTATATTTGCAGGTTGAAACATCAGGAAAACCAAATTTTAACTATAATACATTAACAGTACATTTATTATGAAATTCTTCAAGTTAACAGCAATGTCGGTTGCGGTGTTGGCTTTGTTGAGCTCCTCGACCTGCTCCAAGCAGGAAACTGCAGCTCCTGGTCAGGCTCCTGCTACCGAGAAAACTTCCTCTAAGATGGAAAAGAAAGAGTTCACTCCTGAATTCCTCAATCAGCTGGGCCGCGTGGGTGGTCCGCAAGTGTCACCCGACGGTAAGAAAATCCTCTATGGCGTGACCCACTATGACATCGCTACCAACAAGGGCAACTGCGACCTGTGGGTGATGGATGTTGACGGCCAGAATGCCCGCCAGATTACCAACACGCCCAACAGTGAGAGCAACTATGTGTGGATCGATGGCGGCAAGAAGATTGCTTTCATCTATAAAGAAGAAGGCGAAGGCAAGACTCCTCAGTTATGGACCATGAGCGCCGATGGCGGTGGCCGCAACTGCGTGAGCAACGTTGAAGATGGCATTGAAGGCTTTGTCTTCTCGCCCGACGAGAAGCGCGTGGTCATGATTTCACAGGTGAAGTACGGCAAGACTCCCCAGGATATTTATCCCGATTTGGACAAGACTACCGCCCGCCTGTATGACGACATGATGTACAAGCACTGGGATGAGTGGGTGACCACGATTCCTCACCCCTTTGTTGCCGACTTTGACGGCAGCAAGGCCGGTAACGTGAAGGATGTCCTGGAGGGCGAACCCTATGAGTCCCCCATGAAGCCTTGGGGCGGCATCGAGTCGCTTGCATGGACTCCTGACAGCAAAGGCTTGGTTTACGTCTGCCGCAAGAAGACGGGCAAAGACTATGCTTTCTCGACCAACAGCGACCTCTATAAATATGATCTGGAGACCGGCAAGACCGAGAACCTGACCCGCGGCATGATGGGTTATGACACTTATCCCATCATCAACAGCAAGGGCGAGATGGCTTGGCTCTCGATGGAGCATGACGGCTATGAGGCCGACAAGAACCGCATCTTCTTTATGGATGCTGCCGGCAACAAGAAGGACCTCACCTTGAATTGGGACTATAGCGTGGATGACATCGCCTGGTCGCCCGACGAGAAGTCCATCTATTTCATCTGCCCGTTCCAGGGCACGCAACCCATTTTCCGCATGGATGTCGCTACCCAGAAGATCGATACCATCGCCATGGGCGTTTGTGACTTCAACAGCATGTCCTTTGTCGACAACGAGACGGTGATTGCATGCCGCCAGAGCTACCAGACCCCCAATGAGATATTCAGCATCCAGATGGGCAAGGAGCCTGTTCAACTCACCCACGTCAATGATGAGATGCTTGCCCAGGTAGATCCCATCGGCATCGAGAAGCGCATGGTGCCCACCACCGACGGCAAGCTGATGACCACTTGGGTATGCTACCCGCCCAACTTCGACCCCAACAAGAAGTATCCTGCTATCCTCTTCTGTGAGGGTGGCCCGCAATCGCCTGTTAGCCAGTTCTGGAGCTATCGCTGGAACATGCGCATCATGGCCAGCAACGGCTATATCGTTATCCTGCCCAACCGCCGTGGTCTGCCGGGCTTCGGTACTGAATGGAATGCTCAGATCAGCGGTGATTATGGTGGCCAGAACATGCGTGACTACATCGCTGCAGTCGATTACATGAAGAAGGAGCCTTACATCGATGGTGAACACATTGGTGCTGTAGGTGCCAGCTATGGTGGCTATTCGGTTTACTTCCTCGCAGGTAACCACAACAAGCGCTTCGCTTGCTTCTTGGCTCATGCCGGAATCTTCAACCTTGAGGCCCAGTACCTCGAGACCGAGGAGATGTGGTTCGTACAGTGGGATCTGGGTGGCCCGTACTGGGATAAGAGCAACGCTATCGCACAGCGCTCCTATACCCAGGCCAACCCCAAGAGCTATGTTCAGAATTGGGATACGCCCATCATGTGCACCGCTGGTGAACTTGATTACCGCATCGTCTTCACCCAGGCTTGCCAGGCATTCAATGCCGCTAAGATTAAGGGTCTGCCCGCAAGACTGCTGCTCTTCCCCGACGAGAACCACTGGATTCTCAAGCCCCAGAACAGTATCATGTGGCAACGTGAGTTCTTCCGCTGGCTCGACACTTGGTTGAAGCCGGACAGCGAGGCCGCTAAGCAGTACAAGGCCGAACAGGACAGCATCAACGCTGCCAAGGCTGCGGTAGCTGTAGTTCCCGTAGAGGAAAAGAAAAACTGATCATCTGATCGTCAATGAACACGACAGGGTGACCCATAATCCGGGCCACCCTGTTTTGTTAGGCTATTTCTATTTGCTACTCGACTCCGAGGATAGAGAACACGTCGGTTCGCCAGTCGCTACCATTTGCCGGATTCAGCGTTTGGATGCCCAAGGCCGCTGCAGCCTCACAATTGCGGGCGCTGTCATCGATAAAGAGAATATTCTCAGGCCTGGTCTGTTCGCCGTCGATCATGGCTTTAAATATTTCGGGAGAGGGCTTCATCATGCGCATCTCGTAGCTCAGGTACAGGCGATCAAAGTACTGGTCCAGCCCATGGCCGTTGCCATCAAACTCATTACTGCGTGCCCAACGCATCATGAAAGGGTTGGTGTTAGACAGCAATGCAACTGGAAAGCCCTCTTGGCGCAAGCGTAACAGGGCGTCGAAATTTCGCTGGTACAACTCGGCGGCATAACCTGTCCACGCATATTCCAACTCATCCATTGTCAATTTTTTACCCGTTACACGGCTCAACTCGTCGCGATATTGCTCGGCAGTGAGCAGGCCTGCTTCCAGGTCGCCAAAGATGCCTTTTTGGGCATAATCATCAAGATACTCTTCAACTTTCGTTACCCCTATTTCTTTGAAACGCTCGATGGCAATCGATTTGTCGAGGCGAAACACCACACCTCCCAAGTCAAACACCACATGCATCCTGTCGTTGTTCTTCTTATTCATAATCAGTCGTCTTGCTCGTTTTTTTCTTGCAAAGGTAAGGACTTTCTTGTACTTTTGCAACCATGAAATATACAGTCACAACCAAACAGGCGATAATGTCGGCCGACGAGTTCATCAGCCGCTACCGTGATGTGGATCGCATCAGGAGTTATTGCCTCCAGTGTCCAGGTTACGGCAAGTCGTGGTCATGTCCGCCATTTGACTTTGAACCCAGAACCGCCAGCGACGGATTTAAGACGGTGAGAGTCATGGGTGCTACCATTGAATTTGATGAGTCGGTACGTGCTTCCTGCGTCACTGCAGAGCAGTCAAGCGCTATGGGCAAGCAGGCCATCGATGAAGTGTGCCAATCGCTTTTACCGCGCATATATGAAATGGAACTGGAAACACCCGGCAGCCGTTGTTTCACTTTCCGTTGCACGTTGTGCCCTGAGGGGTGTACGCGCCCCGAGGGTAAGCCATGCCGCCAACCTGAACTGCTGCGCCACTCGCTGGAGTCGGTGGGATTTGACCTCGTTGCCGTGACCCACGATCTGCTGGGCATCGACCTCGAATGGAGTGCCGACGGAAAACTGCCCAAACACATCACCATCGTCACAGCCTTGTTTATGGCTTAGAGTTTTAAGTATGATTACTATCGCCTAATTCCTGACACTAGTGACTAAAAATCCTACCACTTGTGGAAAACGAAGAAAACTGCCATCACAAGGCAAACAAAGGCAGCAAGGTGGTTCCAGCGCAACGACTCACCGTTGAAGAATACCGTTACAAACACCGTGAATACAGCCAGTGATATCACCTCCTGGATCACCTTCAACTGCATGATATTGAATGGACCGCCATTACCGTCAAACCCGATGCGGTTGGCGGGCACTTGACACGAATATTCGGGTAAAGCAAGCAGCCATGACAACAGGATGATTACATATAGCGGCGTGTTGTCGCTAAAGACCTTAATCTGTTGAAGTTTCAGGTGGCCATACCAGGCAAACGTCATGAAGATATTGGACACAATGAGAAGTCCGATAGTGTAGAATTGCTGAAGATGATGCATGAATTGAAAGTTGTTCTTGTTATTTTGGCCGCAAAAGTAGTAATTAATTCTGATTATGCACTGTTTTCCGCAGGAATAAGTCTTATATTTCACCCATCAAATGCGATCAATCCATGCGCATGATGGGCATCTAACCAAAATGGCAGTGAACTGATTGACGGAGCCAGTGCCAAAGTCTAATTTTTGATGGTAATGACAGCGTACTCAGAGTCGGTACCGATACGGAATTTGCCACCCCAAATTCCGATACCGGAGCTCACGTAATAATCCGTCTTGCCGCGCTTCCACTGGCCGTAATCACACTCATATATCTTCCTGGTCACCCAATTCAAGGGGCATACCTGCCCTCGGTGAGTGTGGCCACTCAGTTGCAGATCCACGCCGTTCTGTTCTGCTTCCTCCAGCTTGTAGGGCTGATGGTCAAGCAAGACGATATACTTGTCACGCGATACGGTCTTCATGAGTTCCTCTACACTCTTGCGACCCCGGTTGCTGCGATCATCACGACCCACGATAATCAAATTGCCGATGCTTACCGTATCATCCCTCAAAACGCGGATGCCTGCATCATCAAGAAGGGCCAGCGCTTTGTCAATCCCTGTAATATACTCGTGGTTGCCCAGACAGGCTACAACGGGAGCGTTGAAACGCCGCAGCTCTTCGACTGTGCCCTGCGCTTTGAGAGGGCGCACATTGCCGTCAATCAGGTCACCGGCGACGAGGATGAGGTCGGCATGTTCGGCATTGATCAGATCAACCCAGCGGCCAATCTCGGAACGGCGGTTATGAAAGCCAGCATGCATATCACTCAGCATGACGATTTTCATGGGATGTTCCAGAGGTTTATCGGTCGTTAGCTGAATTTCTTGGCGCTGCTTGTTGTGATAGTGGATGTTGCCACCGATAAAGGTCACCAACATCAAACCAGTCAGTACGATGGAAGTGATGGCATTGTCCTTAATCCATGCGGCGGGCACCAAATGGAAAAGCCGCCCGATATCAAGAACCAGAAACGTCATGAACAGGTAGAACATGATGATCAGCCAAGAGTTACCAACTTCGTACATTGTAGTGGCCATGCTGAGCGGCAGGTTGTCGCTCTTGAACTGGAAAACCATGCAAGCCAAGGCCCCGAACATGATCAACAGGATAATTAACTTGACAGGGAAGGAAAATGGCAACAGACGCCACACATGCCATGACACGTAGGCTTGCAAAACCAGCATTACGGTCAAAGCCACAATAAAGAATTTAGCCATAGATTCAATTTTTGGGGCAAATGTAGTAAAAAAGCAGGCTTTACATCCATAAATTGGGTATAATTAACTAACTTTGTAGCACAAATGGTCAATAACCGATGAAAGAAAAGGACATCTTACTGAAGGTAAAGGAGCGCATGGGTATTGAGTCGCTCAACGATATGCAGCGTCAAGCTCTGGATGCCTGGAAAGCGGGTGGGGGAGACCTCATTCTGTATTCTCCCACTGGAACGGGAAAGACCTTGGCTTTTGCGTTGTGTGTTCTCCAAGCACTCAAGCCTCCCATGCAGCAGTTGCAGGCCGTGGTGATGGCCCCTTCACGCGAATTGGTGCTGCAAACGGCTGAAATACTGCGCTCGCTGGCAACAGGCTACAAGGTGACCCCCTGTTATGGCGGTCATGCCGTTATTGACGAAAAATCATCTTTGGCGGTCACGCCTGATGTCGTTGTTGCCACTCCTGGTCGTCTGCTCGACCATCAACGTCGAGGCCACATAGACTTGAGCGGAGCACGACTGCTTGTACTCGACGAGATGGATAAATCGTTGGAACTGGGCTTTGAGGAGGAGATGAAACAACTCTTGAAGAAAATGCCACGGTTAAATCGCCGCATTCTCGCCTCTGCCACTGTACTGGATCCTGTGCCAGACTATGTGCGCCTGCACAATCCTGTGACCCTGAATGTAATAGGAGACACCCCTCAACCGGCCGAACGGATTACTGTACGCCAGGTCGTATCAGACAGCAAAGATAAACTAGACACGCTGCGCCAACTCTTGTTGAGTCTCGATAGTGGCAAGGTGATCGTGTTTGCCAACTACCGCGAAAGTGTGGAGCGCATCCACCAATTCCTGATGAAGCATCGTATCGATGCCGGCATCTATCATGGAGCCCTGGAGCAGCATGAACGAGAATGTGCTGTTGCTATGCTCAATAATGGCAGCATTATGGTGCTTGTTTCGACTGATCTGGCATCGAGAGGCTTGGATATTGACAAGGTGGAGCATATCATCCACTACCATTTACCCGTCGGAGAAGAGGCTTACATCCACCGTAACGGCCGTACAGCCCGTGTCGATGCAACCGGGAATGTGTATGTCATTACCGCCCCAGGCGAAGTTCTTCCCGAATGGGTGACCATCGATGAACCGATGACTTTGCATCCATCCCTCAGGATGTACGGAGCGACGATGGCCACACTCTATTTCCAGGCAGGGAAAAAAGAGAAAATCTCACGTGGCGACATCATGGGCTTCATAGCTGCCAATGGCGGTATCGACGCCAGTGATATTGGCCGTATTGATGTGCGTGACCATTACTCGATTGCCGCTGTGCCGCGACAAGGCGCACAGGAGGTGTTGAAACGTCTCCAGGGTGCCAAAATCAAGGGCAGGAAAGTGAGAATTTCCATGCTCAGATAATATTTGTTAACAATTTACGTTATTGATATATCACATACCTTAAACTTAAATCAAGCTATAGCATTTTCACTATGAAACCTAAAAAAAGAAAACGCGACCTTTATTTTTTGAAGCTGCTATCCCGCAGTTTCCCCAATGTGGCTACCGCCAGCACCGAGATCATCAACCTTGAGGCGATTCTGAATCTGCCCAAAGGCACTGAGCATTTCCTGGCAGACCTTCACGGTGAGTACTTGGCTTTCCAGCATGTGCTGCGCAATGCCAGTGGTACCATCAAGCGCAAAGTGGGTGAGATTTTCAACGATTCATTAAGTACCCGTGAGCAGAAGGACCTGTGTACGCTCATTTATTATCCGGCCGAAAAACTTGAACTTGTCAAGGACGAAATTCCCGACGAGGACGAACTCAATGACTGGTACTTCATCACCATCAACCGACTGGTGAAAGTATGCCGCAACGTTTCTTCAAAGTACAGCCGCTCCAAAGTCCACAAGGCTCTTCCTGAAGACTTCTCCTATATCATTCAAGAGCTCATGCACGAGCACAGCAGCGACCCCAATAAGCAGGCCTATGTTGATGTGATTATCCGTACAATTATATCGACTAACCGTGTTGATGAGTTCATTATCGCGATGTGTAACCTCATCCAGCAGCTGACCATCGATATGCTTCACATTTTGGGTGATGTCTATGATCGAGGCCCCAGCCCTGACAAGATTATGGATATCCTGTGTGGTTTCCATAATTTTGACATCCAATGGGGTAATCACGACATCCTGTGGATGGGCGCAGCCGCCGGTAATGACTGCAGTATTGCTAATGTGCTGCGTATTGCCCTGCGCTATGGCAACCATGGTGTGCTTGAGGATGGCTACGGCATCAACCTGCTGCCTTTGGCAACTTTTGCCATGGACACTTATGCCGGTGACCCATGTGAGCGCTTCTTGCCCAAAGACGGTAGCGCTAAGGATCCTGAGCGTGCCCGCACTGCCCAACTCGTTGCACAGATGCACAAAGCCATCAGTATCATTCAGTTCAAGCTGGAGGCAGCCGCTATCAAGCGCCGTCCCGATTTCCACATGAAGGATCGCCTCTTGCTCGACAAGATGGACCTCAAAAAAGGTGTGATTACCATCAATGGCAAGGAATATGAGATGCTCGACACCAATTTCCCGACAGTCGATCCCAAGCATCCTTATAAGTTGACCCCTGAGGAAGAATCCATCGTCAACAAGCTTCATCAGTCATTTACCGAGAGCGAAAAACTACGCAAGCACATGCTGTGCATGTTCCGCAACGGATGTCTGTACACAATTGCTAACGGCAACTTGCTGTATCATGCCTCAATCCCCCTGAACGAGGACGGTACCCTCAAGGATGTGACTATCCGTGGTGAAAAATTCCATGGCAAGGCCTTACTGAAACGTGCTGGAAACCTTATTCGTGCTGCTTACTTCGGCTGTGAGGATCCCGATGAACATGCTTTTGCATTGGATTACCTGTGGTACCTGTGGTGCGGTCAGGATTCGCCCGCTTTTGACAAGAGCAAGATGGCAACCTTTGAGCGTTACTTCATTGCCGACAAGGATACCCACAAGGAGGTCAAGGGTTACTATTATGCCATGCGCGACAACGAGCAGGTAGTCGATGCGATTCTCGACGAATTTGGAGTTGAGGGCGAGCATCGCCACATCATCAACGGTCATGTGCCAGTCAAAACCATTAAGGGTGAGAATCCCATTAAGGCTGGCGGCAAACTCATGGTGATTGATGGCGGATTCTCCAAGGCCTATCAGCCTGAGACGGGTATCGCTGGTTATACGCTCGTATATCATTCACGCGGCTTTGACCTTGTGCAGCATGAACCCTTCTCGTCGATCGACGAAGCCGTTCGCTTGGGACAGGACATCAAGTCAACCCGCACCATTGTCGAGCATACCAACCACCGCATGCACGTCAAGGATACTGACATCGGTATCGAGCTCAAGTCACAGATTGAGGATCTCAAGGAACTCCTCGACGCCTACCGTTCTGGTGACATCAAGGAACGCAACATACGACCCATCACCAACAAACGCTAACCATCGCTACAGGTTAGTCATTAAACCATAAAGAGAATTTTTTGTCTATATTTGCGGTCATATTAAAAAACTTAATTATATTTGCAGATTGTAAAGACAGATAATAACAATTCACATTATTATTAATTATAATTATTGAGTAATATGAAGAAGACTTTATGTGTTTTATTGAGTGCAATGTTGCTGCTCGGCATTTCGGGCTGTGGTTCAATGAGCAACGCCACTAAGGGTGGTCTGATCGGTGGTGGCGGCGGTGCCGCTATCGGCGCTGGCATCGGCGCTCTCATCGGTAAGGGCAAGGGTGCCGCTATCGGTGGCGCAATCGGCGCTGTTGCCGGTGGTGTTGCCGGCACGCTCATCGGTAAGAAGATGGACAAGCAGGCTCGTGAACTGGCTCAGATCGCTGGCGCTCAGGTGGACACTTGCACCGACGTCAATGGCTTTGAGGCTATTAAGGTGACCTTTGACAATGGTATTCTGTTTGGCTTCAATAGCTCCAAGCTGGGCGAGGACGCAAAGACCTCTCTTGATAAGTTTGCCGCTTCGCTGATCAGCAACCCCCAGACCGACGTGCAGATTTACGGCCATACCGATAATGTAGGTACCCGTGCCGCCAATGAGAAGGTGTCTAACGCACGTGCAACCGAGGTGAAGAACTACTTGACCAATGCAGGTGTTCCTGGTGCTCGTATGACCAGCAAGGGTCTTGCTTACGACTATCCTGTTGCCAGCAATGACACAGAGGCAGGTCGCGCTCAGAACCGCCGTGTTGAGATCTACATCACTGCAAACGAGGACATGATCCAGGCTGCTCAGGAAGGAACTCTGAAGTAAGCAATATTGGGCTTACTGTTTCCCGTAAGTTTTTATCGGGGCCGTTTCCATAAAGGGAACGGCCTTGTTTTTTGCAAGTAGTTTATTTTGAGAGACTTTAAGTTTGCCTTCGTGGATGTTTTGGGAAACATTTCTGCATGACGATAATTTTAATTCACTGAAAATCATATAGTTGTAAAATTTTTTGAAAAACTTTAGAAAATCTGAATTTTATTTTGTGGTTCGAAATAAACGTATTACCTTTGCAAGGATTTTGCGCAATAGAATCACACTATGCGTCAATAAACCTTTGCAAATGATCTCAATTTAAGATAAAGTATAAACCTCAAAAATAGCAATGGAACCAAAAACCTACAATTACCAACAGGCCTATGAAGCCTCGTTGAAATACTTTGACGGTGACGAACTCGCCGCCAGGGTATGGGCCACAAAATATGCCCTGAAAGATTCATTCGGCCACCTCTATGAGCTGACGCCCGATGATATGCATCGTCGCATTGCCCGCGAGATTGCCCGTATCGAGAAAAAGTATCCCAACCCTCTGAGCGAGGACCGCTTGTTCGAGCTTATGAGCCATTTCCGTTATATCGTTCCCCAGGGAAGTCCCATGGCAGGCATTGGCAATAATTTCCAAGTCGGCTCATTGAGCAACTGCTTTGTTGTCGGCCTCGATGGTGAACCCGACAGTTATGGCGGCATTCTCAAGATTGATGAGGAACAGGTACAACTTATGAAGCGTCGTGGCGGTGTAGGTCATGACTTGTCTCATATCCGCCCCAAGGGTTCTCCCGTCAAGAATAGCGCTCTGACATCAACAGGCCTCGTGCCCTTCATGGTACGCTATAGTAACAGTACCCGTGAAGTAGCGCAGGATGGCCGTCGTGGTGCGTTGATGCTTACTGTGAGCATCAAGCATCCTGACGCCGAGTCCTTCATCGACGCCAAGATGGAAGAAGGCAAGGTGACTGGCGCCAACGTATCGGTGCGAATCGACGATGACTTCATGAAGGCTGCTGTTGAAGGCAAGCCCTATCACCAGCAATATCCTATCGATAGCGATAAGCCTGTGTATGAGCAGGATACTGACGCAGCGCGTCTGTGGGCTAAGATTGTCCACAATGCATGGAAGAGTGCCGAGCCCGGAATCCTCTTTTGGGACACCATTACGCGTGAGTCGGTGCCCGACTGCTATGCCGATTTGGGTTTCAAGACCATCTCAACCAACCCCTGTGGTGAGATTCCCCTCTGCCCCTATGACAGCTGCCGCCTAATAGCCATCAATCTCTATAGTTATGTGAAGAATCCTTTCACGCCTGAGGCTTACTTTGACTACGACCTCTTTGCAGAGCATGTGGCCTGTGCACAGCGCATGATGGATGATATCATTGACTTGGAGATGGAGAAAATCGAAAAGATCCTCGACAAGATCAAGTCTGATCCCGAAACAAGTGAGGTCAAGACGACCGAGACCAATCTGTGGAACAAAATCCGCACCAAGACCCTCAAGGGCCGTCGTACAGGTGTCGGAACTACTGGCGAGGGCGACATGATTGCCGCCATGGGACTGCGTTACGGCACGCCTGAGGCAACCCAATTCTCAGTGAGTGTGCACAAGGCATTGGCCTTGGCTGCCTATGGCTCATCGGTACAGATGGCCAAAGAGCGTGGAGCCTTTGAGATATATGATGCAAAGCGTGAGTTTAATAATCCTTATATCAGCCGCATCCGTGAAGCGTCTCCTGAGTTGTATGAGGACATGGTGAAGTACGGTCGCCGTAACATCGCTTGCCTGACCATCGCGCCCACTGGAACTACCAGTCTGCTGACCCAGACGACCTCGGGTATTGAACCCGTCTTCATGCCTGTTTATAAACGTCGTCGCAAAGTAAATCCCAGTGACAAGGATGTTCATGTGGATCTTGTTGACGAGAACGGCGATTCCTTCGAGGAATTCATTGTCTATCATCACAAGCTGGTGACCTGGATGAACATAAACAACATCCCTGTGCGCCGCGATTACACCCAGGAAGAACTCAACGCCATTGTTGAGAGATCTCCTTATTACAAAGCCACCGCCAACGATGTGGACTGGGTCAATAAAGTAAGGATGCAGGGTGAGGTGCAGAAGTGGGTGGACCACTCCATCAGTGTGACAATCAACCTGCCTAACGACATCAGTGAGGAAATGGTGGGCAAACTCTATGTTGAGGCTTGGCGTAGCGGTTGCAAGGGTTGCACCGTCTATCGTGACGGCTCACGCACCGGCGTGCTTGTGGCGCTGAGCGACAATGACAAGAAGAAGGAAAAAGAGAAGGAGAAAGGCGCTTCTGAGGAACAGGCGGCCCGCTACATTGCTCAGGAAGAGCACATTCTCAAGCGTCCTGTTGAACTGGAGGCCGATGTAGTTCGTTTCCAGAATAAGAAGGAAAAGTGGATTGCATTCATTGGTTTGATTGATGGTCGTCCTTATGAAATCTTTACGGGTATCGCCGATGACGATGAGGGCATCTTCTGTCCTAAGTCTGTGACTAAAGGCAAGATCATCAAGGCCGTGGGTGAGGATGGCGTGAAACGCTATGACTTCCAGTTTATCAACAAGCGCGGCTTCAAGACCACTATCGAGGGATTGAGCGAGAAGTTCAACCCTGAGTTCTGGAACTATGCCAAACTCATCTCGGGCGTGTTGCGTTACGGCATGCCCATTCCGCAGGTACTCAAACTTGTCAGCAGCCTGGAGCTTGACAGCCAGTCTATCAATACCTGGAAGATGGGCGTGGAGCGTGCACTGAAGCGCTACATCCATAATGGTGAAGCGGCTGCCGAACGTTGTCCCAACTGCGGCCAGGACACCCTCGTCTATCAGGAAGGCTGCCTCATCTGCACCAATTGCGGCACCTCCCGCTGCGGCTGATACATTTAGACAATAATGTGTAAGGCAAAATAAGTCGTATCGGTGTGCCCAGATGTTTTATTCATCGGGCACACTTTTTTCATCTGTTTTAATGCCGAAGAAGCTTCTGAGAGAATATAGATCTTTCAGTATTTTTGCTGAACTATATCCTCACAGACACGCAAAAGCATCTAAATTTGTTTGTAAAAACAAAAATATTTTTTAATTTTGCACCGACAATAGCCTATCAACTATTGTTGTGAACTTTAAGAGAGCGTTTTCGCTTTATCTGCTTTGGAGAATTGATACTTTATCCATGATGATAAACCGGACAAGTCCTGCGCATTTCTTCATCTTTTTATTAATAACTCCGAATTCGGGGACTTAGTAGGAGAATTAAGTTGTGCCCGACACAGAAACAGGGTGGTCTTTATGAAAAAATTATTACTCTTGTTTTCGCTTCTGAGCGTATCAGTTTGTGCATTTGCCCAAAAGGGAAATAGTGAAATTCCTAAAGCCTTTGAAGAAGCCTACGGCCGTACTGTGGAACCTCTTCACAATGCTTACGGCATTCCCGTTGTTTATGATGTGGTTTTAGGTGAACGTGAGGAGTTCGGCCCTTACAAGTTTCCCATCAAGGGTGAGTTGAGAGAATCTGAGTTGCAGAATTATAAGAATCGCGCCATTTATAAGGCAATGCTTGAAAAAGGCGCTGATGAGCTGATCGGCTCGATTTTTGACAGTTATGTTCCGGAAGAAGACAGTAAAACCCTTTTTGTGAAACTCTCGGCTTATCCTGCTTATTGGAAGAATTTCCGCAATCTTGATCCCAATTCCAAGGAAATCGAGATGATTAGGGTAATCTATCCTTCTGCAACGGACAATACTGGTAAAATCCAAGAAGAGAAGCGCAAAACAGGAGCTGCTGCAAAGTAAGAAAAATAATTAATTATAAATAACATTAAATTAATATCAAAATGAAGAAATTCTTAGCTTTAGCCCTTGTGGTTCTGATGGGGGCAAGTGCAAATGCACAGTTGGTTCAGAGCCGTTCGTTCCATAAAGAAGGTGCACGTGTGAATTGGTTCGTGCGTGGAGGTGTCAGCCTTAACACTACTAACGGCAAATATGTCAAGGACTTTAAAAAGGTCAATGAGGATAATGGTTTTAAAGGTTCTGTTGGCTTTAAGCCCGGTTTTGACGTGAGTGCCGGTTTCCAGCGTTTCTTTGGCAAGAAGAACGGTTACTGGGGTGCAGAACTTGGCGTTGGTACTCGTGGATTTACTCAGAAGTCAAAGAACGAGTCGGTTACCTACAAAGAGAACTTGAACGCCTTTACTGTTAAATTACCCATCTTCTTGGGATATAGCTATCCGATTAATGAAGATATCCGTATTGATGGCCACGTTGGTCCTTTTGTAAGTTTTGACTTTGCAGGAAAGTTCACTGATGCTGATGGTGAAACCACAAGTATCAGCGATCTGGAAGATGAATACGATAATGATTATCAGAGATTGGATGTAGGTGCCGCTGCAGGTCTCGGTGTATGGTATGACCATGTTCTGCTTGATGTGACCTATCAAAGAGGTTTCTTCAAATGGTTCGGTGCTGAGCACTATATTGAACAGGGCAATGCCTCTAGCATCATCATCCGCCTGGGATACGCATTCTAAAGTTTAATCGTGCTAATGTTTAACATGGCCATGTGTGAATATCTCTGAAGATTATTTTCACATGGCTATGTTTTTTGTATTGGGAGAGATGAGAAAGACATTCATTATAGTATTTTTTGCCATCTTATGCCTATCAGTTTTTGCTGATGATAAAAAATCGCTTGAAAAATGGGCTGTAGAGCAACGTATGCCTGAAGAAATTGACGGCGTAAAGATATATCGGCCAATAATTGCGAATGGTAAATTCTCATTTGGGGACTATGTCAACTTGCAGACAAAGTTATCCGACATGTCTGCATTTACTCGCGCTCTTGTATTTGCCGTTAATGACTTGGATCCTGAGACTGAGAGTATCGAGGCTGTAGATTTTGATAACAAGAGGTTTGTGGTGAGCCGTGCTCTTACAGGTGAAGATGGCCACAATATCTACGCATTCTCTGAGGCATTCCAGATTGACGGAGGATCTCTTTCGTTTATGATTCCTGAAATTATCGTTAAGTATAAAGATAAATTAGTCATCAACAAACGAGTCCCCTTCCAAAAACTTGAACCGGAGAAGAAGGAGGCACATTTTGCTTTTGTAGAGGAATTCTCTCTTCTGAATTCTCAGTTTATTGCAAAAATGATAGATGCCATCAAAAACAGCAATGTGGAACCGATCAAAGATCTGACAGCAGTCAAGGCAGGAAAAGTCGTCAAGGGAATGAACCCCACCGAAGTGCTGGTTACACAAGGAAAACCCGACAATATTACAGAGTCAGGAAAATTGACCAAATGGATGTATGGCTCTTATCTGATTGTAATTTTCTCTGACGGCGTTGTGGAAAGGGTCGTGAACTTCTGAAATAGTTTACCCGCAGTCCCAGCAGTAGTAGGATTGAGAGAAATCAAGGGCGGCGAGATCGTCATGATTAATGAAGATGAAACCGCTACCCATATCGCCCCACATGACCAGTTCCTTTCGGTCGATGGTGGAGAATTGGGAATCCAACTGGAATAACAGCGTGTCGTGATAATTAATGTCACGGCGCGCTTCTTCTTGTGAATAAACGGGGTAGCCCAGCATCTGATGGTGAGGGCGTTTCATCCACAAGTTTTGCTCGAAATACAGGCAATCATCATTGTCGAGGTATTCATACCACATCTTGCCCTCGTGGTCGGTACCAGTGATATCCTTAATGATGTCAAAGAAGAGAGGGTTGAAATGGCCGTCATTGAAGCTCATGATAGTATCTTCAGCCACTATGGCAATAGCAACCTCTCGCTTGACAGGCGTTGACTCACTATCAACAGTGGCGTGAGTGGGGGCGTCGGCAGGCGTGGCGTTTTCCTTGATTGAGTCGTGATAGATGATGCGGAAACCGCTACCATCGTTATCATAATTGCCACGGCAGCCATACATCCGTTCAGGATTCACGCTGATGAACCATTGTAATAACCCTTGCCCGGGCAACGGAGCGGCCAGACCTGCTTCTTTGCAATTGATCTGCATGAGCAAAAGCATCTTATTGCCCTGCTCATCAGTAGGGAAGTCCTTATCGGTGGGCCAATAGGGCTTACCACCGATTTTGCTGTCCGTGATTGAAGGCACACGTTCCTCGTTAAGCACTAGCCGGTAGTGCTCACATGCCGTTCTTTTCTTAATTTCCTCAGCAATCCTTATTGCCCTTTCACTCACACCTTCCATAATTACAATTCCTTAAAAATTCAATCCACATAATAACCTTCGATATTGTTAATGCATGGGCAAGCACGGCTGTCGTGGATGCGGATGCGCCACTCGCTGGCCGTCTTCTCGTGGAAGCGCACGATGCGCTTGTAGCCGATGGTCGTAGTTTCCTCATCGACCAAAACCGGCACCCATTTCCCGCAACAGGTCTTGTATTCGATTATAAACTCCTTTACGCGCTGTCCCAGAGGAATATACTCTTGCAACAGGATGCAGTTGAGGGTGACGTCCTTCTTGGTTTTAATCTCGATATCGGCAGAGGTGACACCATCCTTGGGCGCCCAATAAGTTTCCCAGTCACAATCGCCCATCAAAGCAGCATTAAACTGTTTGTTACGGGTATCACTGGCGGTGAATTTGGCACCCATCAGCAAGTTGGTGCCCAATTCCCGAGTAATTCTCTCGTGCCATTGCACAGCGGTTGCCGAGTCGGTGGGATGAATGAGTCCATCGCGGTCCACAGGGAAGTTGAGCAAGAGGTTGCCGTTATGGCCCACACTGCGGTAATACAGGTCTGTCAGTTCGTCAACGCTTTTCACTTTGTCATCCTCACTCTCGTGATAGAACCATCCTGGGCGGATGCTGGTATCGCACTCGCTGGCACACCACGCGTCACCATCGGCATGGCCCGACTGCAGTTCCTCGTATTGGGGATAGCCAGGATAGACCTCATTGATACGAAGGAAAGCCCAGTTGGTCGGGTTGGCATAGCCTTTCTCGTTGCCCACCCAGCGGCAGCCGGGGCCGCCGTCCGAGAAGATAACCGCACCAGGTTGCAAGCGGTTAACAATGCCCCATGCCTTGGGATAGTTGTAATAGGAGCTACGGTCGATTTCGCGTTTTTCACAAGCGCCTCCATACCATCCATCACCACCGTTAGCACCGTCGAACCACACCTCAAAGATGTCGCCGTACTGGGTCATCAGTTCCTCCAACTGGTTATAATAGTAGGTGACATACTCGCTAGTGCCATAGCTGGCCTGATGCCTGTCCCACGGTGAGAGATAGACACCGAATTTAATTCCGTACTTCTTGCACGCATCCGACAGTTCGCGCACCACATCACGTTTGAACGGCGAATTAGCCACGCTATAGTCGGTGTATTTCGAAGGCCATAGGCAGAAGCCGTCATGGTGCTTGCACGTCAGAATCACACCCTTCATGCCCGCCTTGACGATGGTCTGTACCCACTGCTCGCAGTCGAGTCGGGTAGGGTTGAACGCCTCAGCTGGTGTGTCACCATATCCCCATTCCTTATCCGTGAATGTGTTAGGCCCAAAATGGATAAACGCATAGGTCTCCAACCGTTGCCACTCTACCTGCTGTGCAGACGGCACCGGCCCACACACCTCGGGCGCCAAATTGTTGTCGGCCATCGCAGTGAATGCCAACATCAGAGTCGCTATAATCAATAATCGTCTTGTCATATCTTCATTATTTAAGTATCGAAAGTAGTTAACTTTCTCACTGTTTAATGCTTAAAGGTTAAAGTTTAATGAAATGCTATTTCGAATTTGGAAAAATTTCCTATAAACTCCATTTGTATCTCATTCTTTAATCATTAACCATTATCCTTTAATCTCAAGTTTTAAAGGGGCAACGCCTCTTTAGAAACTTGAATTAATTATTTATCTGTTGCAAAGGTACTATTTTTTGAAAACTTGAACAACTTTGACTATTTATTAGCGTCTGGCGTGACTTGCCGCGTGAAAAAATAGTTATGGTTGTTTGAGTTGTTTTCCATTTTTTGTGTTGCCGTATGTTGAAAAGCAAAAGGGTGTTTTTACCTCCATTTTTACAACCTATTGATTTTCAACGTCTATTTTGCGCTCCTCAAAACAAAACAGGTGGGGCGGGATTGTTAACAAAACGTTAAACGCGATATTTGCCGCTTCACGGTGACAAAGATAAGTCATAGCAAGTTCCCATGTCAATGATAAAAAGAAATACATATGTATTGTGTTCGGTTTGAAATAATTTTTTTATATTTGCACTTTCTTTGGCAACAGTCCGTTCACAATGGTCATGGGTTCAATGTAAGGAACGCATATTACATCACTCCAAATTTCGGAAGAGGCCAAAATAATAACTACAAGGACAGCAATGAAAAATCGAATTTCATTCTTTGAAGTGATGTTGTTGACAACGATATTTGCGTTATTAAGTGATTGTTTTACAATTGATTATATTTTTTATTCATACATCTGTATTAAGCAATGAAAAATCAACTATCTAAACCGTTATTATTTTTGGCAGCAGCAATAATTGGTATTTTAACTATTGCTTCACCCTCATGCCTTTCAAATGTCGATAGAGTTCAAGATCAAGACTCAACAATTGTAGCTGATCAAGAAACTATGACAACATCTCATGGCGAATCAAACGAAGATCCAGAGGTTTTATTTAACAAAGCTAAATCAATGAAAATTGGCGAATCTGTTGAATGGTACGTCAAAGCTGCTGAAGCAGGACATACTGAAGCACAAGCAAGGGTGGGATGGTTTTATTATATGGGTTTATTTATCGGAGAACAGGATTACGACAAGGCATTCAGTTGGTTCTCTAAAGCGGCAGAAAAAGGAAATCCAGAAGCTCAATATTACATTGGTATAATGTATGAGAATGGGGAAAGTGTAAAGAAAGATTCCAATAAGGCATTTGAATGGGTTAAAAAGTCTGCAGAACATGGTTTTTTTAAGGCTCAAGAGGAACTAGCATATATGTATGAACGCGGAATTGGTACAACAAAAGATGCTGCCGCTTCAGATGAATGGCTTAAACGTGCAGCTAACAACAAAGACAACATATATCAGTGATAATTAGATAGAGATGAAATAACTGAGTTTATATTATTATATGAATAGTGTGGAACTCAAATTGATTGACTAAAAATGATGAAGAATAATTTCTTTTCTTTACGCTTTGCTTTATTGATGGTGCTCTTTTTAGGGACAGCATATAGTACCTTAGCCTATGACATAGTAAAAGATGGCATCTACTATTACATTATTGGTACTGAAGCGCGTGTGTGCGATAATGGTGAAAACTCTTATAGCGGTGATGTCACTATTCCTGCAGTTTTTACACACAATGGCCAGACTTATTTAGTGACTTATATATGTAGTGGAGCCTTTAGGGACTGTACAGAATTAAAGTCGGTATTTATCCCTAATACAGTTACAGTCATTGCTTCTGGCGCATTCAGCGGATGCACTGGATTAACACACATCGAACTACCAAGTTCAATCACTTACATTGACCTGAGTACATTTTCGGGCTGTACGGGTCTCACTGATGTGTACATTCCCAGATCGGTCAATGCCATTTATCCCAATGCATTCTATGGATGCACTGGACTGACGAGCATTGGTATCCCTAACTCCGTCACTTACATCGGCGATGGAGCCTTCATGTCTTGTACTGGACTTAAGAGTGTTTACTTGCCCAATTCTATCACTACCATTGAAAGAAATACTTTCCTTTACTGCACAGGGTTGGAGAACATAACTATTCCGAATTCGGTTACCACTATCGGTAAGCATGCTTTTTTTAATTGTACGAGTTTAAAAAGCATTGAGATTCCTAGTTCTGTAACTTCAATCGGAGTATGTGCATTGAATAATTGTGCGAACCTTTCCAGCATCACAGTATCAAGCAGCAATGAGGCTTATGATTCCAGAGAGAATTGCAATGCCATCATTGAGACAGCCAGCAACACACTGATTGCTGGTTGCCAAAACTCTACTATACCGGTGTCTGTCACGGCTATTGGTGATTACGCATACGGTGGATGTTTGGGTTTGACGACCATTGATATCCCGAGTACGATAGCTTCCATGGGTGAAGGAGCGTTCTACGGTTGCACTAATTTGACCAATATTGATATCCCCAAAACGATTACTTCCATTGAAAGCAGTACATTTTCTGGTTGTTCCTCACTGAAGGATATAACTATTCCCAGATTTGTTACCGCCATTGGCGACTTTGCATTCTATCATTGTACAAATTTGATAGATGTATATAGTTTTATTATAGATCCTTTTGAAGTATCTATGGGTTACTATGTCTTTAATGTAGATGGAGATAATTACTCCAACAGGAAACTCCATGTCCCAAGTGAAGCGTTGCAGTCCTATCAAGTCCACGAAAGCTGGGCACCGTATTTTGGCTCAATTGTTGAGATGGTTCCTGATCAGCCTGGTGATGTCAATGGCGATAATGAAGTGAACATTAATGACATTAATTCTGTAGTCAACATTATACTGGATGGTAATTATTCACCTGATGCCGATGTGGATGGAGACGGTGAAGTGAGAATGTCCGACATCAATTCCATCATCAATTTCATCTTGGACAATTAATGGTGATAGGGTATCAAAAAGTATCAAAGTGACGGTTTTGATGATATTTTGGTGAAAGCATCAGGGGTAGTGCATCATTGGGACGGGTCTTTGTGATGGCAACGCATAGCGTTGCATCAAAAGAACACGTCCCAGCTGATGGCACCCGTGTTTCAAAACAGGTGCCAGCTAGTAGTACTCCTTGGGCTATTGGATTTAGCTGTTGACCAGTTTGACGGTGGGGGTGAGGGTGACTTTTTGTTGTTTATAGAGGAGGCCGAGGGCTTTCTTGAAGTCCTTCTTGCTGCATTCAAAGGCCTTGTTGATGTCGTCGGGGTCACTCTTGTCGGTGAGGGTCATTTCGCCGCCATGTGTTTTCAGATAATCCTCGATGCGGTCAGCTAGGTCATCGACGCGCATCTTTTCTATTTTGGCTAGGGTGACATCAACCTTTCCGTCGGGGCGCACCTGCTTAACGAAGGCCGTGAGGCGGTCGCCGATGTTCACGTCCTGGTAGGTCTCGTTCTGGTAAATCTGTCCCCAATGGGCGTTATTGACGATGACGCGGTAACCCAGGTCGCTACGCTGAACGACTAGTACTTCCACTTTCTCGCGGTGGTAGTAGTCAGGCTCGGTCAGATTGAGGAATTTTGCGAGTTTTGCGCTGGCGACGATGCGTCCACTGGTCTCATCGAGATAGACGCGCACGATGTAGCTGCGCCCCACCTTCATGTCCACGCGCTGCTCACGGAAGGGCACCAGCAGGTCCTTGGCCACCAATCCCCAATCGAGGAAAGCGCCGACCTGGTTGACAGCCTTGACGCGCATGAGAGCGAAGTCGCCCACCACGGCATGAGGTTGCTCGGTCGTGGCTACGGGACGGTTCTCGCTGTCGTTATACACAAAGACGCGGATGGTGTCGCCCACCTTCATTTCAGATGTGAGGTAACGCTTGGGTAACAACACCTCGTGGGTGTCATCGTCGATGAGATAGGCGCCAAAATCCACCATGCGGTTGATGCGCAACTCGTTATATTGTCCGATGTTCATATCGTTTTTATTTGTACAGACATCAGGATATTACTGCCTGTGGTTAGATATTTTCTGCAAAGTTCGGGAAAAAAATCCATTTTCAAGTTGGTTTTTGGTAATTTTATCGTACCTTAGCGAGATTAAAAACGTCTTACTAAGCCGGAATATAATGAAAACGAAGTTTTTTACTCTATTTATAGTGCTGTCTTTCACTGCATTGCTTTTCTCTTGTGGCAAGTCTGGAAAAGGGTCAGGAGGTGACGGTAGCCCAGCTGTCATGGTTAAATCTCAGCACTTGAGTGACAAGTCTGGTTTCACAATGAGCAACGGCGAGCGCTGCACAATTGTTGCCGAGGCAACTATTGATTTTCCTGTCAGTACAAGAAACGGTCTTCCTGTTGATAGCCTTCGCCGCTTGTTCGCCGCCTATGTGTTGGATTCTGGCGACACACTCACCCTGGATGAGGCCATGCACCAAGTGGTTGCCAATAGCATGCACCAGTATGACTTCATGACCGAGCCTATCAGTTCCGATGAATCAGTAGAGGCTTCCGAGAGTGATGACCTGAACACCCTCAAATATGCAACGAGTACACGGGTTACTCCCATTTACAACAAGAACGGAGTCGTTACGTTTGAGCGTGTCGAGATCGTGAAAAAGAACGACAAGGTGACATCTGTAACCCACCGATACTATAGTTTTGATGTTGAGAGCCAAACATTCATCGATCTAAACCGCCTATTTCGTGATGATGCCATTGCCGACGTGTGCCAGTTGCTGAAGCAGCAGTTACTCAAGCAGAACAATGCCACTGGCAATGAGCAATTGAATGACCTGGGATACTTTAACGTGGAAAATATTACCGTTACCCGCAATTTCTATTTCGACGATAATGGTGTTACCTGGAGCTATCTGCCCAACGAATTGGCAGTCGAAGCCATCGGTGAACCCAAAATCTTTATTCCCTACAGCGACTTGGCCGATTACCTGTGTGATGACAGCATCATAGAAAGACTATAAACAAGCTTTAGGTGTTAGGTTTTTAGGCTTTAGGTTATCGAGAAATCAAAGACTACATGGATTACATATTGAAATATTTCCCGGAGTTGACTGAAAAGCAGTGCCAGCAGATGGCCCAGCTTGAGGCATTATATCCAGAATGGAACGCCAAAATAAACGTTATTTCCCGTAAGGATATTGATAATCTGGAGGTGAACCATCTGCTGCATTCTCTCGGTATAGTCAAGTTTGTCAAGTTCACGCCCGGCACAAGGGTAATGGACCTGGGGACGGGTGGGGGACTGCCCGGCATTCCGCTGGCCATCTATTACCCTGATGTGACATTCCACCTTGTTGACCGCATTGGCAAGAAACTCAAGGTAGCACAGGATATAGCTGAACACATCGGCCTGAAGAATGTCACATTCCAGCATGGCGACGTCAAGGAAGTGAAAGGAAAATTTGATTTTGTGGTGAGCCGTGCAGTGATGGATCTAGGTGAGCTTGTGCCGTTAGTAAAACGTTTCATAGACGGTGAAGACCGTAATTCTGTCCCTAACGGGCTGATTTGCCTCAAGGGCGGTGATCTGACGGGAGAAGTACAGAAATACAAGAACCAGGTTCTCATCGATGAACTCTCCAGCTACTTTAAGGAAGATTTCTTCAAAACCAAGATAATCCTCTACCTCCCCCTATAAACTCAATACTATAAAACCAGAACGCAATATGAATGCTAATATAATGACGGTCAACCCGTTTGGCGAGAATATGTATATCCTGTGGGATGAGGCTTCACACGAGGCCGCGGTTGTTGATCCCGGCATGATGCGTGAAAGCGAACGCGACATGGTCACCAAATTCATTGAGGACAACAATCTGAATGTGAAGCATGTCTTGCTCACCCATCTTCATGTGGACCACATCACTAGTGCCCGCTGGCTGGCCGACAAGACCGGAGCCGACGTGTGCGGCAGTTCCCTAGATGCGCCATTAGGCAAGGAACTACCCGAGCAAGTCGCACATTTCCGCATCAATGTTGAAGTAGAACCCTTGACGGTTGATCGAAACTTAGTAGATGGTGATACTTTGCAAGTGGGCGACGAGATGATTCAGGTGCTGCACGTTCCCGGTCACAGTCCAGGCGGGCTGGCTTTTTATCTGCCTGACAGTGCATTGCTCATCAGCGGCGACACTATCTTCAATGGCAGTGTGGGCCGTGCCGACTTGTGGGGTGGCGACATGTTACAACAGCTCAACAGCATCCGTGAGAAGATTTTTACGCTTCCTGACGAGACCGTCATCGCTCCGGGACACGGCCCGACGACCACTGTAGCCGACGAGAAACGCTTCAACCCCTTCCTCTGACGGAAGGAACTGAAAGATGCAAAAAACGGAGAATCCCAGGATGATGGATTCTCCGTTTTTCCGTAATCTCTATTATCTCTTCTATTACAAACCAATGACAACGCCCAGCATCCAAGTGTTCTTGATTTCGGGACCGTAGCCCTTCTTGAACATGTTACAGGGGCTATAGCGGCAGTAAATGCCAATGCGACTATAGGACAAAGCGCCATAGACATCAAAGGTCAGCTTGTTCTGCTGGATACCACGATAAGATACGTCATGGTGTGTCTTGTTAACCTTATAATGGGTGTTGCACTTGGCATAAACGTTCCAATTCATGGTTCCGCCCAGTGTGATGTGGAAATCTTTCCCTAAGAACTGCTGGAATTGGAGCGGGAATTGGATGGCCCTGACCGAAAGAACCGATGAACGGTCAACGGTGCCCTCGGGATAAGTCTCGATGCCCACAATATTGGTGGCTTCATCCATGGCAAAGCAGTTGGGGCGCTTGAGTGAAAAACGCTTGTTATCATAGCCCACACCAATCGAGAATTGCTGTCCATGCAGGGTGTTATAATTGAGGCTGGCGAAGTTGAGGATACCCCAGTTGAAGCTGTTGTTGACCAGATCAAATGAAGTGCCAAGTCCTGCTCCGAAGTATAATCCCGAACAAACGATACTCCAGTGGTACTCCTTGTTACTGCTCTTCTTGAACGGCAGATTCAGTTCCCAGTCGGCAGACTGCGAAGTGTGGACTGTGTCGTTTCCCGAGTGTTGCATCTTATAGGTGTAACTATAATCATCATTTTCCTTTGATCCAATCACCTTAACCAGTGAGCCTGTTGGCGTTTCGGTGATGATGACCTGGTTGGGCTGTTCGATGACGGTCACAGTATCGGGGGCAGCGGCCTGTGCTTGCGCCATAGCAAGCATTGTAGCAAATAAAAGTACAATCTTTTTCATTTCTTTATGTTTTTGATTAGTGATTATTTACGAATGAGTTTCTTGATTTCGTCTTGGTTGGCAAACCCTTCCATATAGATGAGCGTGACAACATTCTTGGGCGATTTGCGTGCCAAGTTCTGGTTGAGGAAGAAAATATAGCGGTTGCTGTGCTTTTGTTTAGGCATCGTGTAGAAACCGTAATAGAGTTGTCCATTGCGATATTCCACTTCTTTGTCTACAGCCTTCGCGCCGTCTTTTACAACCAATCCCTCGACAAGTTCTGCCTGGTTCTTGTCTGTCACGCTCAGACTGTGATAGACTGTCAATCCGATTTCGCGAGCCTGAACTCCGGTCACGATAATCTCGGTGGCACCGGATGCTTTCTTGTATCGCCCGTCAAACAGGCGGTTGATGTTCAAGCCGGTCTGTGCCATGGCTGCTATTGTGGTCAGCAGGCAGGTCAGGATGATGATAGTGATTCGTTTCATATCAGTTGTTGTTTTATTCGTTGTCAAGTTCAAGGGCTTCACCCAGGCTGGAAAGTTGATCAGTCATTGCATTGGCGGCATTGTCCATTTTGCTCAAGTCATTGGCAACAAGAGCCATGACCTTATCATTGTCCTGCACAATCTGCCCGTTAACATAGGCAATACACACGTCACTCGGTTGTTGCTGATGCCACAGCGCAAAAGCACCTACAGCAAGAATGATGGCTATAGACGCCGCGATACCAATGATGCGCTGACGCATGCCGCGTGTGGCTTGTCGCTGTTGCTGCTCGCTATGAGCGGCAAAGTAACCCATGACAACACGAGCGTCGTCAATGACCTCACTTTTCCATGGGCACAGGGCGAGTACTTGACGCATCATGTCTTCTTCCTCGATAGTCGTCATGCCGTCGAAGTATCGCTCGATGAGCTGTTCAAGCTCTTGCTGATTAGTAATGTGCAGTAAATCCTTCATGATTTAACTCTCCTTTCTGTTACGGTAAATTTCACGCACCCGTTTGCGGGCTCTGCTCAGTTCAACCCTGACCGTGGCGGGTTGCATCCCCAATCGGGCTGCAATGTCGTCAAACTCCATCCCTTGAATCTCCCTCATGTCGATGATGGCACGCTGGTTGGCTGACAATTCCTTGTCAATGATGGCACGCACCTGCTGGTAGACTATTGTGCGGTCCTCATCGGTGATGGCGGTGATGTCGTCGGCGATTTGCTCAACGGGGACATCATTGCGACGTCTGTTGCGGCGGACTAAGTCAATGCTCGTATTGCGCACGGCGGTCATTCCCGCTCCGCTGGCATGGCTGCTGGTGCCATACCGTTCCTGTTGCTGCCACAATTTTACAAATGCGTCCTGTACCGCATCGGCTGCATCGTCACGGTTCCCCGTGATGCGTCCAGCCAGCGAGAGCATCTGCTCCCGTAGTGTGGTGAATGCAATAGTGATGCGGTCAGGTTGTTTCATTATCGAACTGCGTTTCTATTCAATAAACGTATAACGACATCATTTGTAACAGGAAATGACAAAAAAATAACGAAGCCCCCATTTTCCATGGCGCTTCGTTATTTCTGTAAACTTTTTATCTCTGTCTATTACAGGCCAACGACAATACCCAGTGTCCAGATGTTCTTGATCTCGGGACCAAAGCCGTCCTTGAAGAACTTGCCAGGAGTGTAACGGCAGTAGATGCCGAACTCGTTCCAGCTGAGGGCGCCCATCACGTCGATGTTCACCTTGTTCTGCTTGAGGCCCTTGAAGTGGGTGTCATAATCAATCTTGTTGAGCTCATAATGGTTGTCCACGCGAGCAAAGGTGTTCCAGTTGAGGATTCCAGCAACGGTGATGTCAAGTTTCTTGTAAATCTTTTGAGTGAACATCAAGGGGAACTGAATAGTCCAGAAGTTAAGGTTCGATGAACGTTTCTTGATATCATCGCTCGAAGGGTAGGTGCTTTCAATGACAACGTTATTATTATCACGCACGAGCATGTTGGGGCGCTTCATGCTGTAAGAGCGGTGGTGAATACCTACACCCAGCGACAGGTTCTGTCCATGCAGGCTGTTGTAATTAACGGCTGCAAAGTTAAGCAAACCGACCTCAAAGCTATTGTTGATAACACCATAGTTGTGCTTAACGCCCAGTCCCAGATAGAAACCGTTGGTCGTCACCGACCAGTACTTGGTCTTTTTGCTTTCATCCATAAAGGGATGTTGGTATGCTGATTCGCTATTTTCATCATCGTTAGCGGCAACGGTAACGGGGGCATCACTAGTTGTGACAGCATCGTCGGGGGTTGCTGCGTTCATTTGTACCATGGCAAGCATGGCAACAAGAATTAAATAAAACTTTTTCATTTTTTAATATAAATAATTTGAGTTTAGAATTTTGGCTGCAAAAGTACTCTGAATTATTAAAATATGCAAATTTTTAACGATTAAGATTCTGTGTCTATGACCTTGGCAAATCGCACTTGGCTCTTATATACAGGGAAATACAATGACAAGATGATGCCGTTCTCGATGGTCGCATAGGTGTCTTCACTGATGGGCTCCATCGTGGCGTCAATCCACATGAGGTCATAATTGCCGCTGAAGATGGTCTTCCTGATGTGCCCCTTGAGCATACAGGGCTTCCATAGCGACTTTTTGACCTGCGCGCCATCGATATAGATGAGGTCGTAACCATCACCTGAACGCACCACAGCCAGAGTGTATCTTCCTCCCATGCGCAACCACTGGTCCTGCATGTCACGGTCGAGGTATTTCCAATATCCTTCCACCGGGTCGTCGCTTTGGGCAAAATACTCGTCAAGGGCTTGGATTGTCCAGGCTGTGGAGGTATCAACCTGATCTCCGTTTTCGATGGTGAGCACCGCCCGCTCGATAGAAACACTGGCACCCGGTCCCACCAGATAACCCACCTGCACGGGGCCTGTAGGGCGCTGGATGTCGGCCTCAAGCACAGTAATCAGTTCGTCCTTGCCGATAGCGACCTTGACGCTACGTTCATCAACATCCACGCTGATGGTGTTCAAGTCATCTTCAAGAGATACGCCCTTGTCGATGGTGGTTTGTGCCAGTTCAGTCACATCACCAGCCGTTTTCTTGATAATCGATACTTGCATAGTGCGGTGATCGGTAATGTCGTCAAACGGTGCGCTATTGTCACAGCTGAGCACAACCGCACAATATTCGCCCATCTCGTCAAAGTTGAACATCAAGCCCCATTGTGTGGAATTGATCTTGGTCTTGCCGCCTGTCATGGGATTCTTTACCGAGACGGTTTTGCCCTGCTTATTGTTAAGATTGGCCAGCCGCAACTGGTAGCGGTAAGCGGGACTGTAAATCAGCATGGTGTCAATACCCAGCGCTGTTGCAATGGTCGCATTTTCCTCGACGAGGCGATCCTCAACGATGTCCTTATACCGTCCCTGCATTCTCATGCCCGGATGGGGGTAGAGGCCACCAAAAGTGTTTCTGACCGAGTTATAGTAGGATTTGGATTGACCGTCAATCGACGTCATTACCATCAATAGCACTATAATGATATATAAAAATGTATTCTTCTTCATCGCTTCAAGATTAAACAATGCTACTCATGATGATAGGGCTCGTGGCGCAGAATGGTGAATGCACGATAGAGCTGTTCCACAAAGATAAGGCGTACCAGCTCATGCGGAAATGTCATCTTGCTCAGCGAGATTTTCTCGTTGGCGCGGTCATAGACATCCTGGGAGAAACCGTAGGGGCCACCGATTACAAACACCAGGCGCTTGCTCCCGCTTGCCATGCGCCGTTGAAGCCACTGACTGTAATCTATAGAGGTTCGCTCTGTGCCATGCTCGTCTAGCAAGACGACATGATCGCCGGTATCGAGGGTTGCAAGCAAGGCCCGCACCTCGGCGACCTTTTGTTGTGCTTCACTCATGTTGCGGGTATTGCGCACATCCCCGACATACTGGATGTCGAAGGTCACATAATGCTTCAACCGCTTGAGATATTCCTCGATGCCTTGACGGACGAAACCGACTTCGGTCTTTCCTATGACGGCGAGTGTAATCTTCATTTTGATTGTTTTTAATGATTATAGCGACAAAATTAGCAATTCCCCCGAAATATCCCTAATTTTCCCTCAAATTTGTTTTGGGCAAAATAGATGGTGCCTCAACAATGCAAGAAAACAATGTTTTTCTTGCCATTGTGTTCGGCTTGAACTATCTTTGTAGTCTGAAATCACCAATAATGAAAATGATATGAAAACTCGAGAAGAACTGATTAATGAATTGATCGACTTGGCATTTGCCGAGGATATCGGTGACGGAGATGCTACAACCCTGTGCTGCATTCCTGCCGACGAGATCGGACGCCAGCGCCTGATTGTTAAAGAAGAGGGCATCTTGGCCGGTGTGGATATCGCTCGCCTTGTATTTGAGAAATTTGACCCTGAGTTGAAGATGGAAGTCATGATTGAAGATGGCGCCCATGTGAAGCCCGGTGACATCGCCTTTGTGGTGACAGGCAAGGTGCGTTCCTTACTGCAGACCGAGCGCTTGATGCTCAACATCATGCAACGCATGAGCGGTGTGGCAACGACCACAGCCCGTTATGCCAAGTGTCTGGAGGGGCTCAAAACTCGCGTGCTCGACACCCGCAAGACAACTCCAGGCATGCGTATTCTGGAGAAAGAGGCAGTCAAGATAGGTGGCGGTTGTAATCACCGCATAGGCCTGTTCGACATGATTCTGCTCAAGGACAATCATGTGGACTTTGCAGGCGGCATCGTGCCCGCTATCGAGAATGCACATCGTTGGTGCAAAGAAAACGGCAAGGATCTCAAGATCGAGATTGAGGTGCGTAACTTTGATGAATTGCAGCAAGTGCTTGACCATGGCGGCGTAGATCGCGTGATGCTTGATAACTTCTCGGTTGAGAATACGCGCAAGGCTGTGGAAATCATAGACGGTAGGGTAGAGACCGAGTCCAGTGGAGGTATTACCATCGACACGCTTCGGGCCTATGGCGAGTGTGGCGTGGACTACATCTCGGTAGGAGCCTTGACACACTCCATCAAGTCTCTTGACATGAGTTTCAAGGCGTGCTAATCTTCTAGGATGTTTAGACGCAAACTATTGCGTCTAAATGCAATTGACACACCGACTACAGATCATGCAGAACAGTTTGGTGGACATACAACCGCTGACTTTGAACGGCATCAGTGATGGCAGCCCGCTTGTCATTGCTGGTCCGTGTAGTGCCGAGACCGAGCAGCAGACGCTTGACACTGCTCGGGCTTTGAGTTCTGTTGGTGTGAAGGTGTTCCGAGCCGGCATCTGGAAACCACGCACGATGCCTGGTGGCTTTGAAGGCGTGGGTAATCGTGGCTTACCGTGGCTTCAGCGGGTTAAACAAGAAACCAACATGCTTGTGGCTACCGAGGTGGCTACCGTTGAACATGTCCATGCCGCTCTCGATGCCGGCATTGATATCCTGTGGATGGGTGCCCGAACTAGTGCAAACCCGTTCGCCATGCAGGATATCGCTGATGCCCTGCAAGGGCATGAAGAGGTAACGGTTTTGGTGAAGAATCCCGTGAATCCGGACCTGGACCTGTGGCTTGGAGCTTTGCAACGCATTATGGGAGCGGGGATCACCCGTTTAGGAGCCGTACACCGTGGATTCAGCTCGGCAGGTGCCCACATCTACAGAAATGACCCGCAGTGGCACATCCCCTTCGAGTTACGGCGATTGGCACCGAATATGACCATCCTGTGTGACCCGTCTCATATTGGGGGCAAACGGGAGTTTGTCGAGCCATTGTCTCAAATAGCCCTAGACATGGTCTTTGACGGGCTGATGATCGAGAGCCATTGTGATCCCGATAATGCCCTGAGTGACAGCGCCCAACAAATCACCCCGTCAACGCTAGGGGAAATGCTGGGCCGACTGGTGATTCGTTCTGGTCTGCTTATAGAAGACGAATTGTCTCTTTTGCGTCAGCAGATAGATGACTGCGACCATGAGCTCTTGGCAGTATTGACTCGACGCATGAGCGTTTCGCGCGAGATAGGCCGTTATAAACGAGCCCATAACCTTCGTGTGGTTCAGCCTGCCCGTTATCAAGACATGATCAATGCCCGCCTTGAAGAGGCAGATTCACTGGGCTTGTCGTCATCGTTCACTCAGCTTGTGATGCAGACCATCCATGAAGAAAGCGTGCGCCAGCAGCTCACACTTTTATCAAATGACAATGACAGTTCAAGCGACAAGTCATGACTGCTATAGCATATGACAGTTGTTATTGATTGAAAACAACAGATTCCCATGAAAAAAGTGATAATTATCGGTGCCTCGTCAGGGATGGGACTGGAGGTGGCCAAACTGCTGTTGGCTGAGGGCTGCTATTTGGGTGTAGCTGCTCGTCGTGAGGACCGTTTGGAAGCTTTGAAACAGTTGGCACCCGACAGGGTAATTACAGCGCCTATTGACGTGACTAAAGACGATGCCCCACAACGGCTGAGGTCGCTTATCAATGACCTGGGCGGCATGGATTTGTTCTTTTATTCTTCAGGCATCGGGAAGCAGAACCGAACACTCACACCTGATATTGAGCTAAACACTGTGAATACTAATGGTATGGGCTTTACACGCATGATAGGAGAGGCTTACCGATACTTTGCAGAGCAGGGCGAAGGCCATATTGCCGCCATTAGCTCGATTGCGGGCACTAAAGGACTGGGGCCTGCTCCGTCCTATTCTGCTACCAAGGCATTTCAAAATGTCTATTTGCAAGCCCTTGAGCAGCAGTCCAATGCACGTGGCCTGAAAATACGTTTCACTGACATTCGGCCGGGTTTTGTCGATACCGACCTGCTCAGAGGTGATTTCCGTTACCCCATGATGCTCAAGCCCGAGAAAGTGGCTCGCCAAATCGTTAATGCACTTCACAACAAACGCCACGTCGCGGTTATCGACTGGCGTTATTCCATCTTGACCGCCCTATGGCGCTGTTTGCCACGCACCATTTGGCGTCGCTTGAAACTCTAATTGCTTTATAGCGAATTTTTTAGACAATAATTTGAGCTGTTATCTATCGGGTGATGACGCGTGCTGCGGCGTGGAAATGGGTGGCGTAATAGTTCTGGCGCAGATCATCGACAGCGACACCACGGGATGAGGAAGCATGGACAAATTTGTTTTCTTTCAGATAGATGCCCACGTGTGATACGCGCTCATCGCCATTAGTGCAAAAAAAGACGAGATCTCCTTCCTTGAGATCGTCCAGATCAATGACGCGACAGTTTTCCTCCAGCATTTTGGCCGAATTGCGATGGACCTTAATGCCATAGACTTCTAGAAATACCTCCATGACCATGCCTGAGCAATCGGTGCCCTCGCCACAGGTGTGGGCAGCATACACATAGGGAGTGCCTAACCATTTCTTGAGTTCCTTATACAGTTTTTTATTGTCGTGCCGTCCTAGCTTGATGTCGAGACGTGCCCACTCGTCACTTACGAGGCCGTGCCCGCTTTGGGGTATTGGCTTATTCTTTTCGGTTTTCTCGGCAGGGTTGTCGGCACTCTCATTTCCACTGCGGTTGCGCCGCTCGTGATAAGGGCGATAGGTGTGTGTGTTATGACTGGTACTACGGCATGATACCACTGGCAGCGACAAGAGAATCGCCGCTGCCAGGTATAGTATCTGTTTGCCTTTAATAGCCATTGGGCTTCAGTTATTCAGCTTTAGGTTCTTCGTTGGTCTCTTCGGGCTGATCCTCTTGCTCTTCCTTGATGGAAAAGTCGGTGATGCCGGCGTTGATGAGAAAGTTATACCAAGCTATGATTTTCTTGATGTCACTGTTGTGAACACGATCCTCGTCCCAATTTTCCAATACGCTGCCCATGAACTCGTGCAGCTGGTCAGGAGTGGCGTAGGCTTTCGCATCAATGGCTTTGTTGTCAAACTTTTTGCCAATGTTTTCAAACACTTGTGACAAAGGCAGATCCTCATTGGTTGTGAAGATAGAGATGTCGCCGAGAGACATCACGCGCTCGCGTGAATGAACAGGAAAACGATGGCCGTCGGTAAGTCCCTCGACCAAAAGCATATTCTTTCCGTAAGACACAAGTTTGTAAAGTCCGGGACGTCCCGAGATTGATAAAATTTTCTTCAGCATAATAAATTGATAATGTTGATTTTGAATATTAGTCTTTAGTGTTGGTTGGCGGTTGCCAACTGTTGATTGTCGAGAGTAAACGGGTGACCTGAGGCAGCAGGGCAGAGATGTTGTCATTGATGATGACCTGTTCGCCAGGAGCAATTTGCTCCTCGTTGCGCTGAGCCTGAATGCGTTCCTGCACCTGTGATGCAGTTAAGCCGCTGCGTGCCATGACACGCTCGATGCGTACAGTGTCGGGAGCCGTGACATGCCACACGTCATCCACAACACGATCCAGACCAGATGTTCTCAACAGTGCAGTCTCTACAAAGGCCGTTGCGGCCCCTTGATGCTCCTGTTCAGCGGCCCATCGCTGCAGGTCTCGTGCTGTAGCCGGATGAACAATAGCGTTGAGCTGTGCCAGCGCCTGTTTGTCAGCAAAGGCCACTGCACTCAGGTGCTGGCGATTAAGGGATCCGTTTTCCATGAACACGTCATTACCGAAAGCATCAGCCAGCTGCCTCATGACCTGATCATCGCCAGTCATGAGCGACTTGGCCCGAGAATCACAGTCATAGACATGAAATCCCATGACTTGAACCATGTGCGCAACAACACTCTTGCCGCTGCCAATGCCACCGGTAATCGCAATCAGTTTCACGTCAATGTTTCTCAATGATGTATTCCACACTGTCGTGTGAGAGTTTCACATCCTGATAGGCCGCTGGCACTTCACCGATAGTCACTTTCACCTTGTTGCTGGGTGATGAGAAGTCCACAGTGTTGTAATCGACAACGGCAGTAATACCTGCGTCATCCTTGATGCGGCTCACGGGGGCACGGTAGGTCACCTCCACATCGCTTGGGAAAAGCAACATCTTGACACCTTGTGGCGCATTGCGCACCGCAATCTTTACATTGTGGGACTGAGTGCTTAGTTTCTCAATGGGCACAATGATATCGATGGCGCGAGGTTCGATGACAGCTCCATTGATGGGCGCGATAGTGACTTTCCTCCTTAATGTGTCGGTCAAGTCCAATTCCTCAACATGATAAGTATAAACCTCGTTGATCTCGCTCAACGTCTTGGCATCACTGAAGACCAACACAGAGTCTTGACTCTGTATCAAAGCGCCATAGAGCGCGTAATCGTCTCGAGGCTCAACGATAATGTCGGTCTTGACAGGCACTTTCTTGCCAGGCAAGTCAGTAAACTTGATGTTGATTGACTCGGGCAACACGCTGATGATGTTGGTTTGCTTGTTGAGTATCGCGCTGATGGCTTTCTTGAGATGGCTCTGGTCAATCTTGAAAACACTGTTGCCGTCACTGTAATCAGTGAACTTGAGGGTGAGTGTCGGTGTCTTTTGGAACAAGTAGGTGAGCACCCTGTAGCCTCGATCCTTTACAGTGACCGTCAAGGTATCGGGCACCTTAGAGAGCATGTGCACATTGTTGGGCATACTCATTTCTACAGGCACTTCGATATCAAGCTGAACATCTCTGTTAAAGGTCAGGAAGCTCCAGAACACAGCTGAAATGATGACAAAGAAGAGATAAAGGAGAATCATCCTAGTGCGAGGGCTCTCCTTTAGCTTGTCACGTATTCTGTCCCAAAGTTTCATGCCAGATTGTTACTCTCTCTGCTGTCTATTCGGTTCCGGTTATCAAGACATGGCGATAGCGTTCTTGTCAACAGTGATGCGAACGCCATCAGTAATCTCAATAATAAAGGTGTTCTCTTTAATATCACGGATGTGACCGTGAATACCTCCGATGGTAACTACGGCGTCACCCTTCTTGATGCTATTGCGGAACTCGTTGATTTTCTTCTCCCTCTTACGCTGAGGAGCGATCATGAAAAAGTAGAAAATCGCGATGAGCGCTACAATCATGATTATGTTGCCCCAGCCAGCGCCAGCGGCACCCGAGGGGGCAGCTGCTTCCAATAAAATAGTGTTAAGCATAATGTCTTGTTATTGTTAATATAATAAAGTGTATAATAAACGATTAGGGTTTAATCAGTTTCCCTTCCTGGCGCAACTGCTTGACCGCGTTGTTCAGGATGCCGTTGACAAACTTGCCGCTGGCAGGAGTACTGAAGTTCTTGGCTAGCTCGATGTACTCGTTGAGAGTGACAACAGTAGGAATCTTGTCAAAGGTTCGAAGCTCGGCTAAAGCTGTACACATGATGATCCGGTCCATGAGCACGATGCGGTCCTTGTCCCAACGACTGGTCTGCACCAGATCGTCGATAAGTTGGTTGTTCTCGGGCATCATGCTGACAGCCGCTTTGAATAGCTCTTTGCCGAAGTCGCTGTCCTCTTCATCTTTGAACATGGGCATGATGGGTTGTTCTTCACCATCGGCTATCCGCCTGAAGGTCTTGCATACGAACTGTCCGATCAAGTCCATATCATCCTCGGTCCAGTATAAAGAACGTTGCTCAACGGCATCGGCCATATTTTCGTCCGTGAGGATGACCTGTTTCATGAGCTGTTGCCACAAGAGGCTATCGGCAGTCATGCTGTCGTCATTGTCTGCCATATAGTCATTGTAGAGGTCGCTCTTTAGCACCTTGTCAAGCATCAACCGTTCGAAAATAGGGTCATCGTTCCAAGTGATGGTATGATCCTGGGCATATTGTTTCAACACCTCATTGTCTGCCAATGCGGCCACCAGACGGTTGTTGGCGAACTTCAAGTTGGGATTCAGCTCTTCCTCGGTGGGCATATACTTGTTACGGGCCTCGTCAATGCGCATTTCCTGAATATGGGTCAATTCCACGGGCAATCGCAAGAGGTAATGATACAGCTCATAAGTCTTGTGCATGCACGTGTCCAGGTCTTTGAGCGCCATGGCAAGCGTACGCTCAGGCCGAGTGAGCACATATGAGTACAGGTTTTGTACTACTTTGGTCCTTATTAAAACTCTGTTGATCATAAATGTGATTGTTTGAATTTGCAAAATTAACGAAAAAAGGCGTCTCCAGCAAGAAAAAGGAGTTTAATCCACTTGCTGGTTATCATTGAGACGCTGCCTGACCACCTCATAAATCATGATACCGCCAGCCACCGACACGTTCAATGAGTTGATGTGGCCAAACTCAGGAATGATTACCTGGGTATCGCATAATTTCATGATTTCGGGAGAAATACCCTTGTCTTCTGCCCCCAAAACAATTGCCACCGGTCCTGTATAATCGGCCTTGGTATAGGCCAGTTGTTTTTTGTCGCTGGTGCCCACAATCTTGAAACCGCTGTCACGTAAAAATTTCACAGCGTTGACCAGATTGCGCTCGCGGCAGACGGGCAGATAGTTGAGGGCGCCCGCCGAGGTCTTGACGGCATCGGCATTGACGCTGACACTCTCGCGGTCAGGGATGACAATCGCACTCACTCCAGCGCACTCACATGTACGTGCTACAGCACCAAAATTGCGCACGTCGGTCACTCCGTCAAGAACCACAATAAAGGGATTCTCTCCTTCGTCAAACATTTGTGGCACTAGGTCCTCTACCCGGTAATAAGAAACAGCAGCCAAAAGCGCCAACACACCCTGGTGGTTGCGTCGGGTGATTCGGTCGATCTTCTGGACGGGCACACGTTGCACGGGGACACGCAGTTGCCTGGCACGCTCACTGATTTCCTTTGCGGTCTCGTCGTTGAGCGTCTTGCTCAGGAGGATTTTATCGATATCCTTGCCAGCCTCGAAGGCTTCGATAACGGCATGGATGCCATAGATGTATTGAGTCTTGTCAATCATTTTCTATGCTTTTGGTTAATGAGTGATTTTGCATTCTCGATAGCGGCCTGGTTCAAGTTCTTTCCGCTTAACATCCGGGCCACTTCGGTGATATGTTCTTGTTCGTCAAGATGCTCAACCCGGGTAAGAGTCTCGACATCGTTGTCGGTCTTGAATACGCGCAGATGATGGTCTCCATTGGCTGCCACCTGAGGCAGGTGGGTGATGGCAATGATCTGAATCGATTGTGCGATATCGGCCATCATCACGCCAATCCTATCAGCCACATCACCGCTCACGCCAGTATCCACTTCGTCGAAGATGATACTTGGCAGCTGCATGTGGCGTGCGATGATGGTCTTGATACACAACATCACACGTGAAATTTCGCCTCCTGAAGCAGTATCCTTGACTGGCATGAGACGCTGGTTCTTGTTGAATGCCATCATGAACTCAACGCTGTCGGTTCCGCTGGCACTTAATTCGATTCCGTTGAACTGTATGTCGAACGAGAGGTTCTTCATACCAAGGGGAACGGCAAGTTCTAGTAATTGCTTGACAAATCGACTGGCGGCCTCGTGGCGTCTGGTTGATAATTGTGAAGCGATTTCCTGTGCCGCTGATCGGTATGATTCAACCTGATTTCTCAGTTCTCCGATGATGTCATCGTTATGCTCGATTTCTCCCAACTGCTGCTCGTAGTCATGCTGAATCTCAATAAGAAGATTGACATCCTGAGCATTATGCTTGCGTTGCAGCGAGTATATGTCATTGAGGCGGTTATCCACCCTGGCAAGTTCAGCAGGATCATCATTGAGGTCATCCATGATGGCCCCAGTACTTTGTGCGATGTCCTTGAGGTCGATGAGTGCAGAGCGTACCCGTTCAGACATACCTTCGACATCATTCAGGTTGCGTTCAGCCTCCTCCAAGCGCTGAGCCACTATGTTCAACCGATCGATGATGCTGTTTTCCTCGCCGTCAAGTTCGTTCACCACACTCCACAAGGCTTCCTTGAGTTCTGTGATATTGCTCAATTTGTTCTGCAGCGCTTCCAGTTGCTGGTCTTCATCGGGCATGAGCTTCATGGCCTGCAACTGGTCAAGCTGGAAACGGATATAGTCCTCGTTGAGCCTGATCTGCTCCATCTCGCGCTCCGTCTCTTCAAGCTGTTTAACGGCATCACGATACTGCTGATAGGCCTTTCGGTACTCTTCCAGCAAATCCCCATTGGATGCGATGCTGTCAAGGATTGATAACTGGAAGGCTGGTTGTGACAAGAGCATGTTGCTGTGCTGGGAGTGGATGTCGAGCAATCGTGTGCTCAATTCCCGCAACACAGTCAGGGACGCCGGGGTATCATTAATGAATGCCCGAGAGCGCCCGCTGGGAGACAGTTCCCTTCTTACGATACATTCCTGTTCGTCCCAGTCGATGTCGTTATCCTTGAAAAAATGCTGCAGATCATAGCCCTTGATGTCAAATGTGGCTTCGACGATAGTTTTGCTGGCAGCGTCGCGAATGGTTTTGGTGTCAGCACGTTCTCCTAAGATTAAGGACAGGGCTCCCAGAATAATGGATTTGCCGGCTCCTGTCTCACCTGTGATAATGGTCAAGCCATCGTCAAACCTGATATCGAGTTTGTCGATGAGCGCATAGTTGGAGATGTGCAGTTGTTGAATCATTAAAACCTTCTAGGGCTAGTTCTCAGTCTTCTTGATCTTATCCAGTCGAGTGGTCTCACTGGGATATACCTGATAAAGCATCTCATAGACGGCTTCCTTCTCAGTCGTATTGGCCTTGCTATAGATATTAATGAGCTCGTCAAGCTTGGCATCCTTGAACATGGTAAGGCAGACTGACATGGGCGCCACGTCATAAATCTTAGCCAGATTCTCCAGCGTGTGGGTTATCGTTGACCTTCCTTTGTCCACGGTCACCACCATCTGATCAAGACCCATCCGGTGGTAGTCGTAGAGAATTTGGTGAATTGGAGCTGTTTGATTCTCGGTGAACGCACTCAGGACGGCGCTACGGTTGGTATTGTCCTCAAATGCCTTCCATCCGCTCTCGCCACTGCTTTGTGCAAGTCTTACCACCTGAGCCGCTTTATCATAATATGGGGCACCTCCATTGAGCTCAAAAGTGTCAAAATCCATGCCGATAATCATGTAGGCCCAGAAGTTGAGGATAGCCGTGAGGTTATCTTCCATCTCCAACTCCGAGAACACAAGTTGTTGTCCCGTTTCATAGACGAAATTGACCTTGGTATCCCTGAAGTTGATGACGGCTGTTGTGTAGGAGCTGTTGAAAACAGGACGTTGAGACTGAATCTGCAAGTCACCCTGCATGACACCAGTGGAATTGTCCCACGAGCTGAGAGTGAACATGAGTTTGCAGATGATCTTCTCGTTAGAGCCAAAAGTAGCGTTCGTCCACTTGGTCGTGTTCATGTAGTCGGTAACGGCTTGCTTGAGCTCATTGAACACCTCCTTGCTACCATTGGTTATTTTATCACTGTTGACTTCAACATCGCATAAAAGTTCGGTTGCCTCGTCATCAGCGGCGACGGAGAAGGCGCACATTAGTGCCATCACCATCAGCAATAATGTCTTTTTCATTGTTGATCCAAATACTTGTGTAAAACGTCAATGATGTCATGTGCCACATCCCGTTTGGACTTGCATTCGCCCTCGATAGTCTCGCCCTTGTCGGTGAAAATGGTCACCTTGTTGGTATCGACCTGAAAACCGGCATTTTTGTCACGCATTGAGTTCATAACGATGAAATTCAGGTTTTTACGCTCGAGTTTTCCTTGTGCGTTGACATTCTCGTTGTCGGTTTCTAGAGCGAATCCCACGGTTACTTGTCCAGGACGCTTAGATTGTCCCACTGAACGGGCTATGTCGGGATTAGGCGTGAGCTGGATCACCGGATTCTCGGTTTTCTCACGCTTGATTTTCTTGTCGGCAATATGCTCGACACGATAGTCTGCAACAGCGGCACACAGAATAACAGCGTCACTGTCGGGCAATTCATTCATCACTGCTTCATGCATCTCGAGTGCAGTAGTCACATCAATGCGCCTGATGCCGGCATTCTCGGTCTTGAGCGATACAGGGCCTGCGACAAGGGTTACTTGAGCTCCACGGGAAGCACACTCTTCGGCAAGGGCGAATCCCATCTTACCCGATGAGAAATTGCTGATGTATCTCACTGGGTCAATTTTCTCAACAGTGGGACCGGCGGTGATGAGTACACGTTTATCTTTTAAATCCTCATTAACCTTGAAGAAGTTGTCAAGCACCTTGACAATATTCTCGGGCTCTTCCATGCGGCCTTTCCCGATGAGGTGGCTCGCCAATTCGCCTGCTGTGGGCTCAATGATGTGATTACCGTAGGAACGAAGCAATTCCAAGTTGCGTAATGTGCTGGGATGGCGCATCATATCGAGGTCCATCGACGGTGCCACAAAAACGGGAGCCTTGGCAGACAAATAGGTAGTTACCAGCATGTTGTCGGCAACGCCATTGGCCATCTTGCCTATGGTTGAAGCTGTGGCAGGGGCAATAACAAGCGCATCGGCCCATAAACCCAAGTCAACATGGCTGTTCCACTGGCCAGTGTTGGCCGTGAAGAACTCGCTGATGACAGGCTTGCCGCTCAACGTTGATAGTGTCAAGGGCTGGATGAACTGTTTGGCATTAGGAGTCATAATGACCTGAACCTCTGCACCTGCCTTGACGAGTAGCCGGGTGAGTGTGGCGCACTTGTAGGCCGCGATACCACCCGTAATGCCTAAAATGATGTGCTTGCCTTTCAACATGATGAGTCAGTCGGTAAGGTGATTATTTTTTCTTGTATTGGATATACAACTTGGTAATAACCTGCTTGGTGTTCTCAGCAAAGTCACTCTTCATCATCCAGTCATAGTATCCGAAGTCGAGTTTAGTGAACACTTCTTCGACGGTCTTGCCCCTGTGCTTGCCGAAGTTGAATACGGGCTGTTTCTGCTCATTATAAATAATTCGGCCTGCAAGATCTACGTTGCGGTTGTGGGTCGAGTATTGAGACAGAAAATCCACATCGTTTTTCAAGGGCTCGGCATCGTTGGCATAGTGGTCGAGCTGGGCCTTCAAGACCTCAAGTGTCGTCTTGGCATCGTCAGCGGCCGAGTGGTGATTCTCCATCGGATGGCCGCAGTAGAAAATGCAAGCAGCCTCCAGGTCACGTTTTTCCCGCTTGTGGTAGATGGTCTGCACATCAATGAACTTGTGCTGGCTGGGATCAAAATTGATACCTGCCTTGCTCATCTCCTGTGCCAGCAACGGAATGTCAAAATGGTTGCTGTTGAAACCAGCGATGTCACTTCCTTCAAACACACGTGCGATTTCATGTGCGCGCTGTTTGAAGGTGGGCTCGCCCTCAAGCATCTCGTTGGTGATGTGATGCACATCGATGGCCTGTTGCGGAATCACCTTCTCGGGGTTGAAACGGAAAGTCCTGCTCTCTTCCTGTCCATTAGGATATACCTTGACATACGAGAGCTCGATGATGCGGTCCTCGGTGATGTTGAGCCCCGTAGATTCCAGGTCAAAGACAACAAGGGGTCTTTTCAGGTTCAGTTCCATATCGGGCCTATTAGATCATCATGGGCATCTGCAGGACGATGAGATCCTCACCGGCTTTCTGCTCACTGGGGACAAACACACCTGCACGTGCGGGATCGAGCAACTTGAGGAATACACCGTCAGAGTCGATGTTGCTGACTACGTCGATAATGTCAGCGCTCTTGAATCCGATGTTCATGGGCTCACCATTGTATTCGCAGTTGATAGTCTCCTCGGCAGCGGTTGAGTGGTCCACGTCCTGGGCAGTGAGCACGACATGGTCGGCGCTTAGGTCAAGACGCACCAGTCCACCAACGTTGGCAAACACAGCCACACGTCTCACAGCGTTCAACAATGTCTGTCTGTCAACGGCCATGGTGTAGGGGTTATCCTCGGGGATTACCGAGTTGTAATTGGGATATCGTCCGTTAATGAATCTGCACGAGAGCTGGAAATCCGAGTTCTCGAATGTGGCGCTGTTCTCATCAACAGTGATGCTGATGGGATCCTCACTATTGCGGTCAATGATGCTGGCAAGGATAGCGGCAGGCTTGGACGGGAGAATGAAATTACGCTCAAAGTCAGGCTTCACGTCGGTCTGGCGATAACGCACGAGCTTGTGGGAATCACTGGCAACATAGACAATCATATCGGGATGGATGTCCCAATAGATACCAGTGAACTGAGGGTGCATATCATCGTTACCAACTGCAAACAGGGTATGACCGATGCCGGCAGCAATGTTTTTGGCAGGCAGTGAGAACTGCTTTACACCATTAGCATTGGCAGCCTTTTCGGGGAAATCGTCACCATTGAGTGCCATCGCATCATAGTAACCGTTGATATAGGTGACCTTGACAGCAAGTGTCTCGTCATTGATTTCAAAGGTCAGTGCGGTGTCGGGCAACTCCTTGAGTGAGTTGATGGTTCGCTTGACATCGATAGCAAACTTTCCGGTACCTTCCACATTTTGCACCTCAATGTTAGTGGTCAGTCGAGTCTCCATATCGCTACCGGTGACAACCAGTCGATCACTTTGCAGCTCAAACAGGAAATTGTCAAGAATTGCGTAGGCGTTCTTGTTGCTAACCACTTTGCTCACGGCGTTCAGCCTGCTCAGCAATAATTTACTTTGGACGTTGAATTTCATACAGTTATGTCTCTTTATCTAGTGATTAATTTTTTGTTTTCTCTTTTAACCTACAAATTTAGTGATTTTTTCTCTAATAACAGTGGCGTTGTTAATAAAAAAAACGAAAAAAAGCGCTATCGATTGCCCCGATAACGCTTTTTAAGGATTTTCACCAATATTGAAACATACGTCGGCCAGTTTCCTTGTGTTGTTGAAACAAGTAAACCGGCTAGGCCCTAAACGATGATCAAATGCCTAACAGCAACTCGATGATCTCTGTTACATCGTTGATGTTGACAAGGCCATCGCCGTCAACGTCGGCATTGGCAATGTTGATTAAGGTTGAATCATCAGATAGCAGGTAGTCGATGAGTAATGTGACATCATCAATCGTGATGCTGCTGTCGTCATCCACATCCCCGGGTATGGCAGCTTTATAGTCATTGATATAGGCCCTGTTGGCATTGATTGCCTTGCGGTTGTTCTTGTTGACAACAACGGCAATCACGTGCAGGTTGTCCTTGTTCTGAATGAGTGCGGGCTTAGGAAGGCTGCTGAGCGTGATAGTATAGTTAAACGAATAGTCTTCATAGGCAACAATGCTTGACGGAAGACTGCCTGATATTACACCGCTTGCACCGATCAACACATCATTGAAGTGGTAATTCATGACGGTTAACGGTTTTTGCACCCATTCTCCCAGATATGGGTCATTAGTGTAGTAAGAGTAGCCCGAGTAATAATTGCTCTGATTCCAGCCTGATCCACTGCCATACAGGTCATCGGCAATTAGCATCACTTCAATAGCATATTTGCCACTCTCGTCATCGATGGTGAAATAACTGTTTATATCAACTGAGATGGCTGTTTTTTCAGCGCTGGTCCATCGGGCTTTCACGTCTATTCCTGCTATCGCCTCAAGTGCCGCAAACTGTTCCATCGCGGCAACAATGGCACCGGTAGTGGTATTGCTGTATCCATACAGGGGGTCAACCTCTGATGTCCTCTCGATAAAGGCCGAGGGGTATCCATAAATGTTGTTGGGAAACTTGTTGCTGCTCATGATTTCCATGGCATCATCATTGTGGTAGGCAACACCGATGAAATCGTCACCGTAAGTTTCTCTCAATAATTCCATGCCCACGATGCCACGGACACACCATCCGCACCATGTGCCTGTGTATTCTTCGATAAGAGGGCGATGAATGGGTGTTCTGGCTTCATTGAGGCTGCTGGCAACGGCTGTGATTGTCATCAGCGCGGCCGCAAGTGTAATAATAGATTTTTTGTTTACCATACAGATTATTCTAAATGATTAAAAAAACAGCGTTAATGACTATAATGACTATAGTTGAGGCCATTAACGCTGTGAAAACTCATGTTTTGTGAAAGAATTAGTCTAACTTGTGGATGATGAGACCTGAGCGCAGCTTGGGCTCAAACCAGGTGGCCTTGGGAGGCATGATCTTGCCGCTGTCGGCAATGTCGATGATCTGCTTCATGGTCACGGGATAGAGGGCCAGAGCCATCTTCATCTCGCCACTGTCAACACGACGTTTCAGCTCGCCCAAGCCGCGGATACCGCCAACGAAGTCGATGCGCTTGTCGGTACGCAGGTCGGTGATGCCCAGGATGTCGCGCAGGATGTAATCGCTGCTGATGGTCACGTCGAGCACGCCGATGGGGTCGTTGTCGTCATAAGTGCCTTCCTTGGCAGTCAGTGAGTACCACTTGCCGCCCAGGTACAGCGAGAAGTTGTGCAGCTTGGCGGGCTTGTAGATTTCGGTGCCCTTTTCCTCGACGATGAACTTGTCGGCGAGCTTCTCGAGGAACTGCTCCTCGGTGTTGCCGTTCAGGTCAACAACCACGCGGTTGTAATCCATCACCTTGAGGTGTGACTGGGGGAAGCATACTGCGAGCAGGTAGTTGTATTCCTCAGTGCCATTGTGGTTGGGATCAGCCTTAGCTTTCTCTTCGCCCACATGAGCGGCAGCAGCGGTACGGTGGTGGCCGTCAGCGATATAGAGATAGGGGATTTCACCGAATTCCTTGGTGATGGTGTCGATGGTCTCCTTATCTTTGATTACCCACAGCGTGTGTCCGATACCATCTTCGCTCACGAAGTCATACTCGGGTTGGGTCTGTGCGGTGCGGTCGATGATCTCCTCGAGCGTCTTGTTATCGGGGAATGCCAGGAATACCGGTTCGATGTTGGCATTGTTGATCTCGATGTGGTGCATGCGGTCAGCTTCTTTCTCTCGACGGGTAAGCTCATGCTTCTTGATGCGGCCCGTGAGGTAATCCTCAACACTGGCGCCAACAACAAATCCGTACTGGGTGCGGCCATCCATAGTCTGGGCATAGATGTAGTAGCAGTCCTGATTGTCCTGAATCAGCCAACCCTTATCCTGGAACTTCTTGAAGTTCTCAACGGCCTTGTCATAGACCTTGGGCTCGTGCTCGCCAGTGCCGGGTTCGAAATCGATTTCGGGCTTAATGATGTGATAAAGACACATTTCGTTGTCGCCAGCCTCGGCGCGTGCCTCTTCGCTGGAGAGGACATCGTAGGGCTTAGAAGCTACTTTCTCTACATACTGTTTGGGTGGTCTCACGCCACGGAACGGTTTTACTTTAGCCATGATAAATTAACGGTTTTAAAAGTGTTAAAAAGGTTTTTTATAAAAAAGTTGTTACTAGCGTTTGTTAGTCATCTCGTTTTTCACGCGCTTCAATTTGCGGGCACACGTGCTGCACGTTCCATAGACATACAGGCTGTAGTGGTCAGTATTGAAGGCGTTGAAACGCCGTGCATTCATGAAGGCTGCGAAGTTGGGATCTCTCACTTCCTTGACTTTGCCGCAATTGGTACAGATCAAGTGGGTGTGGGGCAGGGTGATGCGTTCATACTGTGCCTGCATGCCCTCAAACACATGACGTCTTAACATCTTGGCCTCGATAAGCAGTTCAACGGTGTTATATACTGTAGAACGGCTCACACGAAATCCATCCTCATCAATCATCTGCTGCAATTCCTCGATGGTGAAGTGTCCGTTGACATTCATAATGCGGTTCAGTATGGCATATCGCTCGGTGGTCCTGCGCATGCCATGTTGGTCCAGATAGTCACTGAACTTGCGCACAACGGGGTTATTGCTGTTGGCAAAATCTTCGATATTTGGGATGGTTTTCATCGAATTGACAAAAGTACTATGTTTTTTGCAATCGAGCAAAGAATTGCGGCAAGAAAAATAATCTCATTTTCGGGGACAATTCACCGTCTGTTCGACACTCAATTGACACACGGCATCAATGGTCAAGTCACTCAACTCGCTGACAACTTCACGGCTCAAGGTGGTTGCTACACCGATGACCCTCGCTCCTGATGCGCGGCCTGCCAGAAGCCCATTGCGTGAATCCTCCAGCACAATGCAGTCCTTGATGTCCAAACCAAGTTTTTGGGCTCCCATTATGAAGCAGTCAGGATCAGGCTTGGCCTTGGTCACCATATCACCCGTAATGATGTAACTGAACAGAGATGGGAACTCGGGGTATTGGCTATAAAGCGACTGCATTTTCGTTCGGTCGCTAGACGTGACTATCGCCATTGGTATTCCAGCCTCCTGGAGTCGCTTGATATAGTCGATTGCCCCAGGAAAGAACTCATACTTCATGTCACGTTCAAAGTCCGAGAGCCGTTGAAGAATCAGCTGACGCACGTTGTCATCTGAAAAGAATTTAAGGATGCGGCTCAAATGGAACCCCTTGATGTAACTGGCGAAGTTGTCAATACCCGTGGGGTACTCTTTTTCTATATTTTCCCAGAAAATGGAATATTGTCCTTCGCTGTCAAGCAGCACGCCGTCCAAGTCAAAAAGCACGCCGCATTTCTTTATGATTTCGCTCATGAAAGTTATATCGTGATGAATTAAGTTGCAAATGTACTGTAAATAGCCCAAATTTCACTAATTTTGTGGCATAAAATATCAAGACTATGATTCGAGAGCTTCAATTACGTGTCAGTCCGCGCACGGCGGCATCGATGAGTGAGATTATCCGCCACCTTGACAAGTATAATGACATACCAGCCCAGAGTGTCCACGGTGTTAGGGTATTGAAACGATCCATCGACGCTCGCCAGCGCCAGGTGGTGGTTAACCTGAAGGTGCGGGTCTATATAGACGAACCGATGGCTCAGGACTATCTGGTACCGCCCATCGAGTATAATGCTGTGGACGGTAAGCATCAGGCGATTGTTGTCGGCATGGGGCCTGGAGGCTTGTTTGCCGCGCTGAGACTCATTGAATTAGGTATCAAGCCCATTGTGATTGAGCGTGGTAAGGATGTGATGAAACGCCGCGTTGATGCCTCACGCATTCAGCGAGAAGGCATTGTGGATCCAGAGAGCAACTACTGCTTTGGCGAGGGTGGGGCAGGCGCTTACAGCGACGGCAAACTCTATACCCGCAGCAAGAAGCGCGGCTCGGTGGAGCGAGTCTTGGGCATCTTTGTGCAGCATGGGGCGCGTGAGGATATCCTTATTGACGCTCATCCTCACATTGGAAGCGACAAGTTGCCGGGGGTCATTAAAGCGATGCGTGAGACCATCCTGCGTTGTGGTGGAGAAGTTCATTTTGAGACCCGCGTGACCAGACTCATCGTTGAGGATGACACGGTTACAGGAGTTGAAACGGCTGCAGGTGAGACATTCTCAGGACCTGTTATTCTGGCGACGGGTCACTCGGCACGTGACGTGTATCAGATGCTCTATGACAGTGATATTACTATCGAGGCCAAGGGCATAGCCGTGGGTGTGCGTTTGGAACACCCACAACGCATCATCGATCAAATCCAGTATCACAGTGTGTTGGGCCGTGGTGATTATCTACCTGCCGCCGAGTATAATTTTGTCACCCAAGTGGATCATCGTGGAGTTTATTCCTTCTGTATGTGTCCAGGTGGTTTTGTTGTGCCTGCCGTGAGTGAGCCTGATGGTTTGGTGGTAAATGGTATGTCCCCTAGTAACCGTGGCTCACATTGGGCTAACTCGGGAAAGGTGGTGGAATTACATCCAGAAGACCTTCCTGACCAATATAAGAAATACGGCGTGTTGTCGATGATGTATTTCCAGAAGGATATGGAACGCCGCGCCTTTGCCGAGGCAGGTAACACGCTGATTGCAGGTGCGCAACGCATGAAGGACTTTGTGGATGGCAAACCTTCACGCAATATTCCGCCCTCCTCTTATTTGCCCGGTGTGCAGCCATCGCGGCTTGACTTGTGGATGCCGCGTTTTGTCGCCAACCGTCTTCGCAAGGGCTTTAAGGTCTTTGGGCAAAATGCCCGTGGTTTCTTAACCAACGATGCCATCGTCATCGGCGTTGAGACCCGCACTTCATCACCTTTGCGCATCCCCCGTGATCTCACTTTGCTCCACCATGTTGCTCTCAGGGGCTTATATCCCTGTGGAGAGGGCGCAGGTTACGCAGGTGGCATCGTCTCCAGTGCCATCGATGGAGAACGCTGTGCCGAGGCCCTCGCCACCACCGTATTTCACGCTAAGTAGCAAAGCCACTAAGTATTTTATTATTGCTCGCTGTTTGATTCATTCCGGCCGATAAAGAAAAGAAGACAAGAAAGACAACAAGAACAAGTTTTTATATTATTTGATAATCAATAAATTTGTGCTCCTTGTCTTTCTTGTCTTCAATATTGCACCACGCTGGATAGCATAGTATTTATTGTATTTATTGTACTTATTGTCTTCTTATTTTCCATGCGCAGGGGCCTCACGCAAAGACACTAAGTATTTTATTATCAAATTTCATGATGACACTCCCTCTATTGTTGCTCGTTATCCAGCGAGCATCAATTCCAGTTGCCTGATAGCAGATAGTCTATCAATATGGTTATATCGTAGATGCTGACCTTTCCATCGCCATTCACGTCACCATTGGGGAGGCTGTCAGCCGTGGCATTTAGCAGAGAGTCGGTTAGGGTGGTCACGTCGGCAATGCTGACCTTTCCATCGCCATTCACGTCACCGTAAATATTTCCTGCGCCTTCGTATTCTATCGGCTCCCCACCGTTGTAGTCATAGACGTTCCAGCCTTTGGCTCTCGCAGCAGCGACATGATCAGTAGAGCAAACGTTCTTTTCGTTATCGTCTTGCTTGTTAACGACAACCAATTCACCATTCTCCACCGTTGGCAGACTTGCTATCAGTTCATCCATCGCTTCACCAGCGATTTGGTTGCCATAGCACACTAAATGGGTAAGTTTGGGATTGTGTGCAAAATTGAGCGATGTGAATAGATTGTTGGCGCAAAGCACCTCCCATAACTCGGTATTGTACTGAAAATCCACTTCGGCAATCTCGTTATTGCAACAATCAACTCGCGTTGCGCATTCGAAGATTTCTATCGATTGTATCGAATGAAACTTCTGTCCTGAAGTTTCCTCATTAAATACCCATACTCCGTCCCTGCCGGCTTGTTTTTCATCGTAAGACTTCATCTCTTCGAATGAGATAGAACCGTTTTTGTCGGCATCGACAGCGTCAAATAACGCTTTCCAAGCTGTATCGTTAGCGAATTCCACAAAATCGAGTGTCCCATTTTTGTCAATATCATGTTCAAAAAATCTGGTATATTCCCAAGCATTGGCGACTTGAGAGAGTACCATGCCACAAAATAGCAAAACTAAAAAACGTTTCATCTGTATCAAGTTTTATTTTAAAATACCATAGTTTCTTAATATTGTTCTCTAACATTGGCAATCAGTTGTTGCCCAGGAGGTGGTCGATGAGGGTGGTGATGTCAGCAACGCTCGCTTTGCCGTCGCCGTTCACGTCACCGTTGGAGATGGACTCCGTGCTGCTGAGCAAGGCGTCAATCAAAGTGGTGACGTCGGCAATGCTCACTTGGCCGTCGCCGTTCACGTCGTCGGGAACATATTTATCGATGCTGAACGTCTTGGTCTTTATTTGGCTCCAGGCACCGTTAGCATCGCGCACCATCCACGAGAGAGTGTGTTCGCCGGCACTGAGTGAAGCCACGTCAATCTCAATATGTCCGTTAAAAGCATCGGCAGCAACGTTCACAAGATTGTCTGCATTGTCATCAATCCAGTAGGCATAATGCGATATGGTGCCAGCATGTGGTGTCACCGAATTGGTAACATGAGTTAAATTCATGCTCACTGGCACCACTTCACTGTCATAATCCACCATGAGCGTTTGTTCTTCTACAGCTACCTGTAAGTCGGTGACTTTAGGCCCAGAGGGGACTTTGCTCCAGCCGTACATGCCGTTGATGCCGACTTCAACACCATATAATGTAGCATTGTCGGGGTGCTTTAAGGCATAGGTTCGCTCTGGCGTGTAAAAGCCGTTTTGTGCGTCGGCAAATATCTCGTCTCGATCCATTTGGATACAGTTCCTAAGGGTTACATCGCTGGGGAAGTCATTGGAGTTGACATATAAAGAAAGCATGACCAAAGAACCTGCTCCGACATATTCCCTGCTTAACGTGAGCGTGCCTTCTGTGTCGGCGGTACAGGAGAATATGCAATGGCTAAAGTCGGCGCTTGTTTCCTCTGCTGAATACGAGAAGCTAATGTATCGAGGAAACACACACCACCTGAAAAGTGGACGATTGTACCCGAAATTATTACCGTAATAATCCAGCACTACAGAATTCAAGAACTCCAAGCCTTGTTGATTACAGGGACTTTGAAAATTTACATCAATACACTCGCTAATTGTCGTATAGAGAATTTCTTTATTGTTGATATTACTATTAAAGTAGATTGTTGGATCACTATAAGGCCTGCTTTTATAAAAACTGCATCGACTTATCGTTAAATACTCAATACCCATTTTATTTGATGAGTATATGTACTTTGTCCACAAACCCTCGATGTAAAGATTCTTCAAAAGGGAACTGCTTGCAATCGTAATACCGGAGTCAAATGAGGTCTTGCCAATGCCGAGCGTATCGTTGTCCTCATATCCTGCACCAAAAATTGTGATACCCGATTTGTTGATGTTGCCGTTTTGAAATTCGCCAGGCGAGAGGGTGATGATGTCGCCATATTCTGCTGCGTCCATTGCATTGGCAAAACAGTCAGTTCCAATAAATACGGTCACGTTGTCACCGTGACTGAGTACGGCTGAGAGTCGATTACTGTCGGCCCACAGTGTAGCGGGCATGGTGAGGAGCATGGCCACAGTGATGGCGAATGTTCTCCAGAATGTCTGCTTGGTTGTCATTGAATTGTTGATTAAAATAGTTGGTTGATATAAATGTAATAGAACTATTGCGGTTCCAGGAGGTCGATGTCGAGGGTGAGTGAAATCAAGGCGAGTGTCGAGAGGGTGAAGTTGTGCTTCCCATTGAGCCAGCGTGACACCACGCCCTGGGAATGATTAATGAGTTCGGCGAAGTCCTTGTGCGACATCTCGCGCTCAAACAGTTCCCTATCCACGCGGCGTGCGATCCGCTTGGACATCTCATGCATCAGCTGCTCTTGCCGTGCCTGAATCTCTTCTTGTGACATCTGTTTTGCCATATTTCTTCTTTTTTGTGCCACAAAGTTACAATCAATCCACGGAATAATTGCTATAATTGACAAAATAATTTCATTAAACAGCTATTTATTAACTTTTAAGAACAATATTTTACTAAAATACACAAAATTCTATAAGAATATTTCTTGAACAACCCCACTGAAAACTGTAGTTGAAGTTCCATTAACACACTTTTGATTGAATATTTTTAGCTATGAAGTGAAATTTTTTACCTGTTGGGCACAATATGGCGCGCTTTTTGCAGTTATTGAGGCATTCAGGTTTTACACTAAACACTTTTTGCAATTATTATGAAAGAGAAAATGATCATTTCGGCAGCCCTCATCGCACTCAGTGTATTTTCATTGGGCTGGTTCATCAAGGCTGGTATTGATGACTTTGCAAGCAAGGACCGTAAGGTCAGTGTTAAGGGTTTGGCTGAGCAGGAGGTTCCTGCCGACAAGGTGACATGGCCCATCGTTTCAAAGGAAGTGGGCAATGACTTGCCGGGGCTGTATGACCGCATCGGTGCTACTCAGGCCAAAATCAAGGCATTTCTCATTAAGGGTGGTGTCAAGGAAGATGAGATCAGCTTTAATGCCCCACAGGTGGTTGATTTGACAGCCCGCGAGTATGACTCGTCTAACCGGAACTTCCGTTACATCGTGACTTCGGTGCTTACTGTGACGAGCAAGAACGTTGACCTGGTGCGCAAGCTTATTGCCAAGCAAGGCGACTTGCTGAAAGAAGGAGTGGCCATTACAGGTGACAGTTATGACAATCAGATAACGTATGAGTTTGTCTCTTTCAAGGAGATGAAACCCAAGATGATGCAGGAAGCTATCGAGAACGCACAGGTTACTGCCGAGCAGTTTGCCAAGAATTCTCATAGCAAACTCAATAAGATTGTGAGCGCTGACCAGGGTCAATTCTCCATCGAGAGCCGTGATGAGTACACTCCTTGGATCAAGAAAGTCCGCGTTGTCACGACCGTAACCTATTCCCTCAAGAACTGATCAACACAACAGTTTAACACATAGTTTTTTAGCAACTGAATATTCTGATTTTTCTGATGTGTCATGCTAAGTGACAACAATCAGAATTATCAGAATATTCATTTGTATTATAATTCATTGTTGTCCGTGGAAACATCGTAGATGTTGGCGGTTTGAAGAACCGATTTCAATGAGTAAGACCATGCAAGAACCTCGTAGAGGTTCGCGGCTTGGTCCATGAGCTGAACATTGCAAGTGCCTCGAAGAGGAACTTTGTGATTGACAAGATTCTGGGGGATGTGGAAGTTCGTCTTCGACGCACTTTCCACTTGATATGGCTGCCACCAAGC